>JAKVAO010000099.1 GCA_022447685.1 Candidatus Caenarcanales bacterium | reverse complement strand
AAAGATTAGGACAATCTGCAATTCTAGCTTGCCAAAACATATTTGCTGCTAATTTTCAACTTACCTGAGTAGTTACCCAAATTGAAATATTCAAGTTAATACTTTAGTCTATTACAAAATAAATATTTCTTAACATGCTTCTCATATCTAGTATTCTTAATTACTAAGATAAGAGATATAAAATATTTATAGTATTATTTTTAATACTTAATTTAAAAAGCAAAGCAAAATATTCTACATTTTATGGCTTTGCATAAATATTGATAAAATTATCAACATTAAGAATCATGAATAAAAATCGTCCCAAAAATTTCTTTAATATAGTTCTCTACAATCCAGAGATACCACAAAACTCGGGCAATATAGCAAGAATGTGTGTAGCAAACGATCTTAAATTACATTTCATCAAGCCTTTGGGCTTCGAAATAGATGATAAGTACTTAAAAAGATCTGCTATGGATTATTGGCAAGATCTAGATTACAGTGTCCATGAAAATTGGGAAGCATTTCTAAAATCTGAACAATTTATTAGTCATAATGCTTGCGAAAACAAATCAGGAAATTCATTATATATACTTAGTAGTAAGGTAAGTAAATCTTTCTGGGATGTTAGCTATAAGACTGGTGATTACCTTGTCTTTGGTTCTGAAAGCTCTGGAGTACCTAAAGTTTTCAATGAAATGTATGGAGAGAACTTCCTTACTGTTCCGATGAGTTCTGGCAAAGCTAGATGTTTAAATTTGGCTAGTACTGCACAGACAGTTTATTACGAAGCTTATCGGCAGAATTATTGATTTTTAACAATAGATTGTCTGGCATTGTCTCAGCATCTTTAAGTCTATAAATCAATAGATAGTCCCTAGAAATTGGGTACATTTAACTAGCATTAGCTACCTCATTACCAACCATAGTGTAGCTATATATTTTCGAGCAAATTCATTAAACATAACATAGAGTTAATACTAACAGATTAAGTATTAACTCTATGTTAAATCAAAATTTAGAAGTAGCCTTAATTGTCAACTTGAAGAGTTTCAGGTTCAATAAGACCATAGTCACCATCTTCTCTTTGGTAAACTACAGCAATCTTATTTGAATAAATATTCAAGAACATATAAAAGTTATGACCACAGTCAGCTAAACATTCAACTGCATCTTGTGGATCCATAGGCTCCATCTTAAATCTCTTAGTCTTGATGATTTTAGGTTCTTGGTATTCTTTAACATCATCAGCAAGCTCATCAGGCACTTCAAATGCACCACTATCGATAGATTCCTCGAAACCAAAGGTCTTGATACTCTTACCTCTATGTATTCTGTTGTAAATTCTAGTTTTGAACTTACGTAATTGTCTCTCTAACTTATCGATTACAGTATCGATAGCTGCGTAAACATTATCTTCAAATGAATGTGATCTGATTACGTGACCACCTTTAAGGTTTATAGTTATTTCTGCTTTCTGATTATTACTTTTATGGTTCTTAACAACACTAAGTACAACTTTGATCTGATGATTCTGGATTAAGCTGTCGAAGTGATTGTGAACTCTCTCTAATTTGGATTCAGCATACTCCTTGATTGCAGGAGTGATTTCAATATTACTAGTTTCAATTAATGTAGATGTCGTAGTATTCATGCGATAATTATAGCATTCATGGACTTATCTAAACTTCAGGAAAGAATAAAAATTGCTTATACGCTTGGAGATATAGCCGGAATCGGTCCTGAAATATTCGAGAAATTCACTAATGAATTGGCTTTGAGCCCCTATAAAGATCTAATAGAAATCATTCTTATTGATGACTTACTTGACTTCGAAATCAAAAAACAATTCGTAAAAATGGGAGAGCCAAGTGAAATCTCAGGAGAACACAGTATCTCTACGCTGATCAAAGCAAATGAACTTGCCCTGAAAAATGAAATAGACTTTCTAGTTACTGGACCTGTCTCCAAAGAATCTCTTCATATGGCGGGTGATAGCAGCAGTGGGCAGACAGAGTTTCTAGCGAAATTGAACGGACTCAATAGAGATGAAGTCGAGATGTTCTTTGCCTGTGGAGACTTTCTAACAGTACTAGCCACTAGACATGTAGCCATCAAAGATGTCTCAGAAGAGCTTAAACTTAAATTCAGAAAAACTATCACTAATTCAATTCACGCTCTGAAAAAAGTCTTTAATATAACTAATCCTAATATCGCAGTAGCAGGTCTAAATCCGCATTGTGGAGAGAATGGACTTATCGGCAAAGAAGAATTGGAGTTCATGGGAGAGGAAATAGAAAATCTAAATAAAGAATTCTCATCCACTTATGTCTCCAAAGTCCAAGCAGCGGATTCACTCTTCGCACAGGCAGGACAAGAATATCTTCAGAAGAAGAAACAAAGCTATGACTTATATGTAGCCGCCTATCACGACCAAGCACTACCAGTAATCAAGACTGTAGCTGGATTTAACGCAGTTAATCTAACTGTAGGCTTACCTTATGTTAGAGTTAGTGTTGATCATGGGACGGCTTTTGAGATAGTTGGCAAAAACAAAGCATCATCTGAAAGTCTTAAAGCATGTACCGAATTTTGCTTGAAACTTGCGGAAATACGCAAAGGTGTAGCCTTATTTGGGAATTTTGGGTAAAATAAGCATAGTAAAACAGGAGACAATACAGAATTAATTCAACAAATTTTAGATCTAAAAAGGGCGGAAACTTTAGAGGCAGAAGGCCTCGATTAAATATACCTTTGAATGAAAATATTCGCGCAAAGTCTCTTAGAGTCATAGATTCAAACGGAGACAACTTAGGAACAATTTCTAAAGAAGAGGCCCTCAGAATTGCAAAATCACAAGAATTGGACTTGTTCGTTGTATCTGACAAATCAGAAATTCCTGTAGCTAGAATTTTAGATTATGGGAAATATAAATTTGAACTAAGCAAAAAAGAAAAAACTCAAAAGAAAAAACAAAACTCTAATGAATTTAAAGAAATTAAGCTTAGATATAATATCGATATTGGTGATTACAACACTAGGTTAAACCAAGCTAAAAAGTTCTTAGATAAAGGGAAAAGAGTTAAACTCAATATCACTCTTAGAGGTAGAGAGATGCAGCATCAGAATCTAGCTCAAGACCTAGCTCGTAGATTTTTAAATGATCTAGTCTATGAAGGACACCCTGAAGGTGATGTCGGCAAAATGACAGGAAGATCTATGATAGTATTTATTATTCCTGGTCCTGACAAAACCAAGATCAAGGAAATAGAAAAAGCTAAAAAAGAACAAGAAGATGCAGAGAACGATTCTGAAAGCGAAGATTCATAGAGCGAGTGTCACTCAGTGTGATCTTAACTATGAAGGCAGTATTACTATAGACAAGAAACTTCTTGAAGAAGCTGGAATACTTGAATTTGAGCAAGTACAAGTTCTTAATATAAACAACGGCGAAAGAATTATTACTTACGCTATAGAAGGTAAAGACGGTGATATTGGTATCAATGGAGCTGCTGCTAGACTTTTCCAAGAGAATGATTTAGTAATTATCTGCTCATATGCTTTACTAGATGAAGCAGAGCTTGAAAACCATCACCCAACTATAGTTCTGGTTGATGAAAATAATAAAGTTAAAAATAAAGAGTTAGCTTTAAGTAACTAAGTTGTTAAATGTAGGTATTTTATGTAAATCCTTCTTGAGTTTGTTTATTGAAGATATTATTTCTTCATTGTTAACAAGTTTTCCCTTTTCATAAAAGCTGTAATTATTAGTTTTAAGTTTAGAGGAATCTCGAAAGCTAAGAAAGAAGTTTGCAAATTTAGCTCCCATAGAGTTTTTGTCATTTAAATTAATTTCTTTGTCCCTAAACTGTACTTTCATTTTATTATCTTTTAAATTCACCTCAAGCTCAAATGAATTATCTTTAAGATTAGGCTTAGGTTCATCATAAGCAGAAAAAATGATGTGGTCATAGTCAATAAATTTAATTTTATATTTATTACCAGGTTCTTCAACATCAACAAATATAGTGTGATTATGTTCAATACTTTTTTTATAACTACTAAGTGCTGCATACTCAACATCTGGGGATTCTTTATTGGGATCGAAGTAAACAGCTTTTATAGGACACACTAATTTATAGCGACCAGCCTTATCAAAATTAGTGGATAAAAAATCCCTTAAACTTCTAGGAATTACAGGAGAAGAAATTGTTTTGCTATTATGATCGACTTCACAAGTTTCTCTTTTAAATACTTGGTCCAAGTCTTTTTCAAGCCGCTCAAATGAAAGAATCTCATTATTATTTGATTTTGGTACTCTTCCCTCAACCTGATAATCCTTCAAAAAATTTATATCAAGACTATACATTAAGATAATTGTAGCATATCGAAATTTAAATTTTTATTACAAAAGGATCTAATGAAATAAATACAGTATAATTTTAAAACTGTGATAGGTATTTAGTCTATTAAGTAACAATCGGACGGTTAGCTCAGTTGGTAGAGCACTTGCTCGACACGCAAGGGGTCACTGGTTCAAGTCCAGTACCGTCCACCATTTTAAACTTAAGAATTAAGGAATCAATGCTAAAGCCAAGTTTGGTGCAGCATTCGCTTGTGCAAGTAAAGTAACAGCAGACTGTTGAAGAACCTGATTTACAGTAAGCTTAGTAGACTCTAAAGCAATATCAGCATCCATTACATTAGATTTAGCTGACTCTAAATTAAATTTTTGATCTGTTAAATAGTTAAACTCAGATGATAATCTATTTCTTTTAGCTGCAACAACTGCTTGGTTACCAGAAAGGTTACTAATCATCTGATCCAAAGCTGTAAGCTCATCAGTACCACCAGCACTCAAACCACCTATAGTTCCAGCTCTATCTTGAACATTGGGCGATAAGGAAATATCATATAATGCCATACCAGCTCCAAAACCAATATCACCTTCATCTGCCAACTCAGCTCCAACTCCAGTTGCAAAAGTAGATGTAGTTAAATGGATTTTTTCATCATCATTAGGATTAGTATCTGAAAAATCTATTGCATAGGTATCATTAGCGTTAGGACCTATCTGTAAATTTATAGAGAATGTTCCATCCAATAAATTTCTTCCATTGAACTGAGTATTGGTGTTTAAATCATCTATCTCATCAACTAACTCATTAATTTCAATCTGTGAGGCATCAAGTTGTGGGTCTGTCTGACCACCACCAGCAGCCTCTACGACTAATTCTCTGATTCTTTGTAGATTATCTACAACTGTAGTTAAAGCTGAATCTGCAGTGTCTAATAAAGCAATACCGTCATTAATATTTCTTTGTGAAACATCTATACCTCGGATTTGTGAGTCGAGCTTTTCACTATAAACATATCCAGCTGAATCGTCAGAAGGTCTATTAATTCTGAAACCAGTTGCAAGTCTTTCAGTAGACGTATTAACGTTCGCAGTATGCTTTGATAGTGCTGACTGAACAATCATACTATCTATATTCGTATTTAAAACTAAAGATTGCTGCATTCCCCCCCCCCTGTGATGCGAACTCGACTCTCGGTTATCCTTTTAGTTCTATACCCAATATGTACTAGTTCTAACAATCTAGTCAAAAAAACAGAGAAGTTACCAAGATAATGGTTTAAATGTAAGAGAATGTGGCATGAAATTATTATCGGGGGAAGACATATGTCTGGTATAGGAATCACAGACACTGTTAATAAGAGCGGATACTCAGCTATATACGAGTACCAGGCTACTAGAACCAATTTTCAAACTAAAAATTCAGGTGATACAGAAGAAAATAGCTTCTCTAGGGTAGTTGCTAGTAGAGAGAATCTCTGGGAAGCAAGAACTATCAGCAGTGTGCAAAATGGTTTATCAACGACATTAAGTGACTTAGACATCGCTAAAGCAAGCTTCGATATAGTTAAATCTAATATAGAACAAATTCAGCAAATTGTTGACGATGCATACAATGGAGTACTGACTGGCACTGACTTAGATAATGCTCAGAATGATATTAATTCTTTGGTTGATCAAATCGATGAGATAGTAGCTAGCACCACATTAAATGGGCAAAGCCTCTTCGATGGTAGCTTCGCACAGATAAAAAACACAGGATTACCTAATAGTGACAGTTACAACTTAGATTTTACAAATAACGCACCTAGTACAGTCGGAGCTCCAGATTTTGTTAGAGATTTTATAGCACCCAATGGAGATATCGATGATAGCTTAAGAATTAGATATGCCGATGATCAATACATAGTAGCCAGCGCTCCCAGAAATAATAATTCAGATCCAGAAGGTACCAATGACATGAACGGAAGTGTCTATATATTCGATGCACAGACAAATAATTTAATTCGAGAGATAGTTACACCAGACAACACTACTGTAAACCAACAGTTTGGGGACAGTGTAGACATAGAAAACGGCAAAATTTTAATCGGCGCAGACGGTAATGTAAATGAATCACAAGGATTTGAACTTGACCATGATTTTGTCGGTGCAGCATATTTATTCGATATCTCAACTGGAGCGCTAGAGACTACTTTTACTGAAGCTAGTTTAAAATCAGATAATGATGTCAATCCTGATAGTAATTCAGATGGAGATATGTTTGGGGCAGAAGTAGCTCTAAAAGACGGTATTGCATACATCAATGCAACTAAACATACCAACAGCAATGGTACTAGAGGAGCTATCTTTAGATTTGAATCAGATGGCACTTTCTTGAATAAAATTGAAGCACCTAACGGAACAACGGGATTCTTTGGTTCTGATTTTGAAGTGACTGATGACTTTATACTAAGCTCTAATATTGTTGCAAATAATATTGAAGGTGAATTTCAAGTTTTGGATAAAACAACCGGTAACTTAATAAGAACAATTACATCAGCTACTGGAGCTACTGGAGCTGCTGGAGAAAAATTAGGAACTAGCTTCTCAGTATTTGGAGATAAGGTTTTAATAGGTGCACCAGGTAATTATGCATCGGGAACGAATCCTGCACCTGGTTATGGTGGTAGAGCATATATATATGACTATACAACAGGGGAACTAGATAAAGAACTAACAACACCCTCAGCTCTCGCTAATCAAGATCGATTTGGAGAATATGTTAAATTAACAGGTAATTATGCTCTAGTCACAGCAAGTGGAGGAGGAGCATCATACATTTTTGATCCAGATTCTGGTGATTTAGTATTTGAAGCGACTGGGGTGACAGCAGATGTCAACCCCTCGAATTAGGAAGCCAGTTTATGTAGAGGAATAATATTATCAAGTCCAGCCTCAGAATTAGACT
>JAKVAO010000098.1 GCA_022447685.1 Candidatus Caenarcanales bacterium | reverse complement strand
CGTTTGTATTGGCTCATATGGTTTTTGCTTTATATCTATGAGCCTTTTTTCTTAGTTTTTAGTTAAATTTGTACTCCATATTAGTTGGCAGTTGGAAACTGCCATAAACAAATCCAACCTTTACTTAATGATAAGTCCACGTCTAATGAAAAATTAATAGAAACTCTTACGACATTAATACCTTATAAATCTAATGCAAGAGACACAATGATTAATAAGATGTTCAATAATAAGCGGTTCGACACATTAGACAAAAGCACTCAAAAGCAGCTCCTAGATTCATTTCTAAAAAAAGAGAAATCATTTTTTTTATCACAAAAATACTATGACCTTAATATTGATAAAACTGAAAAGCTAGATGAAAAAATTGAATTGATAACCTCAATACTGGATGAGCCATCAATTGTAAGAGATGAATATTTAGAAAAAGCTATTTTTAACAGCGAATTTAATTTTCAAGACCTCGAAAACAAATATATAGATTTATTTAGCTTCAAAAACTTAACTAGACAAACAGAAGAAGACTCAACTGGAAATCTATTAGACCAGCTTTTTGATAATGATCTTGCATATGAGCTTGAAGAACGCGAGTTACAAAGTCCAAATGCAGAAGAGCATCAATGCAGCTTTGAAGATCAAATAGATAAAATCAAAGAACAAGGTCTAGCAGCTGAAGAAAGAAAAGAGAAAATCTTATTAGTTCGAAAGATGCAAACTTTAGCATGGATGATTGATGCAAATGAAACAAAACCAGATTATATAAATGGCTTAGAGTATCTTAAACAAGTAAAACTAAACGAACTAAAAGACATGTTCAAAGACATCTACTCATTTAGAAAAGATGCTCTTGAAAATATTTTCATCGGTGATGAAGGACTGTTCCAAGAAAAACATAAAGATTTAAGAACTGCTTTCTTCGATAAATTTATTCGTGATAAATACTACCAAGAAATTCCCGGAGATGATAAAAATAACAAACTTAAAGACCTCATCTACAGTGTATTTTTAGACCTCTTCGAATCTGAAGATGAAGTGAAAAAAATGAGAGTCATTAACACTCTTTTCAATAAAGAAACTATTGAAAATGATTATGGCTTTGAAGAGATGACAGCTAAAATTTTAGCTGCTTATGAGGCTCCAGGAGTTAAACTTGCACAAATTCTTTCTTCACAACCTTCTATAGAAAAGAAATTCCCAAAATTCACTGAAGCACTTGCAAACTTAAAAGAGAATGCTAACCCATGTTCTATGAGATCTTTTCTAATCAGTTTATCTACACAGCCTAATATCTTTGCTTTAAAAGATAAAATTAAATTTGATAAATTACTTGCTGCTGCAAGTATGAAAACCGTTTTCAAAATTAGCATTGATGGTATTAAAAAAGTCCTAAAAGTTTTAAAAATCACTTCTGGTAAGAATCTTGACCAAGAAAGCCAAGATTTAAATCGAATGTTCAACACCGCATCTAAAAAACTTCAAGAACATTTTAACGTAAACTATGTACCTAACTATGTTGATCGTATTCTTAAAGACATTAAAATCGAAAGTAATTTAAATAATGAAATGGATTTTATGCTTAATATGCAAAAGTCTTTAGAGAACTTTGATTCAGGAGATATGAAAATACAAACAGCGACACCAGACCAGTCACTGTCTAACTCTCAAATTATGGTTGAATCTTTTGATGATTCTCCATCTTTATCTAAACTTGAAAAAGATAATAACTACAGTGAAGAAGAAGCCGAAAAAGACAACAAACTTTTAAGTAAGCTCTATGCTTTCATGTTAAACAATGTCTTTCACCTAGATCCACATGGTGGAAATATTTTTAAAGGTGAAGAGCACTTTCGTTTCATTGATCTCGGGCTTGCTGAAAAAATGAAAGAACATAAACCTCCTGAGAAGTTACTTGAGTTCATTCAAAATGAACATAACTTAGATTTACTTAGTTCTTTTTCAAATGAACAAATCCAGGATTTATTAAAAATTATTCAAGATAAAGAAGTCAGAGACTGGCTTTTTAATTCTGAAGATTTAATCAAAATTTCTAATGAATTGAAAAACTCTGAAAACATTCTTTTAAATACTTTTAGAAAGATGATTACTCCTAAGTTAAGTAAGATCAAAAACAAAAAAGATTTCATTATGAATGTCGCTAATAATTTTAGTGTTAAAAACCTACCTAATCTAATTAAAAAGCTTAATCCAAGTAATGTAAAAAATACCTTAAGTGATTTTAACCAAGCTAGAAAAAATCTTCTTGAGATCAACAAATCACTTCCAAAGCCTCTTAAAAACTATTTAAGTGATTCAAATCAATCTGAACTTTTGAAATGTAACATGTTAATTAAGCTTCTAGATTTAAAAGGAAGCCTCGATCAAACTGGAATCAATTCTGAAATTGAAAAAATTATTGAAGCTTTTGCTGATGAAAATTACTTCGAAGATCTAAGTGAAATCCTTACTGATATTAGTAAAGAGGGAGTTAATCAAACAAACTCTAAAGATTTAATTCTTAAAACTTCTGAAGTTATCGATAAAGTCGATGCAAAAAAAGAAAATGGGGTTAATATCCCGGAGTTCCTTCCTAGTCTTTTTCTTGCCTCTAGTAAAATTCCTAAGGTTATCTCAAAAATTATTCAATACCCTAGAGAGTTTCTTGAAAATTATGCTAAATACCAAGCTTTAAACTAATACTTCCGAGCAACATTAAAGACATTAGCCCCAAATATATTCTCTAAAATATCAACAACCCACTCAGAAGCTTCACCACGCTTATCCCAAGCTTCACGACTCGGGCAATGCTCAACAACATCTATCGAAGATAATTTATTCATTCTTCTAAGCTTCAAATCCAGAGTCCTAGCCAAACTTATAGCTTCCCGATAATTCATCTGCCCCAGTGAATAATTACTTACAGCACTTAAATCAAAAACATTCAGATCTAAAACCACATGAATATGCTCACAGTGAGAGAGTTTCTCAAGAGCGATAAGTATTGAACCAGCAATACCAAGCTCCATAAGATCTTCCATCACCAAATACTCGTGTTCGACATTTTCCTGTGCTGATCTATGGTTAATACCAAGCTGCACTATGTTCTTCTTATTAACTATCGGATAATGCATATCTGGAGCAGAGATTAAACTTCTAAAGTCCTCGTGAACTTTATCATGACTATCTCCATAACTAAGCGCCGTAAGCGCCATTCTATTAGCGTTCCAACTCTTAGTTACTTCTGGAGAACTGTTACCGAAATGATTACTAAACCACAGAACCCCAAAACTATCAGTCTTAGACTGTTCACGGTAATACTTACTTAGAGCTGAAATACTTGCAATACTTAAGCTTGCATCACCACCTAAAACCAAAGGCATATGCCCAATCCCTCTAGAGAGATAAACCTGCTCACGAAGCCAGTGGTTTACACTAGTAATAGCTTCAATATTTCTAATTCGATTCTGATCTTCCTGAATCTCGAAAGGACCAAGACTTGGAGGCTCTATCAAATTCACCTTAACCTTAAGAGATTCTAAAGCACGCACCAATTCAGTATCCCCAAGAATACTGTGAGCCCCTTCTTGAGCGAGATTATCAGTTCCACCAAAGCCCCAAGGACAAACAATAATATCTAATTCTGGACTTTCATAAAAATCTAATCTTCTTCGACTTTGCATGCTAAAAATACATTTTAGACTAAAAATTCTCAAAGATCTTGGGGAATGCAAAAAGTCCTGTTAATATTATATATATGTCAATTTCTGATATTGAAACTACAGGTTTAAAGACAGAAGATTTAGTCATCAATATGGGTCCTCAGCACCCTTCTACTCACGGTGTATTGAGACTTAAATTAATTCTTCAAGGTGAAATCGTTAAAGAATGTGAGCCAGTAATCGGCTATCTGCATAGAGGAATGGAGTGGCTGGCGCAGAACCGTAACTTTGTTCAATATCAAGCTTTAGTTGATAGAGTTGATTATTTAGCTGGAATGAGCGATAGCCATGCTTACGTATCAGCAGTTGAGCAAATCGCAGGCTTAGAAGTTCCAGAAAGAGCAGAGTACCTGAGAATACTTACAGCTGAGCTTAACAGAATCTGTTCTCACCAATTATCATTGGGTATTTTCATGCTTGACCTTGGTGCGATGATGGGTTTCCCTTTCTACGCATTTAGAGATAGAGAGTCTATTCTTTCTGTACTTGAAGAAATTTCTGGACAGAGAATGATGTTCAACTACATGAGAATTGGTGGTGTTCACAAAGATGTTCCTAAAGGTTGGTACACGAAAGTCGAGAAACTAGTAAAAGAGAAATTGCTTGGCTTCACTGATGAATATGAAGATATCATCACCAATAACCCTATTTTTACATCTAGAACTAAAGGAGTTGGTGTTATCGATGCCACTCAGGGCAGATTATTTGGTTTAACTGGACCTAATATTAGAGCTTCTGGAGTTGATTATGATATCAGAACTGCTAAGCCATACTCTAAATATAATGAATTTGATTTTAAAGTAGTAACTAGAACTGAAGGTGATATCTTCGCCAGATACAAATGTAGAGTCGATGAAATTCGTGAATCTTGTAAGATTATTCTTCAAGCCATCGAGAAAATCAGAGCACTACCTGGGGGAGAAGAAGCTCAAGGACCTAAAGATCTTCAAGCGAAGAAAATTATGCCAGGTTTCAAAGCTCCAGCTGGTGAAACTTATTTTGCTGTTGAATCACCAAGAGGTGAGCTTGGTGTTCATTTGATTACTGATGGTACTGCTGTTCCGTATAGACTTAAGTGGAGATCACCATCATGGTTCCCAACTAATTTCTTACCAGAGATGGCAGTTGGTAAGCCTATAGCTGATATAGTTGCCATATTCTCATCTCTAGATGTTATTCTTCCAGATGTAGATAGATAAATTCGAATTCTCAGCGAAAACGAAGAAATTATAAGCTCAAGATCTTGAGCGGGCTCTACAGCGTATAAGTTCGAGGCTGAGGAGAAGGAAAAACCGCAGCGATAAGTACATGCGCTAGCATTGGACGCTTTACAAAAATAAACCTGGGGTCCCTGCAAAACGAAGTTTTGTGGGGTGAATCACATGAGGATTTGACGCCGGCGAAAACGATGAAATTCTAGCTGTGCAGCCCGCTCAAACTAGACCGAATGGAGTATATGCTGACTAGTTTGGTACTTCTAGTGGAGTAGCAAAGCGACTGAAAAGTGGACTCATCTATATGTAAGGGTAATGAATAATTTCAGGGGGGCTAAACAATGGGAGATAAAATAAAAACAGTTTTAAAATATTTTATTCTGATAGCAGTATTCTGTTTCTTAATTAACCCTGCAAAAGCAGATTTTGTAGAGATTGAATATGTAAATGGAGATTGCGAAATACCATTTTTCGCGCAGGATGAGGATTTTGATAAGTTCTTATCCTCAGACAGAGAACCTGAATTAACATTTGTTGTTGATACTAGACCATTATTCATTGATAATAATTACACTGAATCTTTCAAAGTTATTACTTATGAGTTGAACCAGAATAATGAGAAAGAAATACTTGCAAGCGCTGACCTGAGTTTTCCTACTGGTTCAAGAAATAAAAGAAGATTATTTTTTCAAATTAAAGTTCCTCCATTCACTGGTGAAAAAGAAATATATATAGCTTTACATAAGTCTGATGGTTCTTGGGCAAGTACTCATAGAGCTATCTATAACTTCAGAGGTGATTTTACTGAAAGCCAAAGTGCTTTTTCTCCTCATCATTCTGACTTATCATTGAATTCAAACCTTTCATCAAACTTACAAAGCTCGACTATAGAATGTGAAGACAATAGTTTTAGTGAATGTAATTTAGATTCTTTGTTCTTCAATAGAGTGCAGTTCGAGATTGTTCCAAGAACCCAAGCCAAAAAAGTCAATATCCGTAAGGGTGCTGATGGAATTTATAAAATCAGTATACCGATTGTTAGATCATCTTCAGTAAAGAAAAACAAAAACCATAATATTTTGGATGATGTATTCGAAGATATCGGAACAGGCAACTCCAACGGTGGAACAAACAACAATAAAAAAAATAACTCTGGCTTAAGTGAAGAAGAGATTTTCAATTTAAAACAAGATATTTTAAGTCAGATTCGCAATGAATTAGCTGTAAAACTAGGTTCTAATGCTGGAGAAGAAATCAATTTTGAAAATATTATTAATGCAGTTGTAGCCAAAATTGAAATCCCTGAAGCAAATACATTGGAAACAGAGAATGCATTAATTGAAATTCCTGCTAGTAAAGGCAATAAAGCAGCTTTGAAGTTCAATGATTCTAAGTTAAGCAATAGAAGCATAGATGGTGCATTCGAATATTCTAATGGAATTCTATATTTCACAAGCAGAGGTTCTAGACAAAGAATCATTATGGATCAATCTCGATCTAGCCTCCCCAATATACCTTCACTACCAAACATAGTCCCTCAGTCAGTTAACAGCCATGGACTACTTAGCACTAAATCCAAATCTGCAACTATTAACTACACAGGAACAAGTAAAGTAACTTTCTATACCAGTGAAGATGCTGAAGATAGCGAAATCGAACTTCCAAGCTCAGGAAAACTTGCAACTACAGATGATGTAAATGCAATCGATTCTAGGTTAAATGCATTACAAGTAACAATGAATGCTCTTCAAAACCAAGATAGTGAAAGCGCAAAGAAACTTCTGAATGGTGAAACTGGTGCAGCTATGACTCTTACTGGCGATCACAACATAGTTCTTAATACCAGCGCAGAAACAAATTTAAACCTTCCAAGTTCTGGAACTCTTGCTACTCAAGAAGATTTAGCTGATTATGCTAAAACTGAAACAATCAATAACCTGGCTACCCAAACTGCTTTAAACAATTTAAGAACAGAAATCCAAAACGGTTCTGCCACTCTCAAAGACAAATCTATACATTCAAATAAGCTAGCAGATAATACAATCACAGGTTCTAAAATCCAAGACAAAACCCTTACCAATAATGACTTTGCTGACAATGCAAATATTCATGGTAACAAATTAAAAGATAAGTCAGTACACGGTAATAAAATCCAAGATGGATCTATCAATGGCTCTAAAATCCAAGACAAAACCCTCACCAATAACGACATTGCCGATAATGCAAATATTCATGGTAACAAATTAAAAGATAAGTCAGTACACGGTAATAAAATCCAAGATGGATCTATCAATGGCTCTAAAATCCAAGACAAAACCCTCACCAATAATGACATTGCCGATAATGCTAACATCCATGGTACAGGGCAACCGCAAAGTCGTCTTAGCTATTTTGGAAAAGAATATCTTGTAAGTACTGATTGCTAGAAGCCGCTTTAA
>JAKVAO010000097.1 GCA_022447685.1 Candidatus Caenarcanales bacterium | reverse complement strand
GCATATTCTTTTATGTTTGACATTTATGTTTTCTCCTTTTTATTTAAAGGAATTTACACAATTTATTTTACACTCTCCAAGAAAATCATAATCAGTCAAAATTAACATATCCAAATATAACAAAAAATTTGTACCCAATTAGGCCAAATGCAGTCTGGGCTTCTGATTTCACATACATTCCATTCAAAAATAGCTTCATCTATCTTGCAACAATACTTGATATTTTTTCTCGGGAAATAGTTGACTTCAGCATCAGAACAGATCATAGTACAGACCTGGTTGAAGAAGCTTTTAATCACGCTAAACAAAGAGCAGCAGAGCTTCCACAAATATTACATAGTGATCAAGGAAGTGAATATAAATCAGAGAGCTACACAAAATTACTTAAAAAACACGGAATCAATATTTCAATGAGCAAAAAAGCTTCTCCTTGGGAAAATAGCTTTCAAGAAGCTTTCTACTCTGGATTTAAATTTGACTTGGGGGCAACAAATAGATTTCAGGATAAAGCTCAGCTAATTGAAGCAATCTGTGGAACTATCAACTATTACAACAAAGAAAGAATTCATTCTGCTCTTAAAATGTCTCCTTCTGATTTTAAAAATAGATATCAGGAGAAAATTGATTCTATTACTAAAAATATAAATTTAAGATACAAAGCTGTCTAAGATTTTAGGGGGTTGACAAATCCTCTTCAGGAATTTGCGAGGTTAGGGTTCGGATGATACCTGCAGTAGATGATTTACCATCTACATTCGTTAAACCTGAACCAAAGGTAAATTTATATTTCTCGTTATCTTTAAATGGACCAGCAACTTTAACTTTATTTCCTTCTACCGTAATCGTAAACTGACTTGTAATATCAGTACCGGTATTATCTTTTATAATTAGACCTGCCTCTTTTATCTGATCATCAAACTGGAAGAACAAGTTCGCCGGATCAAAGGTTTTTTGAGGAGGGGTCGCATTTGGATCAAAGTTCTGAAGAACAGGAGCCGTAGTGTCGGCACCACCACCTGCAGCCTTAGCAGTAAAGGTTATATCTGGAGCACCTGTTAACTTGTTATCATGCTCATCCTTAACAATATTATCATCTATCTTAAGCTTGTATGACTCTCCAGCAGTTAACGGATTTGAAGGCTTGAATACTATTTTCTTCTGTGCTTTATCGTAAGTTGGAGTTCCTGGAACTACTGCATCATTACTATCATAAAGTTTTACAGAGTTATTAAGTGTCGTTTGATCAATATCTGCTAAATTACTTGCATCACTTATCTTAGCTGTTATCTCACCATCAAGTGGCACTTGATCACCTTTTGTACTATTTGCTACGTCAATAGTTGGTGGATCTTGTTCATTAGTTGGTGAAGCAGCCTTAGCAGTAAAGGTTATATCTGGAGCACCTGTTAACTTATTATCATGCTCATCCTTAACAATATTATCATCTATCTTAAGCTTATATGCCTCTCCAGCAGTTAATGGATTTGAAGGCTTGAATACTATTTTCTTCTGTGCTTTATCGTAAGTTGGAGTTCCTGGAACTACTGCATCATTACTATCATAAAGTTTTACAAAGTTATTAAGTGTCGTTTGATCAATATCTGCTAAATTACTTGCATCACTTATCTTAGCTGTTATCTCACCATCAAGTGGCACTTGGTCACCTTTTGTACTATTTGCTACGTCAATAGTTGGTGGATCTTGTTCATTGGTTAGTGGATTCCCAGAAGAACCTGCATCTGTATTAATCTGACTAGCATAATAATCCCAAGTTTGCTTAACTGTAGCATCAGAGCTATTTGCAAATGTCCATGCTTTGTTAACATTATCCTCAGTAGGGGCAAGCTTTTCACCTCCACCATTGTCTACTTTTGTAGAACTAGGGTTATTAGCATCAAAATATCTTGTTTTCAACTGTTGTGGCTGTGTTGAATTATTAATGGCACCAGTAATTTCATCTTTAGTACCATAAGTTATATAAGTATCACCTCCACTATGTTTAATCAATGCATACTTACCTCTATGGTTAGTATCTGTAATACTTGCATCATTGTTGATTTTAATAGTCCAAATTTTATCATTACCAACTTGTTTACCCTCTCCAATTTGCTGGTAATATCCGGAACCAATTCTTGCTGTTAAATTACTGTCTGTCATAATGTCTCATCATCCTTATGCTTATGTATGAACATAAAAAGCCAATGTTCCGGTTTTTTTGATAATTATTCGTTAAATTTCTTAACTTTCCCATAATATTTCGTAATACGTGTTAAAAAATCTTCATCTTATGCATTTTATCTTTATATAAAGAAAGAAAAATGACGATAGACAGACTTAATATAATTCAAACAACTACAACTAGCACTATTAATAAGGCTAAAACTAATAATGTTGAAAACAATACTGCTAATACTGATATTAAGTTAAATAATAGTATTCCTAATCAAGATTTAAACTCTCAGATAGGTTTAACCAGAACTAAACAAAGAATGTTAGATGTTGTATCAATGGTTGAAACATACGCTAAAGATATGAAATCAACTATTTTAGATACCAAGTACTTAACAGAGGGTTTCAAATATGGCAACAGTTATTTCGATAGAATGCGAGATATAGTAACTAAGAAAAAAGCAAACGGTAACGCTAATTTAAACATTGCACAAAGAATCGATAAAAGTTCAAGCCTAAATACAGATCTATTCATGGCAGAACTTTATCAATTTAAAGATAGCCCTGAGGTAAAAGAAGAGCTTACTCGACATGGCATCGTAATGGATGATATCGAGCAAAGCCTTGCATACAAATTTAAGATGTGTATCGATGAAAACTGGTTCGAAGGTAGAAAAGACTACATGGAGTATTTTTTAAGCAGTGATGCTGGAGCTAAAGCTGTTGATGATTTACTTTTAAGTAAGCATGCCAAAGGCTGGTGGGTAATGGGTGATATCAGTGGTGATTATACGATTAACCAGCGAAGAAAGCACGGGCATCCTGATATACATAAATCTTTCGGTGAAACCCAAGAAGTCGCTAGTTTATTATTTACAAGTGACAAAATTAGCAAAAAAAACAAAAAAGTATTACTTGATAATATTAGAAACCTATTTGTTGTTAAAGCATTATGTGGAGATTTGCTTTACCACTCAACAGAACATGACTGGCTAAAACAAGAAAGAGACTTTCAAAAAATTCATTTTAATACAGTTTCTAAAAACAATATTGATATCAATGGTTTTGACATAGATTTCAAAAAGCAAATTAACTCGTCTGATTTCTTTGAGAACCATGTTGGTTTAAAGTATGAGAACGGATCTTTTTCAGCAATTGAGGGCAAACATACTGATCATTTTATATTAGCTGGCTTATGCAATGCAAAATATCATTTAAATGATGACATTAGAGAAGCTTTAACTAAATATGTTAATAGTGAAGAATTTATCAAATCTAAAGAAGGTGGTAAATACTTTAGATATGCGCTTAAATTTGGTAATGGTGATTTAGTTCACAGCTTTATATCAGCTTTAGAACCTGATAAATTAAAAGATGGTTTTTATAAAGAGAATAAAATTGGTGGCTGGGAACTATGCTGGGCTCACCATGAACATCACTTGGGAGATGAAAACTTTGAAAAAATTGAAACAGCTTTAGCTCAGCTGGCTAATGACAATGGTTTTTATGTAAATGGGGTAACACAAGCTCAGAGCGTTTTTAGAAACATCTATAAAGCTGAGGCTATTCGCCCTGAAGTACTTGAAACATACGCCCCCCCACTTGGAGAGTATGTCTTTTCAAATCTAAAAGTTGACTCTCACAGTGGTGCAGATATTGAGAGTACTGCTGGTTGGCATAAAAACTTTACAAAGGATTATGAAAATGAATCCAGTTTATCTTCATTAACAAAGGCGCTGAAAAAGTATACAACTCTCAGTCATGATGCTATACATGAATATGCCTCAAAAGTAATAGCTAATGATATTGAAAATTTCAAAGAAGATGGTAATTTAAACCAAATGCTGAATCTAACTAGAACAATGGAATTTTTAGGCATGGATACTTCAGAGTTCAGACAAATCGCTGCAGAAAAAGCAACAAGCTACCCAGAACTAGTTATTAACAAACCTTTTTTTAAAGATATATTAGCTAAGCAAAAACCGATACCAGAAAATTGGAACTTTGATTTTCTAGATCCAGTAGTTGAATATTTCAATACTGCTACTCAAGATATAGATAACCCAATCTATGTTGCTCATGAATACATAAAAGATCTTAAGACAGCAGCGCAGTCCTTCAAAGAAAATTTAGATGCAATCAACTCAGGGGAAAACATTCAAGCTAATATGAAAACACTAGCTTTTACTCCAGCCTCACTGAATACAGTTTTAAAACAAGTCGGCACAGCGTTCATCGAAGCAGATAGAAAAATGCCTCACTCTTATCTACCAGCACTATATATGATTGACAGTGTTGATGATAGTTTCAAAGCAAAGATTGAAGAAATTTATGATAAATCTAATACTATCAGGAAAGCTAATTTCATAGCAAAGATGCGTTCACTTAGTCCAAGTGCAGAAAACCTTTCAAAGATTGAAGAAATGGAATCTAAACTAATTGATTCCTGTGAAAGCTCAGAGCACTTAAATACACTAATAGTAGCTTTTAATCGCAACGAGACATACAGTTATAGCCAATCAACAATTAATAAACTAGTAGATAAAGTAGAGAATGATGAAAACCTAGTATGGAACTTACATAAAGAAGACAAAGAGTCTTTTATTGCTTCACTAAAAGAAGCACAGGGTTCATCAGTTTTAAGAGATAAAGCACTGCTTGTAGCAGCTGCACAGCAACTGAACTCTGACAAAGAATCCATTGAACTACTTTCAAAAGACTTAATAGCCTCATGTTCAGATTCTGACGACTTAAACTTTGTCTTAGAGCAATTAAACCAAAACAGTGATTTCAAATATACTGCAGAATTTAGAGAAGTAATGAGAGAAAAAATTTTTAGAGATGAAAGTTTTGAATGGAAAGTAGGAGATCAAGACGTAACAAATTTCAAAAAATCATTCCCAGTGCTATTCAACAAATTAAACATAGACACACTTGATTTAATTGGCTACAGCGAATCAAATTGTGATAGCCTAGCTACATGTGAAACTAAGCTAGAGCATGATACTGACACAGATGGAAATGTCAAACTACATATACTAAGGAATGGTGAAAGATTTGATATCGCAACTATTACTAAAAATAGAGTCGATGAATACAAGACATTCCAAGACTACACGGTTCGCTCTCCTGAACGTGAAGTAGATAACATCTACATTTCAGTTGCAGGAAAATGGGGACACCAAGGTTCAGATTATTTTAGACCTGGTGATTACTTAAAAGTAGATAATGAATTCTATTATTGCCACCAAGCTGAAGGTTCTGAAGATTTTGAATTCATTACAGTAAATGAACAAAACCTAGATAGAATCTTAGATCTATCAGACGAACATAAAGATTTCTTATCTCCAATGAAAGCCCTAGGCTATGTCGTAGATTCAGAGAGAGTAGTTAGAGATGGAGAAGGAAAGTTCATTAACTTCGGATTTTCTTATGATAACGAAGAACTCAGCTCTTCAAACTTCCAGCCTTTTGCAGAGAAAATGATGATAAGAGCTTGGGAAAGAGCCATTAACTCTGGGGCTGATATGAAATCCTTCCTAGATACAGACTTAGTTGAAAATATAGAAACATTAAAATATATTGATACGAAAAAAATTGAATTAAAAATCGCAGAACTAGTTCTTGACAACCTTCCTAAGACAGGTATACCTTATGGCAAACTACAGAAACTTACTCGTGAAGGACGTATGTACCCAGACACTCCTAACATGAAATTAAATATATTCAAAGATTTTGAGAAAGTCGAACACTTGGCTCCGCTCCTAAACAATGTTTCAGATTCAATGGATTTAGCTGAAGATATCTACAAGTCCATTTATGATTATCATAATTACTCAAAAGATGCCGCCTTGGATTTATTAAATGTAGAGTCTGAAAAAATGGATAAAATGCTAGATCAAGTCGGAGACATCTTTGCTCACATCGACGATGCAGGAAATGTAAATTACACTTTACCTTTATTTGAAGGAGTTTCAGACAAATTCCAAGCTAAATTAGATCAAAGATTTGCTCAAGCGATGGTTCCGACCAAAGCCTCATACGTAGCAACTTTACAAGGAAGAGCTAATGCTACTGAATACCCTAAATTTGTAGAATCGTACAGAAAGCGTGAAAAAGAAATGGTAGAGTCGTGCACTAGCTCAGATATGCTTCATGATTTATTAATAGAATTAAATGATCATGAATATGAACTTAATCAAAAATTCATAGACCTCATAGCTGAAAGAACGTCAAGAGATGATTTCCACTGGAATATGGATTCATATAACCAGGAAATATTCATGAATGACCTTAATAGTGGTCAAGTACCTATCATTCCTCCTGCACTTAATTCAGAGATAAAAGCCAATGGCGAGATGTCGCTCCAGCAATACATTTCAGGGCAAGCCATAGAGATAGGAACACTTGTTAACAATGGTGACACATTTACTTTAAACTTGGCTGATTCAGCAAAGTCATTAAATATCGGTATAAATGGTATGGCTGTTGAAAATAAAGATGAAAGCATTGACCTTAAGCCAGGAAGCTTCTTAAGAATCGATTCAAAGTTATTCTACGTTGCAGAAAATAGTTCTCACAGCAATGATGAAACTAAAAGATATGAACTTCTCCAAGTTTCCAATAAAGCAAGTTTAATAGAAGATTTATTCTTTGAGAATGGTGAAATAAGGGTCTCTCAACATGGCTTACCTGAATGCATGCAACTTTCAGCCCTAATCATTGCACTTATCAATGACTCAAATGGAGATAAATTAAGAGATGTCCTTTCTGGGATTTCCCCTGATGTAAACTCTAAAGGTGAAGTAGTCTTTAGTATTCGCTTTGCAGGAAATGCACCAGATTCAAGAATAAACGGCTTAGATACTAAACGTATAGTTATCCCTAGGGATCAACAACATGGTCTAAGAGAGGAAGATGGTCAACTAGTAGTAACTGAGTTTGCTTACTATCCAGATGGAGAAGACGATGGCGTTGCTATATATAAGAAAAGACATGCTTCTGGGGTTCCAGGTATTTCACTATTAAGCTTCGCACTTTCAGAAGTTGATAGAAGAACCAGTTTAGCTTACAACATCAACCAAGGACTGGATGGTGAAAGAACTCATATTACTCACAGATTAACCAGAAGAACAGCAGCAGAACTTTTAGGCTTTAAATTCATTAACAGTTCAGATTCTAACAATGGCATCATAGCTTCACTCCAAAGTGATAGAGAAGAAGGTACAACAGTTGATGGCGCTATTGCTAGAGATTTTAGTACTCAAAGAGAGAAGAATAAATTTATCAAAGATGTAAAAACATTTTTAAAAGATTCACACTCAAAAGTATTAATCGGAACTAAAGTAAAAACCCTCCAGGAAACACTTCGAGACGCAGGAAAAACCGACCCTGCTGACTACAGCAACTGTAGCTGGGACCAAAAGCATAAATTCTTTGAAAGAGATGGTCATTACCTAACAGATCATCATGCTTTAAGCCTTAGCTTAGATAAAGATGATAATTTTGTTATTAACTGTCCACATAATTCGCTTGTCCCATTTAATATATCGGACGATGAGCTCTTAGAGTATGCTAGCTCACTACACTATTTTGCAATTGAGGAAAGAAGGTTATTCATGGAGAATCCATTACCACTAGATGTAAATAGTAATGTTTATGCTAGCAGCAAATCTCAAGTTTAAGAACAAGTTGTAACTACTCAGGTAAAAAATAAAGATTATGTAAACAAATAGGTCTAGCTCTGGCCAAATCTAGTTATTCATGAG
>JAKVAO010000096.1 GCA_022447685.1 Candidatus Caenarcanales bacterium | reverse complement strand
GATTAGGACAATCTGCAATTCTAGCTTGCCAAAACATATTTGCTGCTAATTTTCAATTTACCTGAGTAGTTACGATTTAACTGGATTTCCATTAATTTTATGTAGCTATTCTCTTCTGGTAAAACGTTATTAACTATAGCTTCAGCTAGCTCTTTATAATTACTATCATTAGATAATGCTTCTGCATATTTTCCTAATTTACCTACATTTTCAACTGCACTATTATAATCATCTGTAAGAAGATCACCTGTAACTTTAGCTTCTTCTGTATGGTTAACAAGTATTGTTTGAAGATTTACGACATTAAGCATTTCTGCTGAAGCATTTGGGGCATTATTAAAATTTCTAGAATTAATCAAAATATAGTGCTTTAAACTTCCTTTATTATCAGGAAGCGATAATTTGATTGCTTTTTGCTGGTTTATTTGAGGATTATTTGCTACACCGTTTAATGCGTTTCTTATACCTGGGTCTTGGAATGTATCTGCTAAACTTCCAACACTATCACTAATATTTGATGTTAATTCAAATTTAATATTTGAATTGTTTAATGTAGAATTCAGATCAGGTGAAAGGCTTTTTATAATCCCAATACTTTCATTGAAGATTTTTTCTAATTCTGGTTTAGATTTATTATCAACATTTGAATTTATATTTAATTGTATAGGTTTTTGATTTTGTTTCACACCTGAATTAAGTTCTAAATTTGGAACTTGTTTAGCAAGTTGTGATGGTGAAGCATTATTAGTATCTGCTATAAATAAACTTTGATTTAATCCTAACGGATTGCTTGCTAGTGCAATTGTCAAAGGGGCAGCTACTGTACTTAACAATGGATTAATTCAAATTATTTTAACTTCTTTCTTAAATTCCATATGTTTTATTAATATAATTTCAACCTATTATCTAAATCTAGATATTATTCTTGCCAGAATTCCCTTTAAAACTGCAAGATAAGCTTCTAAAAATGGCATATTTATAATAGTATCTATAAATATGCTCCCATTACTCGGTCTGTTCTTTATTGTCTTAACTTCACTTACGGTGGTAAGAATCGGCGCGAGTTTACTTGAATTGACAGGACTTTCAGGTGAAATTGCTTCATTCCAGGCTATTTCTGCTTTCTTCGGTATTGGGTATACTACTTCTGAAGCTGAGTCTGTAGTAAATTCTCCACTCAGGCGTAGGATTATTACAACTATGATGATTATTGGTAATGTTGGAATTACTACTTCTATGGCGACATTGATACTTACTTTTCTAGATAGTGATCAGAAAATTTTAATTGAGAAGATAGTTGCTATATTGCTTGGTCTTATTTTTATGTTCTTCCTTGCTCGTTCTAAGAGCTTTTACTCTTTTCTGAAACATACAACTGCTAGCTTTATGAACAAAAATTTCCAGACCTTTCTTTGTGACTACGAGGAGGTTTTAGGTGTTAGTAAAGGATTTATAATTTCCAAAATTTTTGTAAAAGAAGAGAGCTGGATGAATGGTAAGTCGTTACAGGAGCTGAAACTAGATAAAGAGGGAACTTTGGTTTTATCTATTAGTAGAGATGAATCTATAGATGATTCTCTATTTATTGGTGTCCCAAAAGCTGATACTAGAATCAAAGCAGATGATATTCTCACCTGTTATGGTAGAGCAGAAGCCTGTCACTGTTTAGCTACGAGGCTTAGAGGTAATGACGGTGATAGAGAGCATAAAATTCAAATTGAAAAAGAAAAAGAATTCGAGAAATTACAAAAACTTGAAATTGGATAACATAAAATTGAAAATATTTTTGTGATTTGCGTATTTGCGCAGATGTTTTTTTGAGTTTTTAGTTTGCATTAGAATTTCCTTATGCTTTTTATAGAAATGCTTTGTTGTAGCATGATGACTAGCTTTCTAAGTTTATTTTCTTATAAGGCTTGTTATAAGTGTAAAAAGAAAATAACTGGACTGAAATATTCTCTAGTTTGCAAAGACTGTATTAATGTTGAGCTGAATCCTTTAGTTCAGAAAGTTTCTACTTACCTCAGTGATCAAGAAAGAGTATTTTATGCTTTTGAATATAGTGATAAGTTTTTCCAGAAATTAATCAAGGATCTGAAATATAGAAATAAATTTTTAAGTTTTAACTGGGGGGAGATTCTTGCATACAAGTTAAGCAATTTGAGTAATATTGTTTATGATTCTTTGATTAAGGCTGATGAAATAAATAAAATTTATATCTCATATGTGCCTATTCACCTTAATAAACTTAAGTCTCGCAAATTTAATCAATCAGAGTTAATTGCTAGGAACTTCGTAAAATCTTCATCTGGAGGGCTTGCTAAGAATAATAAAAAAGTTTATTTCGTTAATGATTTATTTATAAGGCATAGAGACACTCCTGTACTATACGATAAAAAATCTATTGATAGAGAAAGTATTTTAGAAGATTCATTTTCAATCAATCAAGAAAATTGGGCTATGCTGAATTCTAAATTGAAAGCTAATGATCAGATCTGGATTATAGATGATATTTGCACTACTGGAATTACATTAAGATCTTTGATAAGAATACTTGTTAGTAAAGGTATGGACTCTGAGTCTATACTTGGACTTGCTTGCACTGGTAGAAACTTTAAAACTTGATTTTGATTTCAAAAACATTATCTTTACCGCAGCTAGCAGAAGCTTCCCAGGAAAATAATTCTGAAATATTTTTGACTATAGTTAAACCTAGTCCAGTTCCAGAGATTTTTGCACTAGAAGATGATCTGTAGAATTTGTTGAATAGTTTATCTATGTCTGCTTCCTTCACACCAATACTTGAATTCCTTAAGGTGATACCCTTTTCGTCCATGCAGAAATCAATGAAACCTTCTTCGGTATTATATTTCATTGCATTATCAAGTAAGTTTGTGAGTAAGTGATTGTATAAATCTTTATCAATTTTTTTATGAATATTACCATCACAGAACATTTCAAACATCATAGATTTAGTTTTGACTTTATCTCTGTATGACTCGCATATCTTTTTGGTAAGTTCTGTAATATTGACTTCTGAACTTGATAGTAAAGTGTTTAAATCTCCTAGTTGACTTAATTTAAGAAGGTTCTTGACTAAATCTGAAAGTCTATCAATTTCATCATTGATATTATTGAGGAATTTTTCACACATTACTGGTTTATCTTTAGCTCCCATAATCAAAGTTTCAGTAAGTGTTTTGATATTTTGAATCGGTCTTTTGAGTTCATGACTTATTTCACTGATATCATTTTGATATTCTTTGACAATTTCTAATAAAAATCTATTCTCTTCAAGATTGCTTAAATGTGTAGTATAAAAATCACTACCAAGTTTTAGTGTATATCTTTTGTAATCAAGTTCAGCACTAGAAAAACTATCCAGGATATCTATAAAACAAGCTAGATTAGGGTTCTTTTCTGCAAGAATATTTAGTGATTTATCTTCAGATCTATCGAAGTTTAGTAAGTGCCTTGCTGATAGATTTGCAAGCTCTACGGAATACTCACTTTCTTTAATTTTCTCTAGTACTAGATATGCAAATCTTGACTTATTTATAATTTCATCTGATGCTATTAACACAAGTCTATTTTACCCCTAATTACTAAAAATTAAAATTTACTCAGCTAAGAAATACCGAAATTTTCATTGTTATTACTTAATTCAGTCTAAAATGAAATTCTATGCTTAAAACTAAAGTATCTGAAATATTGAATACTGTTTTTGGTTACGATCATTTTAGAGGTGCCCAAGAAGAAATTGTTGAGCATATAATCTCAGGTAATGATGCTCTAGTCTTAATGCCTACTGGCGCTGGGAAATCTCTTTGTTATCAGATTCCAGCTTTAGCTTTAGATGGTTTAACGATAGTGATATCGCCTTTGATTGCATTAATGCAAGACCAAGTCTCAGCTTTGAAGGAGCTTGGCATAAAAGCTGCTTTTATAAATTCTTCACTGAGCTCACAGGAAGCAGATCAAATCAAAGAAGAAATGATTGATGGTGATTTAGATATTGTCTATGTGGCTCCGGAGCGTTTAGATACTGGAGATTTCTTGGATTGTTTATCAGATTGTGAGCTAGCTTTATTTGCTATAGACGAGGCTCATTGTGTTTCACAATGGGGACATGATTTTAGACCTAGTTACACGGAACTCCCGAAGCTGAAAAGAAGATTTCCTGACGTGCCACGTATGGCTTTAACAGCTACAGCTGATCTTAGAACTCAAAAGGATATTATCAAATATTTAAATCTTGAAGCAGCTAGGGTTTTCATTTCTAGTTTTGATAGAAAAAATATTCGTTATAAAATTCAAGCGAAAAATAATGAGAAAAAGCAGTTATTGGATTTCATAAATAGTGAACATTCTAATGATTCAGGAATAGTCTATTGTTTATCCAGGGCTAAAGTAGATAAGACTGTTAAATGGCTTCAGGATAAAGGCTTTAATGCTTTTTCTTATCATGCAGGACTGTCTCCTAAAGTCAGAGAAAAGAATTTAGCTAAATTTCTGAAAGAGGAATCTGTGATTATGGTTGCAACAATCGCTTTTGGGATGGGGATAGATAAGCCTGACGTTAGATTTGTTGCTCATTTAGATTTGCCTAAAAGTATAGAAGCTTATTATCAAGAAACAGGAAGAGCTGGCAGAGATGGACTGGACTCCAATGCTTGGATGGTCTATGGCGCTGAAGATATGGTCAAGCTCAGACAGTTTATCAAAAACTCTGAAGCTCCTAAAGAACAGAAAATTATAGAAAATAAAAAACTTGAAGATCTATTAGGTTTAGCTGAGGCACTTGAATGTAGACGAAAAATATTACTTGAATATTTTGATGAAAAACCTGAGTGGGATAAGTGTAACAATTGTGATAACTGCTTAGAACCTAGATCTGGTTTCGATGGAACTATAGCAGTACAGAAAGCACTTTCTTGTATTTATAGAACTGCTGAGAGATTTGGAGTTCAATACAATATCAATATTCTTTTGGGTAAGAGCGATGAAAGAGTTGAGAAGCTTAGACATAATAAATTAAGTACCTTTGGGATAGGAACTGAGTATTCTGAAACTCAGTGGAAATCTATATTTAGACAGATGATTGCTTTGAATTTAATAGAAGTTGATATGGATTCTTATGGTATTTTGAAGCTAAATCCTAATTCAAAAGATGTTTTAAGTGGGAAAAGGACAATATTACTCTCTGAAGATATTAAAGTAAATAAACAGGCTGCAAAACCTAAAGTAACTAAAATTAAAGCTGAATTTGATCCAGAAAATGAGCTTTTCAAAGAGCTTAAAAAATTACGTCTTAGTCTTGCTAAAGAAAATAAATTAGCTCCATACATGGTTTTCCACGATACGACTTTACACGCTATGGCTGCTGCTAAGCCCAAGAATATAGATGAGATGAGTCGCATATCAGGTGTAGGAGCGGCTAAGCTTAAAAAGTATGGACAAGTATTTTTGGATCAAATTAATCTAAATCATTCCTTAAGCTAATCAAAACCTTGGCGGGAATATTGACTTTATGTATAAGATTTTGGCTTTAATATTACTATTACTGCTAATGCTTAAGCCTTCTTATGCTTATTTGGATACCACTCCAGCTGATTTCAAAAAACCTGAGATTATTAAAGTAAAGCCTTATAAATATAGAGAATCCAAAGTGCGATTACATACAGAGAAAGCTGTTGGGAAATTAGTGCCTATGATGATGGTGGTATAGTTACTGGACCTGTTAGGTTTATTGAATTGGGTAATAAGGCTATGGATTATAGTCATAATTCTAAGTATTGAAAGATTAAAAGTCAAAAACAATTAATTTCTTGGCTTGTGAAGATCCCTATTGAAACTGGTTTTTATTTCATTTTCAATTTCTTGTAATTCCTTAACTAATGATTCTGTTTGGAAAGCATTGGATACTAATTCTTTTATAACCATTATTGATTCAGCAATTATTGATAATTGATTTTCAGTCTTGGAGGATTGGTCTAATATATCTGTAACTTCTGGAATAATATACTGAGCAAAGCCATTGGTAAGAGCTTCAAGAAATGCTTTTTTAAGATCAGGGTTTGGGAATTCTCTTTTAGCTATTTCAGGATATATAGCTTGAATAGATGCGGCAAAGTGCGAGTCAGATGAGTTTATACTGATAATTTCACCAGAATTAACACTTTCTTCCATTTGAACTAACTTATGGTTAAAGTCAGTTGTACATCAGGATTAATCCATTCTTGAAAAGATGCATAATTTACAAATTTTTTAGTATCTTGAATAATTGAAAGTTTTTCATTATTTGTTTCTGCAGCATTAACTAGATTTGTAACTAAGGGAATTAATTTGTGGTTAAATGGTGGTATCAGCTCAAATTGTGCTTTTAAGTTATCATCAACGGTCATGTATTCTTGTTCAAGCTTATTCTTTTTTTCAGAAAGTTTGTCCATCATATCTAGAAAATTAGTAATTCCGGTAGGCTTATTGTTTAATGAGTCCATGTTTTGATTAAATCCTTAGAATCAATAATCTTAACACGTATGTATCTTTTCTTATTTTATATAAAACCCTTGATCTTCAAGTAAGTCAGGAGTTTCTTTTTCCTGAATCATATTAAGAATATTAATTTCTATAACTCTTGCAATAGCTGTAACTGAAATATCTGTAGCCCTATCCTCAAACGGATCTTGTAAGTAATAAGCTGTTCTTTCAATCAGAAAGAAGGAAGTTCCCAATAAAATACTTATTGCTAATTCAAGAGCTATAGAAACTTCTTGCAAAGCAAATGGCAGTATTAAAATAAAGACATAGATTGATAAATGTAGAAGTGTACTGTAGGTTTTCGGGAAGACAGTATTTTTGATTCTTTCACTCATTCCCATCAGGTCACAGAGATCTGAAACAGTATTCATTAAGTGAATTTGCTGAAACTCATTTATTAAATCTCTTTCAAGAAATCCACGAATCTGTCTTACGTGCATATCTAAAATTCCATTTGGACTATTCATATGTTTTGAGACATATTCAAATTCCTCTTCATTCAAATATTCATCTAAACGATCAAAATGTTTATGTCCCCTTAAAGTATCACCTAACTCATAGTTCCAGGCAATTTGTCTTTTAGCTAAAGCTTCAATTTCATCTCTGGAATCAGTTTTCAAAAAACATTGAGTCTCACGGACTAAGCTTCTAGATTCACTAAGTATTTTCCCCCAAATTTTCCGAGCTTCCCACCAACGATCATAAGCCTGCGCTGTTCTAAAAGCTAGTAATAGGGAGATTAGTGTTCCGAAGATAGTTACAGCTGCTATTGGGATTGTGACTAGAGAGTATCTTTGATCTAGAAAACAAATCAGACTTGATATTAGAACTATGAAAGCTAGTTCGCATTTGACTTTGCCTAATAAAAATTTAACTGGGATTCTTTTGTTGAGTAGCATCTGTGGTAACTGTTAAATCTTAGCTTTTATTGCTATCACCATCAATATTAATTAAAATTGTATTACGACAAGTCTGCTTAAGACGAGTTATAAAATAAACATGTAACTACTCAGCCCAAAATTAAGAATAGTTAAAGAAATCAATAAAACTCTGGCCAAATCTACGAATAGATGAGTTACTAGATATAGTGAATGGCAGAGAAACAGTTGAAGAGTTAAAAGATCTAGTATCAAAACTTTTAGCAAGGATTGAAAGCTTAGAAAATCGTGTTTCTGAATTAGAGAAAGAGAATGCAGAACTAAAGAAAGAGAATAAAGAATTAAAAGCTGAAATTAAACGTTTAAAAGGTACAGATAGTAACAATAGCTCGAAGCCACCTTCTACAGACCAAAAATCTTCAAAGAAAAAAGACAAAAAGAACTCTGTAAAAGATTTTAAAAACCCAAAACAGAAAAGAAAAACAGGTAAAACAAAGACTCGTTTTGAAAATCCAGACAAAGTCGTTAAGTGTGAAGTTTCTAATTGTACTTGCTGTGGTGAGTCACTAG
>JAKVAO010000095.1 GCA_022447685.1 Candidatus Caenarcanales bacterium | reverse complement strand
TGGACTTTTTAGATCAACTTCTCTAAACTTATTCGTTTCATGCTGGCTGGTGCTAGCATATCATGTGGGTTTTAAAAGAAGATCCTGAGCTTCCAATTTTTGTCGAGACAGGTGATGCAAATGATGTAAAGGGTTGGCAAGAAAATTCCTATGCTAAAAGAATCACTCATTTAGGATTTAATGAAAATATTCGTGCAAGTGAAGACAAGAAAACCTTACTAAAAGCCGCCTTAAATCTAGGACTTATAGCTGTTGTTAATAATGATAAGGGGGTTATGGTCCCTGTAACAAGAGATTATGAAGAAAGACTCTATGATGCCGTTAAGCAGGCTGAAGAAATAAATCCTGAATTAGATGATGAATTTAAAAACTATGGTAATCGACTATTCGAAAGAGTCACAGCAGAATTAACAGAACAGTTTCCTGAATATAATTTTGATCAATATAAAGTTGATGATAGTTTTTATACGAGAGCAAATATTTCCCCAGTAGTTAAATCAATTTCAAATGACTTAGCAGGTATAAACATATCAAAGAATGATGGAAGTGAAGTAAGTAACGTCGAATTAGTTCAAATAACTGATGCTACAACAAAAATAGTCATGAATAATCATAAAAATGACATTAAAGCTAGAGATAGAGCCAGGGCTAATATTGTTAATGAGGCAATGAGGAAAGATAAGCACAAACTAGGAATTATTAATGTGGGGTCATCTCATGTAACAGGACTTATCAAAAATCTTGAAGAATTAGGTCTTAATGTAATCGCTGCAAATATATCTATAGATGGAAAAAAAATGCTTAAGTGATGAATTCACTTTAAGATTTCCAAGTTTTGATCGAAAAATTTGCACGTTTTTGCTCCAATCATAAGTAAATACTGAATTTACTCGAATTATGTAGACAAAACACCCACGAGTAATACATAATATATCCGTATATACGCATGAATGTTCAATTTGCAGTTCCAAATAAGCAAATTGTTCCGCCTGATTCTAGTGGCGGGAATAAAGGCCTCTCAGATTCTAAACTTAGCCCTGAACTAGAAAGAACTCTTCTTGAGATAGAAACAGAATTTAATAAAAGAATCACAGATGATAAGAAAAAACTCTTTGAAGCTGTTCTTGAGCAAAGTACTGCTGCAGATGCAGAAAATTTAGCTAAAGAAGCTAAGGCTAAAACAGAAGAAGAGCCTGTTAAAACAGGGATAGATTACGTCAATGAATTTCTGCTTGAGCGTAACATGGACGGAGTGGCGGACTTTATCACCAAACTTGGTGATGCTAATAATCCAATGAGAAAGAAGGCTGGAACCTGGATTAACATGCTTGCTGCTGGTAGTAATTTAATTTGTGAGTCACCATTTTTTAAAAATAGTAAAGTTGCAAGTGTAATTGGTGACCTTTCCTACAGAGCATTCTTGCTTCTCAACTTTTCTATTGGTGCAATTACTGGTCTTAAACAAAATAGGGGAATTATGCTTCTAGGTAATGTGGTAGATTTTCCAGTCGCATTCTTGCCAAGGAAATGGATCTATGCAGCTAGAAGACCTTATGCTGGCTTGATGGTGCTATCTAATGCCTTCCTGAAATCTACGAAGTCGCATCTCAAACCTAAAGGTAAAAAACCATTTGCAAAGATGCAAGACTCATTTACTGTTGCAATAGAAAGAATCAAAGCATTGCCTAGTGAACTGTTCAATGACATTATGAAGATTCTCAAAGACACTAAATTAAACACCAGTGAGAAAGGAAAAGAATTCCTTACCAAAGTTTTATTTAACACGGAGAAATCAACAATGGGTATTATCGGTGGATTCTCTTGCCTGTTGGGGTCTGCGATGCATTTAATGGGAATGCATAAAGCTGGACAGTTTGTTGGTGACTTAGTTGGTACTATGGGCTTCTCAGCTGAAAGAGTCAATCTCCAAAACTTAGACAAAGGTAGATTATATTACTGGCTATCAGGTATATTCCTTGCTGGTGGTGGATTGAGTGACTTCTCGAAAAACACCAGATTACAAATGAGCTTTGATGCCCTATCTAAGATTGCTACCCAAGAGTGTAATAGGCTCCATGAAGTTCAAGAAGATAAAGAAGCAATACCAAGTCCATTCAAGAATCCACCTAAATTCTTATTTACACTACTTAAAAACTTAAATGAAAGTTTCTTGTTCAAAAAAGCTGAACCTGCCGCAGCTTAAGCTATGAGAGTCTTAGCAAACAATGCTAAATATCCAAACAAATAAATATTATAAAGACCTAAAGTAATAAAAAATAAAAGACCAAAACTCGTTGAACCCAACTCATCTTGATCTTTTATTAATTAAAATTCAAACTAAAGTTAACTTATACTTCAGGAAAATACTTAATGTGGTCACCCTCGATAGTAACTATAGCCTTCTTAGAATCTTTAGGTGTAGTTCTACCTGTCTTCGTTCTCTTAGAAGAGCCAAAGATTTTACCAATATTTACTTTCACAACCTTAATTTCAGGGAAAAGCTCTTGAAGTGCTTCTTTGATCTGATACTTATTAGCGTGAGCATCAACTTCGAAAGTAAATTTCTTCAATTCAGAAAGAGAAGTTGATTTCTCAGTAATGATAGGTCTTTTAATAATTTTTACTGCTTGTTGTTCTTTAACTGCCATGATTTTATCTACCCTCTTTATTAGTTAGCTTTCGCAAAGCCCTTAAAACGTTCTTCTATTTCTTTAAGTGCTGCTGTAGTAGCAATTACTTTATCAGCATTTAAAATATCTCTAACATTCAAGTTATCAGTAACAAGTAAGTTAGCTGCTGGGATATTAGAAATAGCTCTCTTGATTAAGTCTTTAGAAGCATTATCATTCTCGATAATAAGTAAAACTGGCTTTCTTTCAAGATCTACGGTTTTGAAAAAAGAAGCTAGTTCTTTAGTCTTACCTTCAGTTACTGGAACTGACTCAAGAGCAAAGAAATCACCTGCGTTAACAACTTCAAGTAAAGCTGAAAGTATAGATTTTCTACTAGCTTTTCTAGTTAGTTTCTTCTTGTAGTTTTCCTCACCAGTTGGGCCAAAGATAACTCCACCACCTCTGAATAAAGGTGATCTCAAACTACCAGCTCTAGCTCTACCAGTACCTTTCTGTCTCCAAGGCTTACGTCCACCACCTCTAACCTGAGTTCTAGTCAGAGCCTTAGCTTTAGCACTTCTAAGATTAGACTCTTGCATTACAGTAGCTAAGTAGAGTAAATGTTTATTCGGCTCTATAGCGAGTAGGTCTTTATCGAAATCTAATGTTGATTGCTCTTTACCGTTCTTATCTAGAAGTTTAATATTGGACATGTTTATTTACCTTAAATGTGAAATACAGACGAATAATTATAGCACTTATACAAATAAATTCTCTTTGAATTTATTAAGACTTTCTTGAAGTTGCTTAATTATATCTTCATCCCACTTATCACCTTTATCAAGAGTTGCTTTTAATTCTTTATTATTAGCAGCAAAATACTCGAACCATTCTTTTTTGAAGTCAACAATCTTAGAATCATCGATATCATCTAATAATCCTTTACCTGCAGCAAAAATAATTGATACTTGTTCACCAACACTAAGTGGAGCAAACTCGTCTTGAACAAGAATCTGAACAGATTTCTTACCACGAGTAATCTGTTGTTGTGTAGCAGCATCTAAATCAGAAGCAAACTGAGCAAATGCTTCGAGTTCCTTGAACTGTGCAAGCTCAAGTCTAAGCTTACCAGCTACTTTCTTCATGGCTTTAGTTTGCGCTGCACCACCAACCCTAGAAACAGATAGACCTACGTTAATCGCTGGTCTAATACCAGAGTTGAACAAACCAGTATCTAAGAAAATCTGACCATCTGTAATAGAGATTACATTAGTAGGAATATAAGCAGAAACGTCACCAGCTTGAGTTTCAATAATAGGCAAAGCAGTTATCGAACCAGCACCGTGAGAATCAGACATCTTACAAGCTCTTTCTAAAAGTCTAGAGTGAATATAGAAAACATCACCAGGGTAAGCTTCACGTCCTGGAGGTCTTCTAAGTAATAGTGACATCGCACGGTAAGCCCAAGCATGCTTAGTTAAATCATCATATATACAAAGTACATGTTTGCCTTGAGCTAAGAAATACTCAGCAATAGCAACACCAGCGTATGGAGCTAAGAACTGCATAGCGGAACTATCAGTAGAACCAGCGTGAACCACAACTGTATAATCAAGTGCTCCAGCTTCTTCTAATTTCTTAACAGTTCTAGCTACTGAACCTTGTTTCTGACCAATAGAAACATAAACACAAATTGGTCTTTCAGACTCAGGAACATTCTTCTGGTTAAGAATAGTATCGATAGCGATAGCTGTCTTACCAGTCTGTCTATCTCCAATAATCAATTCTCTTTGTCCACGACCGATAGGAATCATCGCATCGATAGAAGCAATACCCGTCTGAAGTGGCTCGTGTACAGATTTTCTCTCGATAATACCAGGAGCGATCTTCTCAAGTGGCATATACTTATCTGGTTCAACTTTTGGACCATTGTCTAAAACATTACCTAAAGGATCAACAACTCTACCTAAAGTCTGCTGACTAACTGGGATAGAAGCGATCTTACCAGTAGATTTAACCTGAGCACCTTCTTTGATACCTTCACCAGAACCAAGAAGAACAACACCTACGTTATCTTCCTCAAGGTTAATAACCATACCGTTACTACCGTCATCAAACTCAACTAGCTCACCGTTAACAGCATCGCTAAGACCATAGATTCTAGTAATACCGTCACCAGCACTAAGAATAGTACCTACATTAGATGATACTTGTGTATCAGGGAAGTTCTCAATTTGTTCTTTTAATATTTGCGTGATTTCTTCAGGTTTGATAGACATAATAGTAAAAATTTCCTTTTAGGGCTTATTTCTAAGCGCTTCTAATACTAGCAAATTTTTTTAGCTTTTTGCTAAGATCTGTTCTTAATGTTAAGAATCCTTTATTCTTTAGTTCTCAGCAAGAAGCTTTCCAGAAAGAATGGGCACAATAGTTCAAGTATGTTTTTAGTCTTATTACTTTTGCTTAGCTTCGGTTCAGTATCGGCCAAAATTGACCAAGCATGGATCAAAGTTAGATCCAAAAGTTCAACCAATACAGAGCTTGCATCCAAAATATTGATGCAGAAATGTAAAGATTGTCACACCGCCCACACAGAATATCCATTCTACGCTGAACTCCCTATAGTCAAGGACTTAATCAAAGCAGATATTAGAAAAGGCCGTGCCTACTTTAACATGGATAATGAAATTTTCAACAAAAACCTAGACTCAGATATCAGTATCTCTTCATTAAATAGAATCAAAACTGTTCTTGAAGAAGCTTCTATGCCTCCTATTCAGTATCGTATGATTCACTGGGATACCAATTTCAGTGACGCTGAAAAAGAAATAGTACTTAGCTGGATCAGTGATCTGAGCGATAGTGACTTTAAACCTATTCCTAGTGTCGAATCATTAAACTTAGATGAAAACAAAGTTGCACTTGGAGATAAGCTTTACCACGATAAAAGACTTTCAAGAAACAATACAATATCTTGCGCGTCCTGCCATGACCTAGGCAAAGGTGGAACAGACCAACAGCAATATTCATTAGGAATAAATGGCAGCCAAGGTCATATTAATTCACCAACTGTTTATAACTCTTCTTACAATATCAAACAATTCTGGGATGGTAGAGCAGAGGATTTAGTTGCTCAAGCTCATGGTCCGGTTCATAACCCAGCTGAAATGGGATCTAATTGGGATGAAGTTAGAGAAAAACTCAAAAACGATGAAGAGTATATAAATCTTTTCAAAGCAGCTTATGGCTCAGAAGAGATGAGTGGCGATAAAATGGCTGAAGCTATCGCAACATTTGAAGAATCACTGATTACTCCTGATAATAAGTTTGACCAATATCTGAAAGGCAATAAACTTGCACTCAATGATACTGAAAGAGAAGGCTTCGAACTTTTCAAAAAGTATAACTGTAATAACTGTCATCTAGGCGTAGCTTTAGGTGGTAACTCTTTCCAGAAAATGGGAATCTATGCAAATTACTTTACAGATAGAGAACAAGGTCTCAATGGCTTAAAAGCTTTAGCTATAAGTAAAGAAGATAATGGAAGATTTAACTTCACAAGAAATGAAGCAGATAAATATAAATTCAAAGTTCCAATACTTAGAAACATTAAAGATACTTTCCCTTACTTACACGATGGAACGATAACAAGCTTAGAAGAAACTGTAAGAATTATGGGGCATTACCAAGTAGGTAAAGATATTCCTGAAAGCGATATTAATAAAATCGTTGCTTTCTTGAAGACTTTATAATAGCTCTGCAATGATATCGTAATAAACTTGCTTATTCTTTTCTAAAGCTATAGCTTTAAGTATCTGCGTCGACTTAGCATCTATGAAAAGTACTTCTCCAGTATGTTTATGTGATTTGTAGATCTGATAAATACCTAGATCCTCAGCCAACTTAGATGTTTCCTTCACAGTCTCTGGACTCGTCAAATCAAAAGTAAAGAATGAAACATCCAAATCATTCTTATACTCAAGTGCCACTTCCTCAAATACAGGTGCCGTTATCGCACAACCACCACACATATCATGATGAATATCAACGACATATAGCTTTGCTTGCTGAATTTCAGCAAGAGCAGGCTTAGATAAGATATATTCCTTTCTTTCAGCAGTAATACTTTCAAAGCTTTCACCACTCATAAGTTTTCTTATAGCAGCCCAATAAATATTAGAGTCATCAACACCATAAAATCTTGTCAAAACTTCTTTAGTCTTGGCATCCACAAAAATCACTTCACCTGTATGCCTTTCGACTTCAAAGATTTCCTCTAATCCATATTTTACAGATAGTTTTTCTGACCCAAGAAGAGTTTCAGGATTAGTTTGATCGAAGACTAAATACTTCAAGCCAGCAGTATTTTTTATTTGTTGCTGAATTTTCTTAATTGCAGGTTCAACTCTAGAACAGGTTTTACACCACCCACCATAGATATTGATCATATACAACTTAGTCTCAGAGTGGCTGCTAAGAATGTCACTAGTGGAACAAGAAGCCAAGCTAAAAATAAAAGAAAGCAAAAATATGACATTCACGAATTTAGTTCTGAACATGCTCTCCATTATTACATTTTTAAGTAAATCCTTTACCTAGCAGTAGAAACTTGCAATATCTCTGAGTTCAGCTAATATTAAGCTATGAGATTTAAAATTAACTTAGGTTTACTTGCTGTATTTATTAGCATCTCTATAATTTGCTGGACTTTAATTTTCAATCTCAGCAAAGCTAATGCTCAAGGAGACAACAGCATTGTTAAAGTTTCAACTCAAAAAAACTTTGCAAAAAAAAGTAATGCAAAAAAAGTAAAACAACTGCGTGGTGACTGGGATGTAATCGAAGCTGCCTCTACCAAATTCACTTTAGAGATCACTAAAGCACTTGCATCTGCTTTTAATAATAAATCAGGAACTTTTGAATACAATATAAAAGATAGCGAAGGTAATACTACAAGTATTGAAAACCAAGTAGGTCTTATTAGAGACAATTATCTCTTGTTCAATAATCAGCAAGGTGAATTCACTGATACATACTTAATTAAACTCACAAAAAACTTCAAAAAAGGCTCTGGAGATATGATCAACCAGCAAGACGCCTCCATCAGATCTATTGAACTAGTCAAAAATTCTAACAATAACTAGACTTATTTTGGTATTTTCCTATAAATCTGTGGATCACCTACAATTTCGTGAGTAAAACGGTTACTTTCGTTCCAGCTGTAATTTTCTCCGGTAATAACGCTAAGACTCCCCTGTCTTTGAGGTTCTATAGGTTGTATTATAATCATTGGAGCATAATTTGTATCTTTTCTTGCTTTTAACTTCAAGACGTAACTACTCAGGTGAAAAAATAAAGATTATGTAAACAAATAGGTCTAGCTCTGGCCAAATCTAGTTATTCATGAG
>JAKVAO010000094.1 GCA_022447685.1 Candidatus Caenarcanales bacterium | reverse complement strand
AAACTTTTAACCTTGGAGCTGATAAAACAAAAAATGACAAAATTTGGAATTTACACAAAATATTTTACATTACCTTTCAAAATCATCAATGGCACTTCCCAATTAATTGATTGTTTAATTACTTTCTTATATTCCTTCAATAATTCTTTTAAATTTTCAAATGCAGGTTCACCATCATTAATAAACGACTCTTCAAGTGATTTTAGTTTAATTCTTTCATCACCACTTAAATACCTGAATGCTTCTAGTACTTTTCCTGGAGAATTCCAATAGCGTGACTCATTAATAGCGATATGTGAAAGCCTACTCGATGAGGATACTAGTTCATTATTATAAGACTTATTATATTTCTTTGGATCTGGTAATGCTCTGACCGTTGGTAATAAAATATTATTCATTTCTAAAATCAAATTTCTAAAATCATCTTTAAGTGAATCTTCAAATGAAGGATATATAGGTATAGCTTTAGTATTTTGTTCAAGAACTAAGCTTGGATGATTAATCAACTGCCAATGCATAGCCTCTCTGACTAAAGATCTTTTCTCATACTGGTTTAGCTTATCTATATCACAGTTCTCCAAAGCCCCTCCCTCAATAAACTTATCTATAATTTCGTTTGCAGCAAGTGCATATTCTTCTCTTTGAGAAATTAAATCATTTTGCATTAATCTATCAAATGTTTTCAAGCGACCTGAACCAAAATTAGCAGGTCCTGCACCTGCAATAAACTTAGGATCTAAACTAAATACTAAGGTATAGTCAAGATTAGCACGATAAGGAACCCAATCTTCGACAGAATTCCATACATAAGAGAGTAAACCTCCCTCTCGATGATAACCAGATCCTTCTGGGATTCGTGGGTTGAAATCTTCAATTTTTAAAGGAGCGTGCCCTAAAAATGGTAATTTGGTGTCAGTTGAAATAATAGTGAACTTTTCACCTTCATACGATAAATTTTGCACTTGAGTGTTTTCTGACTCTGCAAGATATTCTGGATAGTTTGCAATATTGATTAATGGAATATAAGACTTAGAGAACTCAGGAATGCGTTCTTTGATTTTATTAATAAAAGAATTCATTTTATATTCATTTTCATCTAACCATTCCATGTTCCCCTTGACAGCAAAGCTATCAGCTTTAGCAGCAGCATGAGCAAGCATAAGATCTTTTTCAGATCCTGCTATAAAAGCAAGTTTAGATAAAGCACTATGATCATTTAATTTCCAATTTTGCTCATGAGCAATAGTATTTTTTAGATATAAAATATTTTTTATTTGCTCTTGTCTTATATTATTAAAACCTAGTCTTTCACTGAGTAATGATAAGTATTCATAGGACTTAGAATCGTGATAGTCAAATTCATAGGGTGCTTCACCATGCACTCTAGCAGTACTTTTCCCCCAATCATGGACCAAGAAAGCGATTCTCATATTTTCAATATCTTCATCCATAATAGGAGTTTTTAAATCATAATCTTCCTTCAAATTAGTTAAAAAAGTAATTAATTGTTTTTGACCAACTAAAGTATGTTCAAGTAAATCAAAGCTATGACCTGAATGTTGACCGATTCCTTGAAACCATTTATGTGACTCTGGAACAAGACTTAGAATCATACTTGAATTTATATCGATATTCAATTCTTTAAGCAATTCCGCTATATTATTTTCTTTAACTGGTGAATCTTTAACAACACTATTGATCTGCTCAACAATGTTTCTAATTACTTTAAATTCATTTTCAAGCTGAGTTAGATCATTTATTAAATCTAAAAATTCCTGTTTTGATTGAGATGTAAATTGAGAAGCTTTCGTAACTAAAATATTATCAGTATTAACGACAGGCTCTAAAGTGAAATTAGCAGAATTTATGGTAGGGATTTGCCTTTGATTTTTTAGTTTTTCTAATTTCATAATCGCATTATCAAATGATATATCACTATTTTGTGATAACTCCTCTAAATGCCCTGATAAAAGAGAAAGTAAGATCTCATAAGAATAAAAATCAAATTTTTCTTCAGAAATTAAAGTATCCCAATATTTTTCATCCATATTGAAGTCACCATTAGATCTTTCTGCAGATTGTATATTATTAACAGAATCTTCAACGAATGACTTATAGATATTAGACAATTCGCTAATTAAAGTATAGGTTTTTAGAATATTTGGTTTATCTGTTTTATCTAAAAAATCTAATAAATGATATTTTGAATCATCCAGCCCGAGCTCAAGCTTCATTAAAGATAAGATGAGAATTTCCATGTTTTCAGAATCTTTTATGATTTGAAAGCGAGAAGAGAAAAGGTCTTCACATCCATTATCTACTAGCCTTTTTAAAAAAACAGCTTCTTCTTCAGGCATCAAATGGTTTATGTTTTGAATTTCTGGATTATTACTATAAATATCCCTTAAAAGTGATTCAAATTTACTTTTTTCTGTATCAGGTAAGCCCGAAGTATATTCATTGACACGGTTAAAAGCTTTATTAACTATTACCAAATCAGAATATTGTGTAAACTTTGTTATAAGATCAACAGCAAGGTCAGTATAGGCAAATGTGTCAATAAGTTGCCAGGGAAAAGTTTCTATAGTTTCCGCAATATTCTCATGCATACTTGGATTATTTTCAAAATACAATTCAGACTTAGGATCACCAATAGGATGAGTCTTGATTAAGCTATCTAGTTCATTTTTCAAATCAATATCAAGCTTTGTTAATTTCACAGCATACAGTGTTTGAGTAAGATTAGTAGGTAATTTAACATTTTTAATTGCTTGTTTAGCAAGATCTGATATTCTGTCAAATTCTTCTGCCCTTGCAAACCCCACAATAAGTTCATACATACCCTCCCCTTCACACCAATCAAAATCCTGATTAGAGATCACTTTTTTTAAAGATGAACTTATACTTGATAAATCAATTTTATCATCATAATCTTGTCCCTCAAAAGCATCTATCAGCTTAAGTAATTCTTTTACCGAGCTTACTTTATCAGCAAGTTCAATACACTTTTCGAGCCTTAGGTCTTCAGCCATTCCAGCTTCATCAGCAGTTAATCCCCAAAAATCTAATTGAACAATCAAACTTTGTTCAGCAATAGACTTATTTATCTTATCTTTAGAGACTTGGCTAATATCATCAAGTGAATAAACTTGAATTAAGTTTACTAAACCTATAATTCCATTATCAAAATCTGTTGAATCTATTAGTCCATCAACATTTCTATCTATTGCCTCTTCTAAATTAATAAAATTAATACCTTGAATATTTTCAGCGGCGGGTGAACGCCATTTTTGTCTAGATTTAGCTATAAAATCTTGAAACGACCGGTCGTCATGATCCTTAATTTCAGACTCACCTAAAAAATAATTTTGAGTTTTAATTAAAATCTTATTTGCTGCGGGACCTAAATTTGAAATTAAGCCTGCACCAGATGATTTGAGTTTAGCTAAAGGCTTATAGTAGCTATTAACAAGCTTCTTTGGAGTCACATTTTTAATAGCTCCAGAAACTTTTGGCAATATATTAGTTAGTTTTTGTAAGACCATCGACAACCTCAAGATAACAATACTTACAAAGCTAATAGTTATATATTTTTTATACTGAAAGTCTTGACTGCCATAGACTTAGCAATATCCATTAACCCCAGAAAGCTCTTCAGTCTTAAAAGGATTTTTTTCGATTATAATTTCATCACGCCCTGGACCAACACCAATAATACTTACAGGGGTGTCCAAATATTCCTCGATGAAATTCAAATAAGCCTTAGCATTTTCAGGTAAACTATCTCTCGATCTTGCACCAAAACACTTAGATTCAGTAGATTTCCATCCAGCAAATTCTTCTAGAACAGGTTCAAAATCTTCAAGATCTGCAGCAGCAGGGAAATCATTACAAATCTCACCAGTCTTAGTGTTTTTGTAAGCGACACAAGCTTTAATAGTTTCAATATCATCTAAAATATCAAGCTTAGTAATAGCAACACTAGTTAAACCATTAACTCTTACGGCAAGTTTTAATAAAACTAAATCAAGCCAACCAACTTTTCTCGCTCTACCTGTAGTAGTACCGAATTCAGCCCATGGCGTACCTTCAGCGACTAAAATCTTCGCATCTTCACCATCTATCTGAGTAGGGAATGGACCCTCACCAACTCTAGTGTTGAAAGCTTTAGCAACACCAATTACATGATGAATAGCCGTAGGACCAAGACCAGTACCAGTAGTCGCAGCACCAGCAATAGGGTTAGAACTAGTTACGAAAGGATAAGTTCCATGATCTATATCTAAAAGAGTTCCTTGAGCGCCTTCAAATAAAATCTTCTCACCTTGCTTAGTTCCATTCCATAACTCTAGAGAAACATCGGTGACATATGATCTCAGCTCTTCACCAAAAGCTAAATACTCTTCTAAAATTTCTTCTAGCTTGAGTTCTTCTTTGCCAAAAACTTTAGATAGTACCTTGTTTTTCTGTGGGAGAGCTAATTCAAGTCTTTCCTTCAAAACATCTTTATTTAAAAGATCATTAATTTTAATTCCAGTTCGAGCAACTTTGTCTGTATAAGTCGGTCCAATTCCTCTAGCTGTAGTTCCGATCTTCTTATCACCACGAGCTTCTTCACTAGCTTGATCAAGAAGAATGTGATACGGCATAGTTACGTGCGCAGACGAGCTAATCTTAAGATTACTTAAATCAATTCCTTCATCTTCCAAAGCTTTCATCTCTTTCAATAAAGACTTAGGGTCTATTACAGTACCGTTACCGATAAAACATTTTTTGCCTGAGTAAAGAATTCCAGAAGGAATTAAATGAAACTTATATTTCTTACCATTTGCGGTAACCGTGTGACCAGCATTATTTCCGCCTTGGTATCTAACTACAAAGCCAGCGTCTTCTGCTAAAAGATCAACAATCTTCGCTTTACCTTCATCGCCCCATTGGGCACCAACCACTACAATATTAGCCATGCTTACCAATGATAGCAAGGAAAATGCTAGAATTGTTAGCGATGCTTGAAACTGAAGTAAAAACTAGTAGTCCATATTCACAAATCCTGGCTGGAAAGAAAGTCCTAATCTCAGGTGTAGCGAATAAGAGAAGTATTGCATGGGGAATCGCTCAGCTATTCTATGAAGCTGGAGCAGAAGTTGCATTTTCTTATCAAGGTGAAAGATTAAAAGATACTATTACCGATTTAACTAAAGATATGAATAGTCCACTTATAGTTGAGTGTGACGTTACTAAAGACGCTGATATCGACTCAGCTTTCGCTGCTGTATCAGAAAGATTCGATGGCAAATTAGATATTATGGTTCACTGTTTAGCTTTCGCTCCTAAAGAAACTTTAGAGGGTGGTTATATCAGTACCCAAAGAGAACACTTCGCTTTAGCACAGGATATTTCAGCTTATTCATTAACAGCTATGGCTAGAGCAGCTAAGCCATTAATGCAAGCTGCCGGTGGTGGTTCTATACTTTCTTTAACTTACTTAGGAGCTGAAAGAGTAGTTCCTAACTACAATATGATGGGTATCGCTAAAGCAAGCTTAGAAGCTGGTATTAAATATTTAGCTCAAGACCTAGGTCCAGACAATATTAGAATCAATGGTATCTCTGCTGGTCCAGTTAAAACTTTAGCTGCAAGAGGAATCTCTGACTTCACTTCTATGTTAAATCATCACGCTGAAGTTTCTCCAATGAAGAGAAATGTAGCGGTAGAAGAAGTTGCAGGTTCTGCACTATTCTTAGCTAGCCCTCTTTCTGGTGGTGTAACTGGTGAAATCCTTCACGTTGACTGTGGTTATAACATCATGGCAATGTAATCGTTACATAATTTTTCAAACGATAATTTATGCTTACTCTAAAGTACAGACCTAAAACTATAGGTGATCTCATTGGACAAGACTCTGTCCGTGAGACTTTAGAGCACGCTTTTAATAATAATAAACTTGCTAATGCTTATTTATTAACAGGTCCCCGTGGTGCTGGTAAAACCAGTACCGCAAGGATCATAGCTAAATCTATCAACTGCCAGAACAAAGCTGAGCCAGGCAAACCCACTCTAGAACCCTGCGGTACTTGCTCTAGCTGCGTTAATATCGCAAACTCTAATGATCTAGATGTAATAGAAATTGATGCAGCAAGCCACGGACACGTAGAAGACGCGAGATCACTCATAGAGAAAGCAAGCCTTGCAGCTATTAATAGTGATTACAAAATCTACATCATAGATGAGGTCCACATGCTAAGTAACGCTGCTTTTAACGCCTTACTTAAACTATTTGAGGAACCACCTCATAATGTGATTTTTATTTTAGCGACAACAGAAGCACACAAAGTACTTCCAACTATTACCAGTCGCTGCCAGCAATTCAGATTCAAACCTATAAGCGTTAAAGATTGTGAAAATCGCCTGAAAGAAATTTGTAGCCTAGAAAATTTCAATATAAATGATGCGGCTCTAGAATTTATCGCAGAAGAATCTGAAGGAGCTATGCGTGATGCTCTCAGTATCTTAGAGCAAATCAGTGTTTATTGTGAAGACGCTAAGGAAATAGATAAAGCTCTAGTAGAAAGAATACTAGGGAAAGTTTCTCAGCATGAAATTATAGATTTATTAAATGCCATTTATACTAAGTCTGATTCAGACTTGCTTACTAAGCTCAATGCTATTTTAGAGAAAAACTCTAATCCTAATATTATCGCGGAAGAGCTTTTCCAGAACAGCATTAGTATTCTTAATAGTATTTGTTTGAATGAAACAGATGAGAAGTTTAGCGTAGTAAAAAATTCTATTAATGAAAACAATATTCCTAAAAGTGAATTGGTCTACATCTCAGAAGAATTATCCAAGCTAGATTCTAGTCTTAGACAAACGACCCAAGCAAATAAATTATTACAGACGCTATGCTTGAAACTATGCTTCAGAGAAGATTTTATAACTTTAAAAGAACTGAAAGATAGATTAGAGAGAATTGAAAGTGGATCTATTGCCCTTCCACAATCACATGCTTCTCATCCAGTGAACAAGCCTAGTTTCAATACAGCTCCAGCTGCACCTAAAGCTCAGCCTGTCGCTAAGGAAGCTGCAACAGCAGCGATAACAAGACCTGTTCAAGAATCAGCTCCAGCTATAACTGAACCTATAACACAGGCTAGCAACCCTGAACCTGAAAAAAAATCAGGCTTTGTTGATTTAAGTAATCCTGATACCAGACCTAGCAATGTAAGCTCATCTAGTAATGACTTTGTTTCAGAACTGAGCCCAAGCTGCAAAGGATTATTTATTAGTAGTAAAGCTAGTCTTCAATCCATATCAGGTTCTGTAGCTATAATTCATATCCCTGAGCGTTTCAAGTTTCTCAAAACTAAACTAGAAGCTAAATCTCCTGAAGTTATAAGTGCAATTAATAAAACTAGTGGTGAAAATATTGCTCAAATTAATTTTGAATTATCTAGTGGAGCTCCAGCGGAGACTAATACTTACGCCCCAAAGCCTAAGGTGGAGCTAGCAGATAGCTCCCAAGCTACAAATACTCAAATACAAACTAATGCTCCAGCAATGAGTAATCAAACAGAGCAAACAATGGCTCAATCACCGCAGCCTTATGACAGTGGAGCAGGTTTTGCTCCAAGTGCAGCTATAAACGATAACTCTGTTCAAGCAGGAAATGAAAACACAGATACTTGTTGTGATAGAGAAGCTGCTCTAGATGAAGTACTCCAAGCTGGAATATCTATCTTCGGTGGTAGTGTTTTAGAAGAGTAAGGTTTAATTAAGCTAAAGCATCTACGTTTCCAGCAAGAATATTTGAAGGATCGCTTTTGTCGATGCTAGCTCTAGTTCTACCTCGATTAAACGGCTGTCTTTCCCGTTCGTTTACGCCGTCCTTGTATAAACCTTCCATAATCTCTATATTTTTCTCCAAACTTAGACCTCGAAGTAATTTACGACCTATAGACTCTAAGTCACGGTCATCTAATATTATAGTGGACTGAAAAAATCAAACAAGCAATACCTAACTTGAGAGGTGTGTTGACTTAAAATAATAAGGGGAAAAC
>JAKVAO010000093.1 GCA_022447685.1 Candidatus Caenarcanales bacterium | reverse complement strand
TCGCTTAATTTATGCATTTACTACTTAGACGAACTTTTACTGCTTTTGTTCCGAAATAATTAATTTACTTGGTATTATTTGTCTTTCTAGTTTGCTGTTTACATCTCATTCGAGTGCAGCAGAACTTCAGAGTGATATTTTTAGGTTTGTACAAACAAACTCTATTCTTGAAGGTGTAGGTCCTTTTGAAGATGGATATATCTATCCTATACCTAGAATAATTGGCTTTTTTATGCTCAACGATAATCGATTAAATGATGATAGTGATATCGATGAGTATAGTTTTGAGATTGTAGAAGGTGATCCAAGTATATTTGAAATCAGTGGTGGTGAATTGTTCTATAAAAAAGCCTTCGATTATGAAAAACAGTCTGTTTACCCTCTCAGAATTAGAGTGACATTACCAATGCCTAATGGTTCAGTACTTGAAGATAGTTTTAATCTTGAAATTAAGGATAGATTAGAACTAGATGAATTAAATTGTTCTGAGGAGGAATCTGTACCATTTCCAGGTAGGCTTGATCCATTTCCTGGTTTGAAAGTCATAGAAAACTATACAGACAAGAATACTTTTTTTGTAGCTTTTATCGGTTCTATTGATGACTCTCAAGGAGGTCTTAACTTTATTAACTCTGCAGATTATGCATATTCAATTGTTTCTGGTGATTCCGAGCATTTCAATTTAAGATTGGATGGTAATCTTTCCGCAACTTCAATTTTTGATTACGAAGAGAAATCTTCTTATAACCTAACTATTAGGTCTACTCGCAGAGACTGTGCTTATTTAGAAGAAACAATAACGGTTGAAATTGAAGACGAAGTAAACGAAGAGGAAGATAATCCATTTATTCCATGCCCTCAAGATTTAATAGGCAGGAGCACTGCTTCAGGTAGGATAGAAATATCAAGTAATATAATCTCCGAAAGCTATAATGGTGTTTACAGCAGTAAAGGTGAGCCTATAGGTCAGCTACAGACACAGTGTGCTGATTTCTTTTACACTTTTTATGATTACAGTATAGTTGGTGGTGAAGGTAGTGAAAACTTTATAATTAATGATCAAAACTATCTTGTTGCAAATGAAGATCTGGATTATGAAGAGAAGTCATTTTATGTTTTGACAATTAGGGCTACAGCCCCTCACGATGGTAGTTTTATAGAGCAAGATATTTTTATAAAGGTGATTGACTATGCTCTTGAATGTAGTATTAATAATACTACTGGAGCTGGAACATTGTCATTAAGTGATAATACTGTTCCAATTAACCGTCAGGAAGTTAAAGGGGAGGAAAATACATTTGGATGGTGGAATGTTGGTGCCTTCATAGTAGACGGAGGTGTTGATTCGGCGACTGAGTATGATTTTGAAATGCTTGAATTAGAGGCTAGAGATACTTTTGATATTAGTCTTGGGACTTTACGTGCAATTAAACCTTTGACAGAAGATTCTTATACTTTCACCGTTATTGCTCAAGAGCCTGGCTGTGGTGGAACTCTTCAGAAGACCTTTACAATAAATACCCAAGAGCGTTTAGATGCAGATAAAGCCCTTGACTCCGGAAATGGTACTAATAATACTGCTGATGGTTTGATTGTTCTCTCTGAGAATGTTGCCCCTGAAAACTGGAAGAACGGTTTTATTGGTAAGCTTGAAAAGCACAAATTTCCTGTTGGTTATTTAGCTGTTGCTGATTCTATCGATGATATTTTGGGTTTGGATTTTGAAAAAGGGGATAATAATGTTTATGATTATTCGATTGTAGGAGGAGATAGGTTTGATTTTGAAATTGTAAGCCACACTAGTTTCGATGGTAGCTATGATGTACTGCAGACTAAGTTTCCATTAGATTATGAAACCAAGTCCTCTTATTCAGTGACTGTTAGAGCAACAAATAGACAAAATTCTAAGTTTCTAGAAAGAACTTTTACTATTTATGTTCAAGATTTAAATCGCTTAGAACCTAGTGTGAAAGCTTACAGTCTATTCAATGGTGCAACTAAGTCAGCTGCAGGTAATATTAGCTTAAGCCGCCAAGAGTTTCTAGAGACTGATGGTGTTGGTGAAAGAATTGTTTCTTTGATTGATATCGATGATGGAGACTATTACAGAAATGATTATTATGATTTAAGTTTAGTCTCTGGTGATACTAGTAATTTTGAAATTAGAGGTAATAGATCTCTATATGCTGTTGGAGACTTCGATTTTGATGAAAAATCTTCTTATAATATAGGTATTCGAGCAACTGAGCCCGATGGCGATTACTTAGAGCAGGAATTTCAAATTCAAGTCACTGAGAATGTTATTCCTGGGACTATAACTTTAAGTAATACCAAGATTAATGAAGGTGATTATGGTAGTGAAGGCAGATTAGTAGGTCGTTTAGATGTAGAAGACGGCTTATTTGATGGACTTATCTTTGAGTATAGTTTGCTTGACGCTGATGTGCAGTTTTCTTTAGCAGGTAACTTCCTAATGGCTAAAGGCAAATTTCATGCTGAAACTCAGGATCTTTATCCAGTAACAGTAAGAGCTACTGATCCAAATGGTGAGTTCCTAGATCAAGTCTTTATACTTGAGGTGGAGCCCGGAGAAGATGATGATTCAGAAGGCGAGAATATTGCTAGAGGTACTTTGACTATTACTGATAATTCTGTTCCACATAATTCATCATTATCTAGATATATAATTGGCTTTGTACAAGTTGTAGACGGAGATTTCGCTAGATTTCGTTATGACTATAGCTTGCAAAGTAACAACACAGATTTATTTGAAATTTCTAGTTCTGGTACCCTAACAGCTATAGCTCCTCTGAATTATTTCGAGAAACCTTTACACCAAATTAGAGTTAGGGCTACAGAACCAGATGGTGATTACTTAGAATCAACTCTAACTATTTTAGTTGAGAATCCAGGTGGAATTGACGACGGTTTAGGTGATGATTTCCCAGATCCTAGTGATTCAAAACCTGATGTTCGCTTCAGAGACGGTAATCAAATTATCAGTGAGGGAACTATTAGTAAGGATATAGCTACTTACAATACTTTTGAGCCAATTGTTAGCTTCAACACTTCTCAAAAGATGGATAATGCAATATTTAGTCTTAGGGGACCGAAGAAAATTAGAAGATTCTTTGCGATTAGAGATAATAAATTAATTCTGAAAAGACCATTAAAACCAAAATTTGCAAGGCGTTTAAGAAGAAAAGGCGTTATGAGGCTTAGAGTTTTAGGAATATCGCAAAGTAGAGAAACTTCAACTCAAACTATAATCTTGCCACTTCCTGTTAATTAAATTACTTCTCACTATCAAAAACACAATGGGTAAATACTTGTATCTTTACTTTGTCGGGATTTAAGTCTAACTTGTTTAGATAACTTATTAAATATATTGGGATATCGATCAATGGCTAAAAATGTTCAGATCGATTCAAAGACTAAATGAAAAAAGAACTTTACTAAATCTTAGTAATCCATATATTAATCTGCCTCAGATTAAATTGCCATCAATTGATAATAATTCTAAGAATTACGTTGAAATTCAGTTTTTAGATTATACCGAGAGACTAGAAGAGGGTGACCCACGCATTGCTCAAATGCAGGAAGAGGCTAAACAACAAATTTTAGAAGCGGAATTTCTTGAAAGGATTCTAGCTTCAAGTGATGCTGATGGAGTTGCAAAAGCTGCTCTGAGTCTTTTTGGTGACGAGAAATTGCCCCCACTTGTCGACTATAAAGTTACATCTTGGCTAGAAGCTGACGATAAAGTAACTAGTGAGCAGCTTAATTCTGGACCTTTAAGGCAACTACTTGAAAATTCAGGGTCTGGAGCTTATGTTCAGGCTTATAATCAGAAAAAATCTGACCTTGCATGGAAGCAGGAAATAGTTGATAGTGACCCTCTGATGAACTTAAGTCAAGAACAGAAGAATAGGCTTGAAGATCAAGGTCTTAATGTAAGCTTACTTTCTCGAGATAAGGATTTAGGGAACCTAAGCCAAAAAGAATTAAATTCACTAATTCATTTACTTAGAGAGATGAAAGAAGAAAAAGTAGCTTAAAAGTTTTTGCAAGTTTGTGAATGATAAAATAACAAGAATGCAGAAACATTTTATTATTTTGTTCTTACTGATAACTGTTTTATCTTCTTGTAATGCCGCTCCAAAGGGAGAAGTGGAATTTAAGTTACCTGAAGGTTTTGAGAAAATCTATCACAAAAATAAGGAAAATGGATCTTTTGATAAGGAATATGTCCCAGAAGGTCAAACTTTGGCTAATTGGGATCAGATTATTCGTTATATTTACCAACCTGTTAAGGGAGATTTAAGAGAACAGTTCTCTGAATTAGTTAAGTTACTTGCTAATTCCTGTGAAGAGCCTTTTGCTCCTCAGCCTTTCTCTGGAAAACTTGGTGGTTACAACTCGATTAATGCTATGTTTGCCTGTGGTTCTAAGTCTGGAGCTTCATACGGTGAAATCACTCAGTATATTTTTGTTCATGGGGAGAATGGTATTTATAGCTTACAGAGAGCTAAGCGTATTAGTAAATTTAAAACTGATGAAACCAATAAAATCATCAAAAAAGAATTTGATGAAGAATGGAATGAATTCTTTAGTTCTGTTAAATTTAAATCCAAGTAAATTATCTTCATGAGGAGACTTATGTATAATAGTCTCCATTTTTTGGTTTAATATATAAAGCATGGCAATTAAAAAGTCGATCAGATCTCTTTACCGTATTATTGGAGGCGTTGTTGGAAAACAAGTTTGGGATAGGATTAGTGTTGATGAAAACATAAGCTCAGACCCTATTGTCAGAAAAGAAATGGCTTATAGATGTATTGATTACATCACTAAGTTTAGAAAGATACTAAGTTCTAAGACTCGTAGTCCTGAACAAATCATAGAATTGATGCAGGACAAAACTGTTAAGCACGAGGATGAGATTAAGCTTGCTTCATGGATATTAGAGGCTTTTCTGTTATTGAATCAGTCCAGTACTGCAAGTGCTGATGTAACCAAGACGCTGGAGTCTGACAAAATTTTCAGCCGAGATTTGGTTGATAGGTTATTAGATATTGGTATTAGCAAAGAAGATTTGGAGAAAGTCTTTAGTGAATATATTTCAGCAAGTCTTGTTTTAACAGCACACCCAACTGCTGGTATACAACCTGACTATATGTACCATATTGCAAATATGGTTGAGAGAGTTCAAGAAATAGCTGAAGTCATTAGAGAAGGTGATAATAATTTGGTTCTTGAACATAAACTGAAAAGTATTCAGGATGATTTAGCAAGTTCAATTTCACATATGGTGAGGGTAAAACCATACAATGAGAATAAATTAAAGCCTTCTGATGAATCTAGGAATTTCTTAGATGCAGTGAGCCAGATATATGAAATCATTCCAGAGAAATTACTCGGTCTTGAAGCTACTATAAGTGATATCTTAGCTAAGGATTTTAAATTTAAGTCTAATTTCTTCAGAGTGCATAGTTGGGTGGCTAGGGATATAGATGGAAATCCAACTGTTAGCCCTAAAGAGCATTTTAAATCTTTAGTTCAAGAAAATATATTTTTTTTACAGAGGTATTACCTCGATATTCAGAAGCTTTGGAAGATTTTGAGTGATGATTTTTCTTTAGATAAGGATTTGCCAGGCAAGACTTTTTTTAGAGATGAAAAATTCAAAGCTTACTACGATTTAATTATCAAATCCAATCCAGTACTTGCAACTAATAAGCAAGCCTATAGATTGGTGATTGAGCATTGTATGCTTAAACCTTTGTCACAGGCAATAGAAGACTTAGAGGCTTTGCATGTAGATATCTATAATTACGACAAATATAACTTTGAGTATAATTTCTCTAAGTTCTCTATTGATGAGGTCTTGCTTGAACCACTTAAGGCGATTCTTGCTAACAAAGAGGGTTATAACTCTAAGGAAATTGAGAAATTAATTAAAAAACTGGAAGTCTTTTCTCTATTTGGTTCTAAGGGGCATACCAGGCAAGGTAATGAAATAATTAATTATATTATTTCATCTCTATTGGATTTTAAAGAATATGGAGATATTGATAAGAAAAGTGAGTTCTTGATCTCACCTATGAATAAGCTTTCTGATATGCCTGCAAAAATAAGATCTTTTGCAAGTAAACTTGCCGCCAATAAATCCAAGTCCAAAAAAGATGCTAAAGCATTGCAAACCCTAGAACTACTGAGCCTTATACCTTGTGGCGGAATGCAAAGGCAGATTATCAGTATGAACACTTGCTTTGAGGATATGCTTAACGCACTTGTTCTTATTACCTGTTTTGGTGCTTTTAATTTTAATGCTAAGTTTTCAAAAAATACTGATAAGGTCATTGACATAGTTCCGCTTACTGAACAAATTTCAGATCTTAGAAATTCTTATCAGTGTACTATTGAAGCACTTACCAATAAGGTCTGGAGAAAGTATTTATTATTAAATGGTTTCAAATTTATCAAGATGCGTGGTCCTTCAGACAGTGGTAAACAAAATGGTTTCACTGCATCTCAGTGGGAAATGTTTAGGTCTAAACAATTAGATACTATCGCTGTAGAAATTTTCAATGCTTTTGTACTTAAGCATGTTCATGATGATGCTTCTCAGCTTGAAGCTTGGGAGCTTTATAGAAATTCAGAGGATAAAGATATTTCAAATTCCAAAGAAAATGATGTTGTTAATTTAGCTTTTGAGAATTTTGCTCCAGTTTTTGAAAATTTCCAGGAAGAGAAACCGTTATGGCTAGAGGCTGCTGAGTTTTTTGCTAAAGATAAAGCTTATGTTGAGATTGTTAGCTTTGATGGTTGGGGAGAGCCAGTGGAAAGAGGTGGTGGACTTGAATTTAAGAATACTGCTACTTGTACTCAACCTCTTGGCTCGAATGCTCACTATGAAAGAACTTTACAGGGCGGTGGCGCTCAGCAATTAGTTTCTGCTTTTAGAAGTCATGAGATTATTCAGGATTTTATTTCCGCAATATCTGAGATCTCTGCAAGAAACATTTATTTGGATAATTTATCTCAAAATAAATCACTTTATTACTTAGATTCACAATTTGTTAAAGCTTTAGACAAAATGGTTAAACATATCAGAACTAAATTGCGTACTGAAGTTCTTGGTTTAGATCTTGATAGCGATTCAAAATGTGCTGATGAAGCAGTCTTGAGAGACTATTTCTCTCATATAGTTAAGTCACCATTAATTTATTTGGATCTATTTAATATCGCAAGCAGACCTACCAGCCGTTCTGGGACTAAGATTAAAGAGGTTCTTGCACAGGAAGAGTATGCGAATGACCTTGATCTTTTTGCTAAGAATCTAGCTATTGAAGAGGTGCTAGCTATACTTGCTGATGTTAGAGCGATACCTTATTCTGCAATGTTTAATTTACTTGGAGGAAACCATGTATCTTTCTATGGTTATCAGGGGCTTGAAGAAGATACTGAATTACTTCAGGTTCTTGAATTCTATTATCATTCAAGATCTGACTCGCAGGAAGCGAGATTACTTAGGCATATTATGGACTCACTTGAAAGAGGCATTTTTACCTCAGATTTGGATACATATGAAGCGGCTAGAAATTGTATAGAGACAGTAACTAAACCTGATTATAATTCTAAGGATGACACTCTTTTACAGAAGTTGATTTATGGTAATCAAGCAACGAGGAATTTCATCGCTAGAGTGAAGAAGTACCCAATAGCTGATGCCGCTAATGTTAAGCTCACTGACTTGTTACAAGATAAACCAGATGAAAGAGATCTTTTGATTGCAAGGCGTAATGATGCGGCAGTCCCAAGGCTTGGTATTGCCTACAGCATTGCAAATATAATCGCTGATTCCAAAGCTAGAAATGTAAACCCGCTTGCTATTGAAACTATGCAAATCCGTTATTTAGATCTTTTACGTAAAGCTTTTGCCGCAGGGGCGTCGACCTTCGGCAACGGCTGCATCGACTAACAGAGCGAGCAAGCTTACTCAACTTCAGTGTTTTCGTCGTCTTTAAAATCCTCACCTAATTCCATTAGGCTGCGGTTTTTCTTCCTCCTCAGCCTTGAATTTGAGCAAGCTTGCGCGCCCTGTCTATAGTTTGTATTGATTATATTCTCCGGTCGAAACTACACAGCTGCAACATGATGTGACTAAAGCTTACATAGATGAATTCTAACTTGATCCAAAAAATAAATCCTTGAATTTGATTTTTAATGAAAATGGTGCAACTATAGTGGACTGAAAATTTAAACCAAAAATTTTTTTTTAGAAGGTGTGAAAGTTTCCATTAACTATTTAAAATTTTA
>JAKVAO010000092.1 GCA_022447685.1 Candidatus Caenarcanales bacterium | reverse complement strand
ATAAGTCTAATTCTGAGGCTGGACTTGATAATATTATTCCTCTACATAAACTGGCTTCCTAATTCGAGGGGTTGACAGATAGTATTTTTTCTAGAATCAGGGAAATTAACCCTATCTAGAAAATATTTAAGATAGTCATAACTATCCATTAAAACAAGCTTCCCTTTACCTTCTGCCTTAGCGTGAAAGTGGCTAGTATTTTTACCAAAATCATGGAAAAAGCCTGCGATCAAGGTATTTTCTTTCTCCTCTGAACTAAACTTTAAGAAATTAATTAATTCCTTAAAATAGGGTGATGCTTTTTTTATTTGATTGAGTAATTTATCCTCTTTATCATTATCAATAAGCTTATGGCTAAACAAAAGAACATGACGAGTATGATCCATTAGATGCCATTTATGAAACTTATTCTGCCCTAATCCTTCATAGAGAAGCTTTCCCAGTAGTGGAGGGAAGAGGCTAAATATCTTACTATCTATAATATTAGTAGATAGCTCTGCTTTAGGTAAATTCCTAGTCAAAAAATTTTGTGAATTAACTATTAGGCTAGAGACTATATCAAACTCTTTATTCAAAACGTCTGTATTATTAAGCACTCTAAGGAAATCTTTTTCATCCCCAGGGGAATAAGGTCTTAAAGACACAGCAGGCTTCCCTTCATCATCTAGCACGGAGACAAATTTCTCTGGCTCTAATAAAGCTCTAGCCGCTAAACGTTGATCTATTGTAGTAGATATTTGACTAGGAAAGCTTAGATCTCCAACAGTAAATGACATGTAATTTTCCGTATCAATAACAGTAGAGATTTTAGTATTCAAAGCAGGGCTAAGTCCACTTAGTGAGTAAACTTCAGTTATTTGCATAGTTATATAGTTCTTTCAACAGCAGAAATCAAAGCAGCTGCTTTATTGAAGGTTTCTTGATACTCAGACTCCGGATCTGAATCTGCCACAACCCCAGCCCCAGCCTGAATAGAGATTTTATTACTCTCAATAATAATACTTCTAATCATAATTGCAACATTAATAGTACCGTCTAAATTTATATAGCCTATACAACCACCATAGGGACCACGAGGGTCTTTCTCTAGCTTAGAAATAATATTCACTGCCTCAATCTTAGGAGCACCACTTAAAGTTCCAGCAGGGAAACAAGCTTCAAGCAACTCCACACTAGACATATCGCTTTTCAGTTTACCTTTAAGAGAACTAACTATATGAAGCACGTGTGAATACTTCTCTATAATCATATTCTGAGCGACGTGAATAGAACCATGTTCACAAACTCTTCCCAGATCATTACGACCAAGATCAAGTAGCATTACATGCTCTGCTCTTTCCTTAGGATCATTCAAAAGCTTCTCTGCAAGCTTAATATCCTGAGCTTGATTCTGCCCACGTTTATAAGTTCCAGCTATAGGTCGAAGCTCAGCCCATAATTCTTCAGCACCGTGTTGATTAAATTTCTTCTCTGTTTTAATTAACATCTCTGGTGAAGAGCCTACTATAGTAAAGTTTTCACCAAGATTGTCTCTCTCTAGATTTGCATTAAATATAAATAAATATGGAGAAGGGTTTAAACTTCTAAGAACCCTGTAAAGATCTAAAGCTGATAACTGAGTCTCTTTTTCAAATCTCTGTGAAAGTACAACCTGGAAAATATCACCTTCAAGAATATGCTCTTTAGCTTTATTAACCATAGCTATGAATTCTTCTTTACTAGTGTTAGATTTAAAAGAATCATTACTTGGACTAGCTTGAATTTTCTCATTAAATTCTTTTCTCTCCAAATTATTGACTTCATGAATAATTGAACTTAATTTATCTAGTTCTTGATTACTTGTTTGATACAAACCATCAAGCTTAGCCTGATCATAATCATCTTCAAGCAAAATATTATTTACAACATAAAGCTTTTGACTTACATGATCAAAAACGATCAGATTTCCAGCAAGATAGAAAAAGCTTTCAGGCAAATGACTTTCTTGAAGATCCAAACAAGGTTCAATTCTTTGCATAGATTCAAAAGACATAAAACCAACCAAACCTTGATGGAAGAATTCTAGATCATTAGTTACTGAAACATTGTCCTCAAGGTTAGTTGCAAATTCATTTAAAAAGTTTTTAATTTGCTCATAGGGATTACTAGAGTTATTAGGATACTTAGACTTATTCTTAAAACTGATAAAAGTATCTAAAGCAGAGCATCCAATAAAAGAATAACGTCCTAAATTTTCACCGCCCAATACAGATTCAAAGAGAAAACAATCTGAATAGTGCTTACTGAGTTTATTATAAAGAGAAACTGGAGTATCTACATCAGAGATAAAAGTTCTTGAGTTACTAATTATTTTAGACATTTAGTTATTGCTTAATTCTTCTTCTTTCTCTTCCTGCTGCTCCGAGTTACTGCGAACTATTTGAGCATGGAACAATAAACTAACAGTATTTTTCTTAATATCAAAAAGTAAGTTATCAAACATATCGAAACTTTCTTTTTTATATTCTATTAATGGATCTTTCTGACCATAGCTCTGCAAGTGAATACCTTCTTTCAAAGAATCCATAGCTTGTAAATGCACTACCCATTTAGAATCTATGACATGAAGCATAATTTGTCTTTCAGCTTCTTTCAAAGCATCAGAACTAATATTTTCTTCTTTAGCTTTATAGATCTTATGAGCAGAATTAGTTACTTGTTCCAGGAATGCATCAAAGCCAAGATTAACAAAGCTATTCAAGTCATCTACATTATTCAAGATCTCATCACCAAAATCATTTTTTAGTTGCTCACAGAGTTTAGTCATAGGGCTAACACCCTTACTTTCATCAAACCAAAGCTCAGCTTGCATCTGTGGATTAATATATTGATAGATAGCACTTTCAATTTGTTGATCAATCATTTTCAAAATCTTGTCATGAATATCAAAACCTTCAAGTATCTTTCTTCTTTCTCTATAAATAACTTCTCTTTGAGTGTTTATAATATCGTCATACTGTAGAATATGCTTTCTTATATCAAAGTTGTGTGCTTCAACTTTTTTCTGAGAATTGTTAATAGCATCAGTGATAATACTTGCTTCAATTGGCATATCATCATCAGTTTTAAGCATATTCATAATCCCGATCATTTTATCGCCACCAAAGATTCTCATCAGATTATCCTCAAGAGATAAAAAGAATCTAGAACTACCTGGATCACCCTGTCTAGCACATCTACCACGTAACTGATTATCAATTCTTCTACTCTCGTGTCTCTCTGTACCAATCACATAAAGTCCACCAAGCTCTTTAATCTTTACTTGAGCATCAATATCCACAACTTTATAATCAGCATGCTTAGGATCTTGAGATTTATGACCACCAAGAATAATATCAGTACCTCTACCAGCCATATTCGTCGCAATCGTTATTGCACCCGGCTTTCCAGCTTCTCTAATAATCTCAGCTTCTTTAGCGTGATGCTTAGCATTCAGTACCGAGAATTTAGGCTTCTTCTTAATAGTTTCAGTAATTGAAATCGAATTCAGTAATGTCTGCAAAGCAAAACTAAGTTCCTCTCCAGTACAAACTTCTTTGAGTTCAGAAATAAAAGGCTGAACTAGTTCAACGGTAAGATTACCTGGTTTATCGAACAGCTTCATGAGTTCAGGTTTAAGAGAAGCTTCTTTCGATTTATTCTTCATCAAATTCACAAATCTTTTGATTCTTTGTTCTAGGATTTTAAGAGAATAAATTGGCTTTTCAAGCATTCCAGCAAGCAATTCAGACTTCTCGATACTTGTAGTACCAACCAAAACTGGTCTTCCCTTCTTATGTTCTTTAATAATCTCTTCTACAATTGCAAAGTATTTAGCAAGTTCGCTTTTGTAAACAATATCATTCAAATTATTTCTAGCACAGACTTTATTAGTAGGAATAATCAAAACATCTAGGTTGTATATTTTCTTCAACTCTTCAGCTTCAGTTGCAGCAGTACCAGTCATCCCTGAAAGCTTAGGGTAAAGTCTAAATAAATTCTGGAAAGTAATACTAGCCATAGTTAAAGTTTCTTCCTGAATTGGAACATTCTCTTTAGCTTCTACAGCTTGGTGCAAACCATCTCCCCAACGACGACCTTCCATCAGACGTCCAGTAAATTCATCAACTATAACTATTTCTTTTTTACGACTCTTAGAGTTAACTTGAATTATATAATCAGTATCCTTTACGAATAATTCTTTGGCTCTAAGTGCCTGAATCAAATGGTGAGCCAAATTAGTCTCAGGATCCCATAAATTATCAACATTCAAAATCTGTTCAGCTTTAGCGATACCAGCTTCAGTAAGTACAGCATTCTTAGCTTTCTCATCGATAAAATAATGAGCATCACTACTATTATCCTTCTCGCCCTTAGCTCTTTTGAGCTGCTTAGAAACAGAGTTCATAGCAACATAAATTTCTTTTTTACGCTGATCTGGAATTCCACTGATAATCAGAGGAGTTCTAGCTTCGTCGATTAAAATACTATCAACTTCATCAACTATAGCCATGTAATAATCTTTCTGCACACAGCTATCAATATCAGTTTCCATATTGTCTCTGAGATAATCAAAACCAAATTCATTATTAGTACCATAGGTAATATCAGAAGAATAAGCTTCTTGTCTTTCCTCTGGTGATTTACCAGCGACTATAAGTCCACAGCTCAAACCCAGGAAATTATATAACTGTCCCATCCACTCTGAATCACGACGTGCCAGGTAATCATTAACAGTAATAATATGAACACCGCGCCCACTTAAAGCATTCAAGTAAGCTGCTAGCGTACAAACCAAAGTTTTACCTTCACCTGTCTGCATCTCAGAAATCCCCGATCTATGAATCTGCAAAGCACCTATAAGCTGAACATCATAGTGTCTCATATTGAGAACTCTTTTCGATGCTTCTCGGCAGACAGCAAAAGCCTCAACTAAAATCTCATCTAAAACTTCAGCAAGTGCCTTGTCATGAGTAGTCCTAAGCTGACCAGGAAGCTTTGCAACATCATCTGCAATTAAAACTTCATATGGAGTTTGCTCTAGTTTTTGAGCGATTTTATTTTTGAATTCTTGAGTTTTATTTTGTAATTCTTCATCACTTAATTTAGCTATGCTTTCTTCTAGAGCATTAATTTTAGTGACAGTCGGCTCAAATGATTTGAGTAGTTTTTGATTGGGGTCACCAGTGAGAAGTTTAAGGAATTTTTTGAACATCTAAGCTATTAATTATAACTTAAAGACAAGCTTAAGGCTAAAAGCAAAGCACGAAAATACCAAGCATATTAAATAAATGACTGTATAAAAAGAGAAATCACTTTAGTAAATAAGGAAATCACTTTCTGCTTTAGGGAAATAGAATTCTAAACTTAAGAAATTCAATTCTATTTCAAAGAAATTCGCTTCTACTCAGGAGAAATTAAATTCCTCTCATAAAAAATTTATACTGAAATGAAGAAATGAATTTCCAATTTAACGCAATATGAAGCACAGCTAAATTTATTCAAAGTTTAATCAAAGAAATTGTTATTTAATATAATTAAATTCATTATGCAAATCAATAAACTATCTTTAATTGTAATCATATTAATTTCATTAAGTTCTATAACAGGAACAGCACAAGCAAAAGACCAGAGCTTTAATGAAAATAAGCCAAATACTAATTCGCCAGTGGTAAAGAAAATTAATAGTTCAGCATCTCGACAATTAATTGATAAATCTTATAAGAGATCAAACTCTCAATACAATCGTCAAAAGATCCAAGATTCTAATCGCTTATCAAAGAGTGCTAGTTCAAAGAAAACACTTCAGTGGGGAGGAACTAATCTTGGTTTTTAAACTTTTTAAGATTTTGTAAGCTAAACAATAGAGCCCAAACTGATATTCACCAATAAATCAAATACTCATCACTCTCTTCATCTAAAATCCCATGCCCCTGAAGAGTAATTCTCATATCATCGGGTTCGATATTTATTGCAGGCGCCATAGCGTGAGTGAATTTACCTGAGTGTAAAAACATAGAACCCTCCTGATATTTAATAAAAGCAAGTCTATTTAAATCAATATCTGTATCACAGCGCGTACCAAGAGATTTGGCTAAAGCAAAGCTCGTTTCTAATGTATCCAATGAAACAGCCTGATCTTCCTCACTCTCCTCCCATTCAGGGTTAGATTCAATCTGATCTCTTACAAAAATTAAACCAGCTCCCCTTCTAGGTAATTTAATAGCTAAAGTAAAACTTAGATTTTGTTGTGGATCATATTTTATCCCCTGCCAGTCGATCAATTCATCCTGCCTATCGTGATGAAATTTCCCGCACTCCTCCTCAAAAAAAATATCGCTACCAAATATATGGAAACCAGGCAAAGCCAAGCCCTCGTCATACTTACAGTTCTTTTTAGTATGTAATTTCAAAGATTCTAAAACTTTCTGGTAAAGATCTCCTAACTCATTTAACAAAATCTCATTTTCAAGCTTGGCTTTTTTAAGATAAAAGTCATAGGATTCTTTAGCATCTATGTAGCTAGCAGCGCCAAAGGTGAATCTCGGTAAATCAAAATTTTGCTCACCTTCTTTTCTAGAAACCCATTTGTCTTTAAGATTAATAATTTTATGAAATATCTCTTCTGACTCTTCAGTATTTAAAATTTCAATTTTTTCGAACATTATTCTGATTAATCTACATTATAATTATTCCCATAATGCAAGTTCTTGAATTAAAGCAAAAAGCCATCGACCTATTCAATGAGTCCAAGGCAGTGATTTTCGATATGGATGGGGTTATGATTTTCAACACTCCTTTTCACCAAAGGGCGTTGAAGGATTTCTGTGAGCTTAAAGGCAAGCCTCTTTCAGATGAAGATATGGAGAATAAAATCTATGGTCGCACTAATAGAGAGTGGTTACTCAACCTATTCGACTCTTCTTTGAGTGATGAATTGGTAGAAGAATACGCTCAAGAAAAGGAACTTATGTACAGAAATATCTACAAGAATGATATTGAAGCAGCTCCAGGGCTGATGGCATTCCTAGAATTACTAGACCTGAAGAAACTACCTAGAGCTATAGCAACTTCGGCTCCACCAGTGAATGTTGACTTTACACTTGATTCTATCAACGCTAAAAGCTTTTTTGAGATTATCATCAATGACACTATGGTCAAAAACAGTAAACCCCATCCAGAGATATATCTAAAAGCGATAGAGGTTTTAGGATTTGAGCCACATGAATGTCTAGTATTCGAAGATTCGAAATCAGGAATCAAGGCAGGAATTGATTCTGGAGCTAAAGTTATAGCAATAGAGTCATCTATGTCTCCTAAACAATGTTTAGATTTAGGTGCTGATAGTTCTATTTCAGACTTTTCTATTTTTCTTTAGTGATAGTAGCCAGTGTCTTCTTTACAAGTTCATTTATAGATTGATTAGCTTTGCCTTCACTATCAAATTTTATATCTGGAAGCTGGAAACCAAACACCCTATGTCCAGATCCATCATAGACTTGAAGTGATTGGATATTGAAGTTTTCAAAAGGATCAAAAGCAGTACGATACTCTATATTTACATATCCACTATTATCAGAAGAGCTATATTCATGCCGAGGATTACTAGTATCCCCATCGGTTTCATACGTCCAATTACTTAGGTCACGCCCTTGGAAGAAGTCATTAAATTGATCTTCCAGTTTCTTAAAAATTGAAGGGTAAAGATCTCTAATGAGTTTTTCTTCATCTATGTCCCCCAAAGCTACAGTTGCATTTCCATCTATATCATCTCGTGTAAAATCAATTTTATTACCATCTTTCATTATTAAATTTCTACTACCTTTATTACTGTCAATCCAAAGATAATCAATTTTTTGGTTAGGATTATTTATCAAAGTCAAAGCCTCTTGCAATCTATTAGCCTTGTCATTCTTTTGAAGCCCCGCAACTATCGGTAATAGTGAGATACTTTCCTTAAGGTCACTTGTAAATTTATCTACATAATCATGAAGATAGCTTAGAATTGAATCAGATTCAATATTTTGTTTTCTTTGTTCTTGATAATATTTCAAAAAATCTAATCTAGAATAATCATTAGGATACTCACCTTGCATGGCTTTTCTAGCTGAAGCTAAATTATTTGCTAAAAGTTCTGCATTATCTCTATAAATATTAGCTTCTTGCTGAATACTCTGAATTTCTTTAGAAGAAAGACCAGATTTCTCAGATAGCTTTTGTGGATCTAAATTAATTGCTTGATTAAAAAATCCATTTTATTGTTTGGATAATGATGGTTTAAGGTACATTTAAATATTCCTCGAATGAATATAGTATCACACTATTTTTCTCCAAGCTTCTTAGTAACAGTGTCCATAGCAAGCCTTGCTAGAAATACTAGTAATGAATGAGACTTAATCCCAAGAAAAGTTCTCCAAGAATGGAAATTAATCCCATCTTTTTCTAGAGCTTTATTACCTTTAGTTTTCTGCAAAATCGTAACTACTCAGGTAAAAAATAAAGATTATGTAAACAAATAGGTCTAGCTCTGGCCAAATCTAGTTATTTATGAGTT
>JAKVAO010000091.1 GCA_022447685.1 Candidatus Caenarcanales bacterium | reverse complement strand
GAGTCGAATCCTCCCTCAGGGATTCTAGGACTACCTTCGTCTTAAATTTTGAATCGTATGCTTTGCCTCGGGGCATTCGTCTTTCTCCTTTTGACCTTACCCTTTATTTTTAACACCTTGGTGGTTTGATTTCTTCAGGTCACTACACCCAAGCCTTAACTTACAAGCTTTCAAAAGATTCTTTACTATGCTTGCCTACTCTTCTGGTGAACTAATCAATGCTTCAAACTTTGCTAGATCACTTGATGTTTCTCAACCAACCATCAAAAAATACTTAGAAATAGTCGAAGGAACCTTTAGCTGGCGAAGCTTAAGCTGTTATAACAAAAATACGAAAAAACGACTGGTTAAAACCCCAAGAGGGCATCTACGAGATATAGGATTAATCAACTATTTTCTGAACATAGGCTCAATTGACAACCTTAAATCCCGCCCACAATACGGTAGAATCTGGGAAAGCTTTATCATCGAAGAAATCATTAAATCTGTTTCACTTAAACACAGCAGAGTTAAATTCTATTTCTACAGAACTAGTAATCAGTCTGAAATTGATCTGATTATAGAAACTAAAAATAGCCTTATACCAGTTGAAATTAAATCAGGCTCAAATACAGATATTAGAAAACTTCAAAGCCTGACTAACTTTATTAGTGAACATAAATGCCCTTTCGGTATTTTAATCAACAAAGGAGAAGAAATTTTTATGTTAAGTGAAAATATTATTCAAATTCCGGCAAGCTTCATATAATATATTGTCTTTTACACTAAAAACCTCAGAAAAAATTTGTTCAGAACTTGCAAATAGATTAAAAACTATTTGCTTAGTAAACGATTTAAGCCAATAAGGCTTAGCTAGTAGATCCTGGAGTAAGCTTAGGAAGCTTAAAACGTTTTGAAAAAACTAGGAAAATATTTGATGGATTATTCGACGTTTTTAATTACAGTCTGCCAGATTAATGGGGACAATAACGAATTTAATGAATGAAAACTATCCCCAGCTTATGATTTAACTTTCTCAGAAGGTCCAAGAGGTGAACACAGCACTAGTGTAAATGGAGATGGTCAGAAATAGCTAAAAATTTAGAAATTTCAACTAAAACTCAGAAAATCAACAAAGATAAACTAAATTAGCTATACTTATTACAAGTGATTAAAACTGACAGCACAAGCTCAAATAATCCTATTAGGAAACCAATTACTAAACCTCAAAGAAGCCCAGTAGCTAAAATTAAAGTAGCTGGACAGAGGTTAAAAGAGCTCGCCTTTGGCGGTGCAGAATGGCAAAACTATGTAAAAAGTTTTTCTGATACATCAAATAAATCCAAGAATGAAATCTTTGGTGATTTATACACCGCAGCGCATGGCTTAAATCGAGCTTTCAAAAAAGACTTACAAAATCTGTGTGATAATGAAAAAAGAGAGCAGCTAATAAATAAACTTGAAAAACTTGAGCATGATTTCAAAGGCTTTCTAAAGAACAACGGCGTGGAAGAAACTGAATTTATAGAAAAAACAAGCCTTGCACTAAACCATAACCTTAGTAATGTAATCCAAGACTTGAAATCAGGCTTAAATGGAGCGGATATAGCAAAAAAAATGAATACTCAGGTTCAGAATTTAGATCTTTTCCTAAATCAAATTGAAACTATTAGCTTAAATACAAATGAAAGCAAAGCACTAGCAGAGTATTTTACAGAAAGACCACAGACACAGAACAATTCAAACGCATACCAGCTCCCTCCAGAAGCGAAAAATATCATTGAGGATAGCATAAAAAACACCAAAATCTTTATCAGTCAAGATCCCTCCGCAGCCTATGACGGATTATTCGATAGTTCCCACCCAGAAGCTAACTATATATTGCTCCAAGAACCTAAACTCTATAAACATGCAGAGCTTTTAGATAAGAAATATAGTGATGCAGAGAAAACAAATATACTCAAAGGGGCTATAGCAACAAGATTGAGCAATAATATCTATATTAAGCTAGCAGAGCATTACCACAGTTTCAATGAAGATGAGTTTAAACTAGCAGGAAACCGTATTTTTAACCCAAGCGCTCTAGTTTTTGATAACAGTGATTACTCAAAAGTTTATGCTGCCTTTAAAGGCTATAACAGTGAAGACCCAGAATCCAGTGGCGTAATTATGGATCAAATCACCAAGGATTTCCTCAGAAAAAACAATATAGAGCCCGATAATAGTCAATATGAAAATGAGAAAAAATATATCCAATATCTACAAGAAAGTCTCGGTAAAGAAAAATATCAAGAGCTAGACCAAGAAATTAAGTTAAAGCTTCAAGAATTAGCCCAGAAACATCTACAAAGCCTTATAAAGTAATATATCTAAGACTATTGTAGAATAGATTATTGTGGCATTAATCGACAAAAGTTTAATCAGCCAAATCAAAAAAATTCTCCTCAAAAGCGATAGGCTAGCAAGCCAAATCCTAGCAGGAGAGTATAAATCTGCCTTTAAAGGTACAGGTTTAAACTTCGATTCTATAAGAGAATATCAATACGGTGACGAAATAAAAAATATTGACTGGAAGGTGACAGCAAGGATGCAAGAACCCTTCATCAGAGAGTATAAAGAAGAAAGACAAATCACAATGATGTTAATAGCTGACCTGAGTTCATCCAATAACTTCGGTAGTTCAGAAAAAAGTAAAAAAGAACTGATTATAGAAATCGCTTCAGTATTAGCTTTCCTAGCAATTAAAAACAATGACAAGGTTGGAATGATGATAGTTACTGATCATGTTGAGTATCTAATTAAACCTAAACAAGGCAAAGCCCATATTTTCAAACTGATTAAAGACCTCATAACTTTCAAACCTGAATCTAAAAAAACTGATATTAAAAATGTACTAAGTGAAGCTATCAAAATCATCCCTAAGCATTCTATAGTCTTCTATCTATCTGATTTTATTGATGATAATAGTTTTTCTAATTCTCCTAAGTCTCTTGCCTATGAACAAGAATTAAAAATTCTTAGGAAAATCCAAGATCTAATCCTAATATCAATAAGAGACAGACGAGAATATAAACTTCCAAATCTTGGTTTTATGGAAATAAATAATCCTGAATCAGGTATAAAAGAGTTGCTAAACCTAAACAAAAAATCTGTCAGAGAGAAGTTTCTAGAAAAGCAAAAAAAATACCAAAACAAAATTAAAGAATCCTATAAAAAAATTGGTATTGATTTTCTAGAAATAACTACCAATAAAGCTTACATCAATGATCTATTAAAATTATTTTTGAGAAGAGAGAAAAGAAATCATTAAATGGCACTTGAAACACTAATACACATCGGTTACCATAAAACCGCTTCAACCTGGTTACAGACTCATATTTTGGATAATCCAGAAACTAGGCTCAAAAGATTTTTTAGCAAAAAAGATATTAGAGACTTTATAGTTCTACCTCACTCACTTGATTTCAACTCAAAAGCAGTAAGAACTCATCACCTTAAATTAATGAAACAAGCTATTGAAGGAGAAAATTTGGCTGAAGATACTATCTCTGTAATCAGCAGTGAAAGACTTTCAGGTCATCCACATTCAGGTGGCTATGATAGTAAAGAGATTGCTGATAGACTCAAAGCCTGCTTCCCTGATGGCAAAGTGCTCATAGTTATTCGTGAACAGAAAAGTGCTATATCCTCCTGTTACCTTCAATACGTAAAATACGGTGGAACCTGTTCTATCAAAGACTATATCAAACCTCCCAAACGTGGACTTCCAGTTATACCACTATTTAAATTCGAGCACTTCGACTATTCCAAACTAATTCAATACTATATAGATCTTTTCGGACAGGAAAATGTTTTAGCGATTCCATTTGAGTTATTCAAAGATGACCCTCAAAAATTTTATACTCATATAGTTGAATTCACTAAAGCTAAGCGCCTTAAAGAAATACCATTTGGCAATATAACCAACAAAAGACTTTCATACTTAATGTCCAAACTTTCAAGGCAAGCAAACAAATTGTTTGTGAAAACCACACTAAACCCTTCAGCACCGAGTTCTGAGTATTTTAGTAATAACACCATAAAGTTTTTTATGTTCATAGACAGTCTTACCCCGAAGCTTATTAAAAAAATCTTTGATTCAAGCTTAGACAAATATATAGAGACTCAAGTCTCTGACAGGTTCCAAGAAGGTAACAAAAAATTACAAAAACTTGTAAACTTCGATCTATCAAAGTATGGTTATGATCTATGAATTCAGAATTAATTCATATTGGTTATCATAAAACAGCTTCAACCTGGCTCCAAAAAAATCTTTTTGACAATGAATCAAGCGGTTTCAAACGCTATATCTCTCAAAAAGAACTAAGAGATAAACTCATTCTAGTTAATGGGTTGAATTTCGATGTAGAAGAATTTCAAGATTATTATCAAAATTTACTTGATGATAATTTTTGTTCAGTTATAAGTAATGAGAGACTTTCTGGAAACCCACACTCAGGTGGTTATGACTCTAAAGAAATTGCAGACAGGCTTAAAGCCTGTTTCCCAAAAGGAAAAGTTTTAATAATTATTCGTGAACAAAAAGATATGATTCTTTCTACATATATTCAGTATGTACGTGCAGGCGGAGCCTGCGCATTACACGATTATTTAGAACCAAGTAAGCGTAATCAAGCAATAATGCCACTGTTTAACTATGAATATTTTAATTACTTTAATCTAGTTAGCTACTACCAAAAGCTTTTTAGTAAAGAAAATGTTTTAGTTTTGCCTTTTGAATTATTTAAAAGTGAACCAAAATTATTTGCTAAAAAAATCAGTGATTTTAGCTCTGTAAAAGGTTTAGAAGAATTACCTTTCTCTGAAAAAACCAATAGAAGAATTTCAACTCTGAGTTCTATCTTTCTAAGACAGTCTAACAAAGTCTTTGCCAAAACTAGATTAAATCCATTTGCCATAGACTTAAATTCATGGAAAGAAATTTTAGTTAATCCTTACCATAAAAAGCAAGACGTTCGAGAATTCGAACAAGAAAACGATAAACATGTTCAAAAATTCGAACAAGTTGAGAAAAATGAGCATTCAAGAGGAAATAACTATAAAAATATTTTACTAGTTGACTCAATAATCCCTAAAAAAATCCATAAATTTTTTGATACAAGGATTAAAGAAATTATCACTAAAAAAGTTAACGATAAATATATAGCAAGTAATAAAAAGCTTGCTGAAATTATTAACACAGATTTAAGTAAATATGGATATTAATACCCATCATTAACTAACTCACATGCGATAATAAAATTTAGAATGTCAGCAGATTTAATAAAAAATCCAGTCATAATCATTGGTTGCCCTCGTTCAGGAACAACGATGCTTTTCAACATACTCACCCAAAGTAATGAACTATATTCATTATATAGAGAAAGCTGGAATGTTATCCGTGGTGGATATTTCAATGGAATGCTAGATCCAGACGCCAAAGATGATGTTCTCAGTGCTGATGATCTAAGTGACGAGTTAAAAGATTATATTAGAAAAGGATTCCATGAATATACTGTTAATAAAGAGAACTTAGCTTTTTGGACAGCTCAAAAATTCAGGATGAAAGCCATTTCTTCTCATCTTCCAATCCCCAATCCCTTTGCTGGACTTGTCACACAAGCTAATGCTTTAATCAAGAATAAGCGTAATCAAAATTATAGAATTTTAGAAAAAACTCCAAGAAACTGTTTCAGAGTAGATTTCATGAATAAACTTTTTCCAGATGCTCAATTCATCTTCATTTCACGTGAAGGAAAATCTAATATTAGCTCTTTAATAGAAGGTTGGAAAAGGCAAGCAAAGCATATCAAACATAAACGCTTTCCTAGACTAAATACTGAATTCACTTTTAATAACTTTGATTTTCAGAAATGGGAATACGTTCTACCACCAGAATGGGAGGAATTTAATGGGAAAAGTTTAGAAGAAACTTGTGCACATCAGTGGATTCAATCAAATAGATATGCTTTAGATAGCTTGACAAAGCTTGATCAGGATAGAGTTATCAAAGTTAGCTATGAAGACATGTGTGAAAAACCAGGTGAAATTGTAAAAAACATCTGTGATTTTGTGAATATTAAATATGAAGATAAACTTCAAGAATATGCTGAAAAGCCACCAGTAGTTAGTACAGCATTATTTGAAAAACCAAAAAATGATAAGTGGAAAAAGAATCAGGCAGCTATTGAGAAAGTACTGCCTATGATTGAGCCAATGATGAATGAACTTGGTTACAGGGAAGACTTGAATTCGCCATTGACTTAACGAGTATTAGCTACATCTACTGCTCCAAACATTTCAATTTATCCCTTAATGTCCAATAAACTGGATAAACAAAGTCATAAAATTTTTGTTTATTAAGAAGTTTCCCATAAATCTCCTCAGCCTCGGGCGTCCATAAATTAATAGACTTATCTCTTTTAACCTTAGTCTTAGTATCTTTATTAAAACAAGTATCTAAAATCTCTTCAGCTCTAGTTAAATCTACTGCCATATCTATATACTCACTAATTTCAACAACTTTAGCCTGGGCATAATCTCTTTCATTTCTAAATTTATTAAAATCTATCGATAGAACATCAGCTTCTCTACGCCACATATCTAAAAATCTAAACAAACGTACACGAGTAGGACCAAAAATCTCAAGATATTTAATAAAATGCTCTTCCACAGAAAGATGCTTAAATTTATTAAACTCCTCTTCCATATCACGACGAATTTCACGGAACCAATAAAACTCGGCTTGCATAGCTTCTTTGTGATCACGATAGGAATAAATAATTTTAAACCTATCAAGGAAAAGCTGTTCTAACATAGGCTTTGCAATATGCCCAAAAACAAATTCTCCAGGAAGAACAGTATAAAGCGCTTGGGAAATGCTTAAAGGTACTTTAGCTTTTTTAGGAGTAAACCTATTAACTTCTTCAGGAGCGTAGTATAAGGTCTCAGCATGAGTTTTAGCCACATGCAAATGTCTATTTCTAGCTCCTATTTCACTAAGTATCTCAGCAAAGAAATAAGTACCAGCTTTCGGAATAGTAGTTAATAATATCGGTGCAGACACTATGATTAATTATAGCTATTTAAAAACAAAAATGGAGTTTTAGCACTCAATTATAAATCTTAAAGACTGGGGAATATATAACTTAGTTGCTTATATGTTAAAAAGCAAAAGGTAATTAAATGAATGACTTAAGCAATTTCCTAGGACTTTTGTCCTCTGAAAAACTACAAATAGGTTTATCAGATTTTGTGATTAACTTTCGACTCACTGCTTTTGTTTCATGGATACTATCAGTAGTTTATGTAAACTTTGCAAGGAATCTGTCTAATAGAGAACAGTTTGCAAATAATTTTATTTTGCTTTCAGTCTCTACTATGCTCGTGATCAGTATAGTTCAATCATCTCTTTCTCTTTCTTTAGGCTTGATTGGAGCTTTATCTATAGTAAGGTTCCGTTCTGCAATTAAAGATCCAGAAGAGTTGATTTATCTATTTTTATCCATAGTAATAGGTTTAGGCTTTGGTGCTCAGCAAAAAGAAATTACTATCATTTCTTTTGCAATCATCATTTTAATAATTATTGTTAAACACTTATTCAATAAAGAAAAAACTATACTTGATAATAATGAAACTAGTTTATTTTTAACTTTAAGTGCTTCAGGGACTGATTTACCAGATTTAGATACTCTAATTTCTTTAATAGAAAGTAATTTTACTATTTTAAATTTAAGGCGCTTAGATAAATCTAAAGAGCAATTAGAAGTTACTTTCTGGGTGCAAGTAACTAATATAGAAAAGTTAAGTAATGTACAAAAAATACTTGAAACTAAATATCCTAACTTAAGTATAAATTTATTAGAGGACAGTTCAGCATCACCAATTTTCAACTAATTTTATGGAAACACTTACTCCAACTAAAGAAGATTATAGATATGAGAAAAAGTATTCCATAAATATTACTGATTATGATAGGGCAATTCAAGAGCTTAAATTACATCCAGCCTGCTTTTCAGAAATTTTCTATGAAAGACGAATCAATAATATTTACTTAGATGACTTAAATTTAAGTTCATATTTTAATCATTTAGATGGTTATGATAAGCGTATGAAAGCTCGCATTCGTTGGTATGGTGATACTTTTAATGATGATATAGACGCTAAATTAGAGTTTAAAATGAAAAACGGTAAGCTTGGAAATAAAGAAATTTTTCCTTTAGAGAGTTTTTCTTTGGATTCTCAGTCTAGCTTAAAGCCACTTGTTAAAAGCATTCTTAAAAAATCAAGTCAAGAATACTTAAAGCTAGAATATCTCATGAATTACTCACCTGTACTTATAAATAGCTATATGAGAAGATACTTTTTATCTCGATGTGGTAATTTTAGAGTCACTATAGATACAGACTTAAGTTATTTCAAACTAGTCTCAGGACGAATTTCTGATCCTATTAGAGATCATAATCTAGCAATTATAGAAATTAAATATACAAATAATAAAGCGCTTGTGAAAATGAAAAGTTTAATATCCAAAAGCATGCTTAAAAGCTCACAGTCTAAATATATTCGTGCTTTATCTATGATTTGGGGATAAAAATTCAAAATCTAAATAATCCGTAACTACTCAGGTAAATTGAAAATTAGCAGCAAATATGTTTTGGCAAGCTAGAATAGCAGATTGTCCTAATCTTTT
>JAKVAO010000090.1 GCA_022447685.1 Candidatus Caenarcanales bacterium | reverse complement strand
GCTATCTCAATCTGTGATTACTCTTTCATGGTTTTTTTACTTCAATATTCATGCTGAGTTTTGCAGGACATCCTTAAGGAAGTATCCTTCTGATTTTAGAGAATATATCAATCATTCTTACGGATATGGGTTTAAATTTATAGATCAGGATTTGTCACCTGAGACTACTTATAGCTATAAAGTAGCTAGTGTTAATAGCCAAGGTGAAACACTTTCTGAAGCAATTGAAATCACAACTTCTAAAAAATTTCAAGAACCATGGTTAGGGCAAATTTTGATGAACCAACCTGATGTTAGATCTTTTACATCAGGTTCATTGAGAAACTTAGAAGAGTACAATTTTGATGATTTTATATTTTTCAACCTCTATCATTTTACTTTTGATCATAATAACGACATGTTATTTTTTCAAGATAGTTGCTTATGGAAAGCTGATTTTAGAACTAGGAAAGTTGATAGATTGGTTTCTTTTGATACTTTCCAGAATCTATTTTCAGATTTAGCAATAGATATAAATAGAATTGATGCAAGGAATCTACATTTTAATACAAGTAATTCAAAAATATATTTTGTGATGTCTAAAGCAGATGCTATTTTAGAACTTGCAGATTTTGATACAAGTAACCCTTCTCTTAGTATTATCGCTGGTAAAAATATCTTAACTAGTGTAATAGAAGATGGGATTGGAGGCGATGCTTCTTTCAATATTTTGTATGGTATGGATTTAGATGCTAGTGGTCAAAATATATATATTATTGACTTCAATACAGTAAGGCAAGTAAATATAGCTTCAAGGGAAGTTACAACTGTATTTGGTGATAAAGATTCTGCTTCAGTAAGCTTTGATTTGTTTAAAGATGAGAATAATATTCCACAGAATGCTTTTCCTTTTCCTTATGGAGGGATCAATATTCATGTTGCATCAGACGATAGTATTTATCTATTATCATATAAAACTATATCTAGGGTTTTACTCAGAATTTCACCTGACAGACAGAGTTCTGAACTTGCTTTACCATTTATGTCAATTGATTCAAAGGAAAAAAGAAATGGTCCTGCAGATGAAGTTAATACAATGATTTCTGATGTGATAAATGTTGATCCTGGAAAAGAGATTTTGCTTTATGATAGTTTTGATAATGTAATTAAACGTTATGATCTAGAAACTAATACCATAACTCAATTGAATGGTTATGGTCCTACTCAACTTTTATCTGATCAAAAAGAGTTACTTGAAGAACCTGCAAATAAAATTCCTTTATCCCCTCAAACAAGAAAGATACTTATGGACAATAGCGGTAATATCTTTAGTTCTGAATATGGATATGCAACTGGAGTTTTAAGGTTAGTGGGAGGCTCTTTCTTAAAGGGTAGTTTATTAAGAGTAATATATCCTCATGATGCTGATAAATATTTTAATGACGATGGATCAGGCGGTCAACCTGTAAATGAGTCACCTGTAGCTGTTGATGATTTTGTTGATGCTGCTCAAGGTTTGGAAATGCAGATAGCTCCACTCTTAAATGATAGTGATCCAGATGGTGATGAGTTAACTATCTCAAGCTTTATATATAATGGTTCAAATAGTCTGACTTTAAATCCTGATAATAAAACCTTCACTTATTTACCATCAGGTACAAATGATGATATTTTTGCTTATGAAGTTAGTGATGGTAACGGTAATTCAAGTCTTGGAATAGTGAGAGTAACTATTCAAGCAAATAATTCACCAGTGGCGCTTGATGATTCTGTAACTTTAGTCTCAGGTGAACAGATACAGATAGCTCCACTGTTAAATGATAGTGATCCAGATGGTGATGATTTAAGCATCTCTAGTTTTCAATATTTTGGAAATGAGACCCTAGTATTAAATCCAGATAATAAAACGTTTACATTTACTTCATTCGCTAGTAATGGAGGTGATCGTATCATTAGCTACACAATAACTGACGGTCGAGGTGCTTCTGCTACTGCATTTGTAAGATTATTTATTCAGATTAATTCTCCACCAGTGGCGCTTGATGATTCTGTAACTTTAGTCTCAGGTGATCAAATACAGATAGCCCCACTTTTAAATGATAGTGATACTGATGGTGATGAATTAACTATCTCAAGCTTTATATATAATGGTTTAAATAGTTTAACCTTAAATCCAGACAACAAAACGTTTACTTACTCATCATTAATAGCTGGTAATGATATTTTTACTTATACGGTAAGCGATGGTAAAGGGGGAACTGCTACGGCTGAAGTTTCAATTAGTATTCAACAAGCTGGTTCTAATCCAAGCGTGAGATTAGATGACAGATCACCTGATGTGCCTGAACTTAGTCCGGTAGATACTTTGCTAGGTACTTTTATTATTGAAGATGCTGATTTACCAAATGATACTCATACTCTAGTTCTAGAGGAAAGATCTTATGACCTTGGTCCAGATGGAACTCCAATATCTAGTTACTTTAAAATTGAGAACAATCAACTTCTGGTAGCGAAGACTTTACCTAGACTAAATGAAGCTAGAAGATCTATACATTTGAGATACGAAGTTGAAGATTCCACTGGTAATAAAGCATCAAATTATGCTTTTGTGAAATTAATTGACGACGATCAAGATGATGAATTTGATATTAATGAAGCAAGTTCCTTATTTAATGTAGATATAGATAAAGATTTAATTAATTCAGGGACTATAGGAAGTGTATCTGAACTCTATACTTATACTCAAGAGGGTGAAGATCTGAATACTATTCCTGAAGCTATTAGTTTTGAGGGTTTAACAACTAATTTCTTTACTAAGAAAGATTTAAGTATTTTTAAAGTGGTATCTAAGAAGGACGCTACAGACCCTGGCAGTCCAGCTTATGAAAATTTTGATTTTAAGATAGTAACTAGAATCTCAGAATCTTTACTTTCTGAATTAAAGGATATAGTTTTCTATGACCTAAATCCACAATACAACTTTGAGGTTAATAGTGTTGGTTATACTTACAATAGCCTTGTAAAACATAATGCTGGACAAGTTTCTTCAGTATCTTCAATTTCAAGTGCTTATAGTAGGTCTAGATTCGCAAGTGAACCTACATATATAAATCAAACAGCTTCAGAGATTGAGATTGATTTTCCTTATGAAGATAAAATTCCTCTAAATAATTCTGAAACAGCTGATATCGCTGAAGGTAGATTTAAAATCAAATTTGATAGAGCTACATTAAAAGATGAATTTACTAGAGCGCACATAGAAAGAGGTGGTAGTCAGGGGGCTCCTAAGGATATATTATTATTAGATGGAAATTCTATAGTAGAAAATAATCAGTCAGGTGATCTTATTTCTAGATTATATGCTCCTGAAGATAAAGATATCTTTGATCTTATAAGTTTTGAGCTTGTTCCTAGTGAAAATTCGTCTAAGTTTTCAATTGATGGTAATTTACTTTTAGCGAATACTATATTTGATTTTGAATTCTATACCGAAGATGATGCTAGTGAAATTATTACAGTGAAAGCTACTGATAGTGTCGGTAATGAATATATTAAAGAATTAACTATTCAGATTCTTGATACTGAAGAACCAGTATTTGAACCTACTAGAATCGGTGAAACTGGAAGTATGGAATTCCCACGTTTAGGGTCTAGTAAAACTGGTATGAATATTAAAACAGTTTATTTTAAAGGCTCTTATGAAAATCCTGTGGTGATTTTGAACCATAATTCTAATAGTGATTCTCAGCCAGCTATAGCTGTAGTCAAGAATCTTAGAGAGAATGCTTTTGATCTTGAATTACAAGAATGGTTATATCAGAATGGTGTAAGATCTTACAACGGTTCAAATCCTGCTGTGATCGAATATATGGTTTTTGAAGCTGGTCAGTATGAGTTGGATGATGGTACTAAAATAGAAGCTGGTTTTGTAAATGCAGGTAATGACTTCTCTACTCATAATTTCAATACTGCTTTTACTATAGCTCCTACAATATTTACTCAAGTTATTTCAGGTAGCAGTTCACAAAAACCTGTTGTTGAGAGGTTAAGGCATGATATATCAAATACTGCTTTTTCAATTTTAATTGAAGCAGAAGAGGCAGATTCTTTAACTAGTCAAACTAATCAAATTGGCTATGTAGCTATTGAAGATTCTAGTAATAGTTTCTTTAATTTTGGAACTTTGCAGTTAAATCACACTCCAAAAAAAGTAGTGATTACAGAGAATGAGATTTTTATATCTAGAATGCAGAGCTATAAAGGTTCAGATACTTCTAATTTAAGAGCATATCGTTCAGGTAGATCTTCAATTGATGTTTTTGTGCAAGAGGAACAGTCACTTGATTCTGAAATGAAGCATACTAATGAAGAGGTTGCTTATACCAAGCTTCCTCGAAACCATGTGATTAAGATTCAATCTGATACTAATGATCAGACCTATTTGAGTAGTGAAGCTGCAACTACTAATATTGCGGTTCAGTTAGCAAATGACTTTAATGTTTATATAATTGATCCTTTAAAAGGTTTTGTTACTGGTAACTTTAATTTAAATCTTCTTTCAGGCTCTGAGTTTGCAAGTATTACTCCTGATAAGAAGATTGAACTTAATGCTTCGAGTCTTAAGAATAGTAATTTAAGTGGTGATTTAATTAGCTATGAAATAGAGGATATTAGTAATGCATCTAAGGCACAAGCTAAGCTTACTATTGCTACTCAAGCAGAAGGTCTTAGTGATATTGCGGAGATTGGTTCAGTAGAATTAGTACAGAATAGTAAGGATGCTTGGACTACGGTAAACCTTTCAAAAACTTTTGTTGACCCTGTTGTGATTATGAGTCCTGTTACATTTAGAGGGCCTGATCCATCTACGCTAAGAGTAAGGAATATTAATTCTAATAGCTTTGAATTTCAGGTTGATGAATGGGATTACAAAGATGGTGCTCATACTAGAGAAACAGTAAATTATTTAGTGATAGAGAAAGGAATCCATGAGCTAAAAGATGGAAGCGTCTTTGAGGCTGGAGATTTATTGGTATCCCATGAAGCTACTATTCAAGTTTTGAATTATCCTAATTATAATTTGGCTATTAATGCAGATCCAATTATACTTACTCAAGTTTCTTCTGTGAATGAAGCAAGTGCTGTTGTTACTAGGCTTTATAATATTAGCGAACAATCTTTCAAAGTTCTTTTATCTGAAGAAGAAGCAAATGATGGAATTCATGCAGCTGAGACTGTTGGATATTTAGCGATTTATAAAAACCCTTTATGGTCAGCAGCAGATTCTAATGTTCGATTTGGCAATACTGGAGTGGTAGTTAACCATAATCTTTTTGATATTAACTATAATGCCTTAAACTCTAAACCTAAATGTTTCGCTCAAATCCAGACTTATGTTGGCCCTGACCCATCAGCTTTGAGATTTAAGAATACTACTCAAACTTCTTTAACTTTATTTGTTGAGGAAGAACAATCTTTAGATAATGAGACTGGTCATATTTATGAGGATATTGGTTATTATTGCTCTTCAGAAGATGGATTGGTTCAGGCTAATAGTTTTTAATCATCGCTGGGTCTAATTCTCCGCAGCTCTGCTGCGAGCCTTAGCTGGTGTAAAAAAGATTCAAATAGCGTGATAATAACTGGATGGGAAAGTAGATTCGAAAGAGTCATAATGTATCTATGCTTTTATATCACCTGGTGTGTCCAGCAAAATATCGCAAGGTAATATTTGATAAAGAAATACATGCAAGTCTGGTAGAGATATGTAGTGAAATATCAATAAGATATGAAATAGAATTTATTGAGATAAGTACAGACACCCAGATTTACGTAAAAAGCTTTGGGGAAGTAAATTTCAGCATATTAACTATAATAAGGATCTTTTAGATATTATCGTTGTAGATAATGCTTCTAATGATGGCACTGAAGAAAAACTTAGAGAAGAGTTTGGTGAAACTATTACTTTAATTCAGACTGGGGCTAATTTAGGTGGTTCTGGTGGCTTTAATACTGGTATGAAATTTGCGATGGAATACCATGATAATGAATATATTTGGCTTGTAGATAATGATGCTGTAGGTTCTATGATTCTTCAATTAGATAATCCTGAGTCTATAACTTTTCATGAATCTATGAATCAAAAGCAACCGATTTGGATTCGTTATTATAATATTCGTAATTTACTTTATACTTACGCTAAATTTAAGCCTCTAAGATTGCCTTTAGTATTTTTAAAGTTCTTTTTGGGTGCTTTTTATTTTCTTTTCCATGGTTTGAAAAAGAATACTCTAATGAAAATTCAACTAATGAAAATTCAACTAATTCTATTTTGATTTTTAATATCTAAAATTAATACTTGGGGGCATTTAATGCCCCCAAGTATTTTTTTAATTATTTAACAAATTACTATAGAGTAAGTCATTTTGTATATTAAAGTCTACTACTGTAGTTCCGTCTAAGTTACGGGAATCATTATCTATAAGAGAATTACTGTCGATAAAGCAATTTTCCACTTTTACTCCTCCAGTTATATCTTGACCATAGAGCTGATGGTCCCCACTAGTATTGTCAGAGTAAAGCTTCATTCTTGAATAAGAATTACTAATTAATATATTGTCTTTACTTTGACCTAGAAATGAACCGTATCTATTTCCAGAAATAATCATAGTCGCATCAGTAAAACATTTATCAATATTGACAATACCGTTTTCATGACCACCAGCCATTCCGACTATAGCACTAATTCTATTACCGTCTTTAGCATTGATTAAACCATGGAAGCTACAATTACTAATATTTACTATTGAAGTATCATTAGCTTTAGCATGAGCAACTAGACCACCTGACGTTACATATTTTCCATTAATCTCTAAATCAGCACTCGAATTGCTTAAAGTAGCAGTTCCACCGTCTATGGCTTCTAGCTTTCCTACTATACCACCATGTAAACCCTTAGGCTCATCTGGATCTATGACTATCTTACCTGTGACATTAACATTATCAATTAATGAATTTTGTGCAATAGCAGTGATTAAACCAGTCAAGTAATTATTTGTGTCTATGAAAGCATTTTCCATATTGATATTCTTTACAGTTGCAGATTTGATTTGAGTAAAGAGACCAGCTCCCCAAGTATCTACTACAGTTAAGTTTTTAATACTATACCCTTGCCCATCGAAGATTCCAGAAAAACTATTTTTCCAGTTACCGATAGGATCGAAGTCTGGGTAATCTTTACAATCTATGTCAGACTCAAGCTTATAGTTCGCTTCTAAGTTATCAGCTATAGCTTCAAGTCCAGCACAAGAGTCAATGACTATAAAATCATCTCCTACTTCTTCTTCCTCTTCTGGTAAAACTATTGGTGCTTCAAGAGTACTTACACTTAGGCTCACAGGAGCTGACTGATTACCATTGCTATCGAAAGCAACTACGGAGTATTCATAAGCAGTAGCGGCTGATAAACCTGAATCACTTAAGCTTAGAGAGCTTGTTTCAGCTAAGAGTGCAGCATCTCTAAAAATTTGGTACTTATCAATTGCGACATTATCCGTAGCGGCAGTCCAGTTAAGAACTAAACTAGTTTCAGTAATATCACTTGCAGTTAAACCACTTACCGTACTAGGTGCTACTATATCATTCTCACTTTCAAAAATCGCATTTAACTCTTTAGCGTAGTTAGATAAAGACACATATTTATATGCAGTGCTTGGATCTTGATACATACTTTCAAGAACCCCCCAAGAACCCCACTTGCTTGGTCTTACAATAAAAGAAAAGTTAGCAAAAACCCCACCACCTATTTCAAACCACTTTCTAAAGTATTCATCATAAAGTTCTCCCATACGTGGATCTCTATTAGCGGCTATGAAAAGAGCTTGAAGTTTATCATTATTCTCAAGACCGCCATGAGCTGATAAGTGTTGACCACCTTCATAGGCAGTTAGGGCTAAGCCTTCTCTATCTGCAACTGCTTTATTTTTCACGAAATCTTCATAGGTTTGTTCTAGACGAGATTTGTTACCATTAGGACCTTCAATATAAGTCCCATAACGAATTTCTTCAAATAATTTATCTAGACCACCTTCATTCATCGTATCTGACCAAGCTTCATAAGTTGCAAGATTATCTTTAGCCCTTGGCACTCCAAAGTATGGAGCTATAGATACGGCATCTACCCCAGTTTCTTTATGAGTTAAAGGTGTTTCAGACCAGAGATACTCTAAAGTCCTCTCTAGATACCATGGGTTAACTGACTGACTTGCCATAATACCGATGATTCTGTCTTTCTCCTCAGCAAAGACTTCTTCAAAGATCTTAATAATCTGCACAGTTCTGTAACTATAATAATTTGGTAACGCCCCTCCATGAAGAGAATCAAAACCTAATTCTAGTCCCTTGTTATAAGAGTACTTTGCCTGCTGAAATTGCCAATTCCATACTTCATTAGAGTATTCGAGATATAGATTTAAGTTTTTATCTAAACTTGCTTTATAAAGTTTAGCTGCTTCGCGAACATAGTTATCATCAGCCATATGTGGAATACAAATCCAAGGATCAGCATGCAATCTATTACTCATATCAATAATATGTTCATGAGCAACCCCATCAATACTTCTTTGGCTATAACTAGTTGGAGTACTTCTATCAGACCATGTAACAGTTTTTGAATTATTAGTTTTCATGTAATCCATGAATCTAAAAACTTTAAAGGGACTAATTAATTCCATATAATCAGGATTAAAAACAACTTCCTTATAATTTTCGTGATAACCAGGCATCAAAAGATGCATATCCCTTAGAGCCTGTCTTGAAAGTTAATTAAATCAAGCGAGTCTTTTAGTCATAATACGGATCATGGCTATTTTGACCAT
>JAKVAO010000009.1 GCA_022447685.1 Candidatus Caenarcanales bacterium | reverse complement strand
TTACCGAGAGTACGCAGAAGAAATTTTTAACACGCTACTAGTCACTTTTTACTTTAGTTTAGGAGAAGTATTATGTAATTACAGACGCGAGGTTGAATATTCTAGTGGGTGGGTTTCTGAAGAAATGAAATTAATTTATTGCTTTCCAGTTGCAGCTGTGCTTTGTCTAATTTCTTATAAATTAGCTTGCTACTCAATCCACATATTAAGGAGGGAATATGGAAAACTTTGATATGAATACCGTAATTGGAATGGCTTTTACTTGGATTGTCGTAATAATAATTGGGTTCCTCGTAAATAAGCTTATCAACACTCCAGTTGAAAGCTATTTTCAGACTCAGAAGAAACCCCTAAAATCTAATCTGAAAATACTTTTCATAAACCTGATCTATCCCACCTAGAAAGCGCATCTCACCCATATTCTTAGCACCTAGTTTCTGATAAAGTTTATGCGCAACTTCACAGAGTGTCCCTGACCAAATATCAATAACCTTAATTCCATTCTCTTTTGCATAGTCAAAAGCAAACTCAGATAGTTTCTTACCTAAACCTTTTCCTTGAAGTGAATCATCAATAAAAACTCTTTTAAGTTCAGCATAATCTGTTGAGTGACCAAGTTCTGGGTTCGCCTTATTTACTTTAAGGGCTATTGAACCTATGATTTTGGCTTTAGCATCAATATCAGTTTCTGATTCATTTATAAGTAATTTGAAAAAAGAAGGAGCTTTATAAAGATCTTCAATATGTAGTAAATCATTGTCTATAGTTTCTGGTTCAAGATTCATATAACCAACGCTTGCATAACCTCTACGAACAAACTCAATAGTAGCTTCTTCACGATCTTTACTATAATCAATTAATTTATATGGACTGAAATCAAAGTTAGCTGACATTGTTTAATGTATATTTTGAATTTACCTAAATCTAGTGATTTAAATCTCTAATTATTAATTTTAAAAACTTATCAAAAAGATAATCACTGTCATGTGGTCCAGGACTGGCTTCTGGGTGATATTGCACTGAGAATACATTGTCTCGATCACTTAGCTCGACACCTGCAACAGTATCATCATTAATATTTAGATGGCTAACTATCACATTTGCCGGTAAGTTTTTAGGGTTAACAGCAAAGCCATGGTTATGACTTGCTATTTCGATTTTACCTGAACTTAATTCTTTGATCGGATGGTTAGCGCCTTTGTGCCCAAATTTGAGTTTGTAAGTTGTAGCTCCTTGAGATAGGGATAAAATCTGGTGACCAAGACAGATTCCAAAAATAGGTTTAGGAAATTTCTCTACTAAAGTTTTTACCGTTTCTATTGCATAGGTCACAGCAGCTGGATCTCCTGGACCATTACTTAAAAATATTCCATCAGGATTTCGCTCAAGAATGTAATCAGCACTAGTGTTAGCTGGAACTAATTCTACCTGGCAGTTTCTTTCAGTAAGTTTGTTTATAATGTTTTGCTTGATTCCAAAATCGAAAGCTACAACTTTGTAAACCTTTTCAGGTTTACTTAAATCATTATTCTTGTCACTGATATTTGCTCTAGCTGGAATTATACGAGATTCTTTACATGTAACTTCTGAAGCTAGATCTAAGCCTTCCATATCTTTACTTGCTTTGAGTTTTTGGAGTAACTCTTCTTTGGAGCTAGTGCTTGGAGCAATTACGGCTTTCATGGAACCTCTGTCTCTAAGGTGCTTCGTTAAAGCTCTAGTATCTATATCATAAATACCACTGATCTTAAATTTAACTAAAAAATCTTCCAAGCTCTCTTCTGAATTGGAATTACTATCTATTGGACTATAGTTTTTAATAACGAGCCCACGAGCATAAGATTTCGGACTTTCCATGTCTCTTTCATTACAGCCATAATTACCAATTTCTGGATAGGTAAAAGTAATGATCTGACCAGCATAACTTGGGTCTGTCATAATCTCTTGGTAGCCAGTCATACTGGTGTTGAATATAATCTCACCAAAGCATTCTTCTTTGAGTCCAATGGACTTTCCGATAAATTCTTTACCATCTTCAAGTAACAGTCTTGTCATTAGTTTGCACCTACTTCACTATTTTTCTGATTTCTTTTGAGAGCTTTTTTGACTAGTTTTGGTGCTATGTCTTTGATCGTGGAGATAGAACCAATTCTCTCTCTAGGTAGTATAAATTTCAATTGCCCTTGCTCGACTTTCTTGTCACGCTTCATTGATTCCATTAGTGCATTGAGGTCAATATCTTCTGGGATTTGGTAATCCATGTCGAAGCTTTTCATGAGTTCTATGACTTTATTCGTGTGCAAGTGGCTGAAAATATCTATTTGCTCTGATAGGTAACAAGCGCATACTATCCCAATGGCAACAGCTTCACCGTGACTGTATCTCTCGAAGTTAGTCACTTCCTCTAGTGCGTGCCCTACTGTATGCCCAAGATTGAGATGCATGCGAACGCCTGACTCGCGCTCATCGTTGATAACGATATTAGCTTTGATCTGCAGGCAGTGTCTAATTATTTGACCTAAAATCTCTGGGTCTCTATCTTTGATAGCTTGGTGGTTTCTATCTATAAAATCAAAGAATGTATCGTTTTCATCTTCTATGATCAGTGAATCCCATTGTCTGCCAAGTAAAGCGTATTTGATTAATTCACCAAGACCACTTTTAAATTCCTTTTCTGGAAGTGTCTCCAGGTGAGCAACGTCTATGAAAACTAAGTTTGGTTGATAAAATGCTCCAATTAAGTTTTTACCTTCTGGGACATTAATTCCTGTTTTACCACCAACCGATGAGTCAATCATGGATAGAAGTGTTGTAGGAACTTGAACGTAATTGATACCTCTATAGTAAGTTGCTGCTGCAAAGCCACCAAGGTCGCCAACCACACCACCACCAAGTGAGATGATAGTATCTTTTCTCTCAAACTTGTGAGAGAGAAGGTTTTGCATGATTAATTGATAACTAAAGAAATTTTTGTTTTTCTCACCATCATCTAAAGTTAAGGTGTGAATTTCATAGTGATATTGCAATGCTGATTTTAGTCTATTCAAGAATTGCTCAGGAATGCCTGATTGGCTTAAGATTAGAACTTTTCTACCGAGTTTTAGTCTTTTCAGGTTAGGGTGAATTTTAAGAAGGTCATCGAATAGAATATCGTAGCTGCGAGAGTTTCTAGGAATTTCAACATTGAGTCTGCCATAGGCAATCTCTTCAAAACCTAGTTCAGAGATGATAGATTTGGCGATTTGATCTACGTTTTTATCCATGGTGCAGATTTGTAAATCAGTATCCATGTAGATATCTTTTCTAGATTCCCATAACTCGACTAAAGTATCTTTTTGGTTAGTGCCTTTAAGTAATGGTCTATGTGTTTTATGTTCAACTCTCTGTGAGATGGTTTCAATATCTGCAAGTAAGGTAATTAACTTCGAGCGACTTCTAACAAGTTTTCTGTTCTCTTCGTTTACAATAGCTCCACCACCGAGTGCAACAACTAAATTGTTGTTGCTGAGCACATCTTGGATCGCTGCTCTTTCATAGTTCCTGAAAGTTTCTTCCCCTTCAGATTCGAAAATCTCTTTGATGGTTTTTCCGTGTTTCTTCTCTATAAAGGAGTCTAGGTCAATAAATTTTCTTCTTAGGTATTTTGCGAGCTTGGAGCCAACAGAACTCTTACCCGCTCCCATAATTCCAGTAAGAGTGATATTCTCTTTTTCATTAATTGGAAGCTTAATTTGTTCTAATTTATCGCTTTGCTTTTGCACTTTTAGCTTATTTTGACATATAATGAATACAGTATGCAAGCAGTTTCAAAGTCTTCTAGTAAACACCAAATCCGTTTCGGAACAGATGGGTGGAGAGCATTAATCGCAAAAGAGTTCACCTACGAGAATTTAGACTTAGTCACTAGAGCAATTTCTTCATATATTCTTAATAACTTTAAGGAAGATAGACTTATATTTATTGGTTATGATGCTCGTTTTTTAGCTGATCAATTCGCTAAATTCTCTGCTGACATTTTTAATTCTTATGGAATCGATGTGAAATTAATAGCTGAGCCTATAGCAACTCCAGTTATAGCTTTTGCTGCTCAGGCTGAGCCTAGTTATGGTGCCTTGATGTTCACCGCAAGCCACAATCCACCTGAATATATGGGTATCAAATTTATTCCTGAGTATGGTGGTCCAGCTACAGTTGAAATCACTAATCAAATTCTTACAGAGACTGATAAGTTCGCTGAAGACAAGGAAGCATATTCTGAGAAAGTTTCTAAGCTTGCGCATAAAGCCTCAGGTTCGATTTTTGAATTCGATGCTAAGACTCCTTATGTGAATTACATAAAGTCTGTAGTTGATTTTGATTTACTTAAGAAGAAGAATTCTGAGAAGCAAGTTAAGGTTATCTATGATTCACTTCATGGTGTTGGTAAAGACTTTGTAAATAAACTTTTAGAAGAAGCTGGTTTCAATGTTACTGCACTGCATAATAATGTAGACCCTACTTTTGGTGGTTCACTTCCTGACCCTTCAGTTAAGAGACTTGCTGAACTAAAAGAAACAGTAATTTCGGAGAAAGCACAACTCGGAGCTGCTAATGACGGTGATGCCGATAGATTTTCATTTTTGGATGATCAAGGTGAGTTTTACCCTGCGAACAAAGTTCTTCCTATAATTGCTAAGTATTTAGCTGAGCATAAAGGACTTAAAGGTAAAATTGGAAGGACTCTTGCAACTACTCATTTGTTTGACGAGCTTGCTAAAAAGCTTGGAACTGAGACTATAGAGACTCCAGTTGGCTTTAAATGGTTATGTGCTCTTATGAGAGAGCAAGTGATGCTTCTAGTAGCTGAAGAATCTGGTGGTATGAGCATTCAAGGACATATACCAGAGAAAGATGGTGTGCTTGCTATATTATTAACTGCTGAAGTTATGGCAGAGACAGGTAAAACATTATCTCAGTTATGGGATGAAGTTCAAGACTTTGTTGGTAAGAAGTATTACTATGACAAATTAGATTTGCACTTAGATGGTGAGAAGAAAGATAAATTTGTAGCTACTTTCAAAAATCCTGATTTAAAGAATATTGGTGATTTTAAAGTACTTAAAGTTGATCTTACTGAAGGAGCAAAGCTTTATTTTGAGAATGGTTCATGGTTGCTAGCTCGTCCTAGTGGAACTGAAGCTATGTGTAGAGTGTACCTTGAAGGTAATAATAAAGCTGAGCTGGATAAGTTGGTTAAAGCTGTTGAAGCCATGGTCTAAGGGCTTGCGTATTTGCCCAATCTCTGCGTTTTGCAAGTACTTCAAAATCCTCATGTACATTAGTACACTGCGGTTTTTCAGTACTTGCATGCCTTGACTTTGAACAACTACACAAGCCCTTATGTAGTCTTGCTATTCAACTTTCTTAACACCTCTTCCTTTGCACATTTGGATGTTTTTTTGAAATGAAATTCATAAACAAGAAATTATGGGTATAATTATGAAGTATGCTTCATGAAAATGAAAGGTTGTATTTACTTCAATCCTTAAATAAGTATAATCCTTGGGATAAAATTTCCTTGAAACAAGGTTTAATTAGAAGTGATTACTTAAAGGCTTTATTAAAGTACCAGAACAATAATTTAATTAAAGTATTAATAGGGCAGAGAAGAGTCGGTAAGTCTTTTATTCTGAAACAGTTTATTCATAAGCTAATAAAAAGAAAATCTGTAAATCCAGAAAATATTTTATACGTTAATTTTGAGTTTTTAGAATTTCAGTCTATTGATTCTAAAAATAAGTTAGCTGACTTAATTGAATTGTTTTTTGCAATGAAGCAGGTTAATAAAAAGCAAAAAGTTTACTTTATTTTTGATGAGATTCAGGAAGTTGAGTCTTGGGAGAGATTATTGAGTTCAATTTTGGCTGATGATACCTATGATAAAGAGATTTATATAACTGGTTCAAATTCTAAATTACTCTCCTCTGATCTGGCTACATACATTACTGGTCGCCATGTTACTTTAAATATTTTTCCGTTTTCTTTTGATGAGTTTCTAAGTTTTCATAAAGAAAAAAGGTCTAAAAATAATTTTTTAAAATATGTTCTAGACTCTCAGCTTCCTGAGTTGCTAAATATCGAAGATAAGCAGATTCGAACCAATTACATGATGTCTATTAAAGACAGCATCTTACTAAAAGACATTGTTGCGCGCTATGGCGTCAGTAATATAGATTTACTTGAAAAGATTTTTTTCTTTTTGGCAGATAATATTGGAAATTTATTTTCTTTAAATTCTCTCGTGAAAAAATTAGTAAGCGCTGGTTATAAAACTAATGTTCATACCCTTGGCGACTATGTTCATTACCTAGAGGAGTCGATGCTAATTCAAGGAGTGCAGCGCTTCGATGTCAAAGGGAAAAAGATTCTAGATGGTGAAAAAAAATATTACTTAACCGATTTAGGTTTCCGGCAATATCTTTTCTCTGACTATGATTCTGCTTATGGGAAAATATTAGAGAACTATGTTTTTAATTATTTAAGACAAAGAGGCTATGAAGTACATGTCGGTAAATTAAGACAGTATGAGATTGACTTTATTGCTAGTAAAGGAAAGAGAAAAATTTATGTGCAAGTGGCTTATCTACTTTATGATGATGACGTTATTAAAAGAGAATTTGGTAATTTAGAAAAAATTGATGATCATTGGGATAAATATGTAATTAGTCTCGATGATATTAAAATGTCTCCTAGAAATGGGATTGAGCATTTGCAGGTTTGGGATTTGGAGTGTCTTTGAATTAACACAAGATCTTTACTGAAAATAAGTGTCAAATTATTATTCTTTATCAACTTGTATTTTTATGAACAATATAAATATCAAATTACAAAGTAATTTATTAGAAAATATTGGTACTACAAAAAAAGTATTACAAGAAAATGGTCATGGATCTATAGTTAATTTACTTGAAGAAGGGCTCAGCGACGCTCCAAGCTTGGATAAGGGGCATATAATGAAAGTTAATTCAAGCAGGGCATATTTTGCAAATCTTAAAGAAGCTAGTGAAGCTACCGAATCTACAATTGAATTTTTGTCAGATTGGATGAAATTTGTTGAAAATAGCTATCTTGGCGATAAAGCTTCATATGACTATAAATCAGAAACTGGCTATGATGATCAATTAGAAGTTTCGAATAAATATTCTGCAAGTGGCATGTATTTCGAGGGTGGCAATAGACCTGGCGAGGTTTATTTAAATATTAAAGAATTAGGGAACGATGATTTAAAAGTAAGTATGGCGGTTGATATGAAATTATATCCAGGAAAAATTGACCCTGGTTCACTGGAAAGGCAAATTTCATTTTATCCTGTAAATGATCAAGATACGCTAAGTTATCAAATATTTCATAAAGATAGTCCAGATGAAATTGTGCTGCAAAAGGATAATATTGATAGCGAGATTGAAAAAGGGGCAGTTGCCTTTGAAGCAGAAGATGAAGGTTATATCTTTGAAATTAAGTCTCAGGACGGTAGATCACTAAAAATAGAACTTGATGAAATCTACCAATTAGTAGAAGAACAAAAGAATTTAAATTTAGCTAAAAAATTATCATTAAGTTCAAAAAGTACTCATCAAAATAAAAATACAGGCTACCATACAAATTTTTCTATCCAAGATAGGAAATTAATTGAACAGGTAAACTTAGAATATGTGCCTGTGAAATCAGCATTTAATAGAAGCACAGGGGGTAAATCTGTTGAAGGTAATTATGGTCTTAAAGATCTAGTTTTCTTAGATCGTAATAAGCGAGTATCCAAAGGTCATACTATACCTATGGAATTTAAATCACTAAAAGATGGAACTATAAATCCATTTGAGAAACAAGAACATAAATTAATGAATGGCGAAAATAATTCTATCGTGAGTCCTGAAGGATGTGGTACAGATATTGTTTATGTCCCAGAAGAAAAAAAATTAACTTATACAAGTGAAAAATATAGAGCTAGCGGTGAATTTGAAAATGTTTTGGATATTTATGCAGAAGGCAAGAGATATCTCTTACTCGTAACTGAAAATAATGATCAAGAAAGATCTATGCAAGTTTTTGACAGATGGAATCCAAATCAATTAGTAACTCTAGATTCAAAATTAGAGAGTGAATCTGTAGAACTTTCTCCCTCTTCAATGACTCCTGCATTGATGGATAATACTACTATTACAGGTTCAGAAATGAAGCGGGTATTTATGGAAAGAAGAGGTTTAGTTGGTAATACTAATCTCACTGTTTACCAAGACCTTGAAAATTATCATTCTCATGTCCCTAATGTAGACGTTTATGGAGAAGTGCTTCCAGTAATAAATTTGGAGGATCAAGAAAAGTCTTACTCTATAGTTAAAGATACCCATAATTCTTATACCGTTATTGAGGATAGTATTGTTTATAAAAATTAGTATTTTGTTTTTTTAAAGAGTTTTAAAAATTTTAAATATATTGATTTGAATAAGGGGAAAGTTTATTAAGTGTGTATAACGTTTAAGATGTATAGAGAAAAGCTAGAAATTAAATACTTTTAATTTTGATTTTCTTTGGTAAATCATATTTAATTTATCTTAGTTTATATAAATATTAAGATCTTGCTATGAATATAAATGAGCAGGGTTTAGTTAGGTATATCAGTGGTATAAGTCAGCAAGTTTTAAATTTTCAAGAAATAACAAAGCAGTCAGTTGACGTAGCACTTGAAAAAGGTTTTGAAGGAGTTCAGGCAATTGAGGATATGGCTAATACATTCTTAAGCATTAAGCTGGGGCAAAGAGAGCTTCTTGAAAAACTATCTGCGGTAGAAGAAGTTTTTTCTACTACTATTGATGTTCCTATTGATAATGCTTTCAAGGCTTTCCTTATTGATTTTTCAGATCGTTTAAATGAAATTAATATTAATAAAACTATGCTTAATACAGGTTTATATGAGGAAGAAAGTTATAGAGATAAGTTTATAAAAAAATTCGAGCTTTTGAATGTTTTAAACTATGATCAATTATTCAAAATTCAGTGGAATGTTCTAAAAGAATCTCTTCACCTTAAATCTGATGAACAAGAAATGTTTTTAGATGTTTTACACTCTAAGCTTCCTGATATTGTTCGAAATGAATATGAAAGTTTGATTGATTCAGAGTTTATCAAAAGTCTAAGGGTCTTAAAAGATACTAAATCTCTTGAAGGGACTAAATTACAGTTGATTATGTCTAAAATTCTTGCAGAGTTGCAATATCTAAAACCCCCTGATGAAACTCGGGTACAATAATATCAGTGCTAAAAACATCTAATCCTATACTAAATAAAGCTCTGGAAGGTGAGCGTATTAGTCGAGAAGAAGCATTAGAGCTTTTTGAGAAAGCTGATTTACTGGAACTTGCTTATGTTGCTAATGAAAAGAGAAAATCTCTCCATCCAGATTCAGAACCTGTAACTTATGTGGTGCAGAGAAATATTAACTATTCTAATGTTTGCACAGCCCACTGTAGCTTCTGTGCATTTTATACTCCTCCGGGAATCGAAGAAGGTGTAGGTAATTTCCCTAAAGCTTATGTTTTAGATTATGAAACAGAGATGAAGCCTAAAATTCAAGAATTGGTTGATATCGGTGGAACTGAGATTCTTTTGCAGGGAGGACATAATCCTGAACTAGGTTTAGATTATTACCAGGAACTTTTTATTCAGATTAAAAAAGACTTTTCTAGTGTTACTTTACACGCTTTAAGTCCTTCTGAAGTGCAGCACATCGCAGAGAAACACTTTACTCCAGTTGGTTTATATGGAGATGGTACTAGCCCTGGATCTATTATTGAACCTAGCTTAGAAGAGATTAAGTATGTATTAGAAGCATTGAAAGATGCAGGTATGGACTCACTACCTGGTGCTGGTGCTGAGATACTCACAGAAAGAGTTCGAGAGATTATCGCTCCTAAGAAAATTGATACACAAAGATGGCTTGATATTATGGAGACTGCTCATAGTATAGGTTTTAGATCTTCAGCGACTATGATGTATGGTCATGTCGAGACATATGAAGATAGAGTTCAGCATATGTTAGAACTGAGGAATGTGCAGGATAGAACCAATGGTTTTACTGCATTTGTTCTCTGGAATTTCCAGAGAGGTGGAACTCCACTAGGTAAAATCATGGATGCTTTTGAAAAAGATGGAAAATTACCTGAATATAATAAAGAATCTTCTGGTGAAGAATACTTAAGATCACTTGCTATTGCTCGTATCTTTTTAGATAACTTTAAAAACTTCCAAGCAAGTTGGGTTACTCAGGGACATGAAATCGGTCAAGTTTCACTGAACTTCGGTTGTAATGATCTTGGTGGCAACATGATGGAAGAGAATGTGGTTTCCGCTGCTGATACTACATATAGAACTACTGTTAAACAGATGGAATACTTTATTGAAGCCTGTGGGCGTGATTTTGCGCAGAGAGATACTCAGTATAATTTGGTTTAGATTTAAGCCTTTAAGCTATAATATTATCTAGCTAATGCTCTATCAAGGAACAATTCATAGATATAAAAAACATCTTCCTGTAACTAAGGACACACCTATAGTAAGTCTTTGTGAGGGTAGAACACCCTTAGTGGAAGCTAAGAATATCGCAAAGCTCACTGGAGTTAAAGGTCTCAAGGTTTTTTGTAAGATTGAAGGTTTAAATCCATCTGGTTCCTTCAAAGATCGTGGTATGACTATGGCTGTCTCTAAAGCTGTAGAGAAGGGAGCTACCAAAATCATCTGTGCGAGTACTGGTAACACTAGTGCTTCAGCTGCAGCTTATGCCTCTAGAGTAAGAGCTATGGGCTATGATATGGAATCTTTTGTTATCATTCCAGCTGGCTATGTTGCCCTAGGTAAGCTTTCCCAGGCGATGATCTACGGTTCTAAGGTTATTCAGATTGAAGGTAACTTTGACGACGCTCTTAATATTGTTAAGTCTTTATCGGAGAACTATCCGATTGAGCTTGTGAATTCACTGAACCCATTTAGGATTGAAGGGCAGAAAACAGGAGCTTTCGAGATTGTCGATGAGCTTGGTGCTGCGCCTGATTATTTATGTTTACCTGTAGGTAACGCTGGAAATATTACAGCTTACTGGAAAGGTTTCAAAGAATATCTTAGTTTCTGGAGAAAGAGACCACGCATGTATGGTTTCCAAGCTGAAGGTGCCTCACCTATTGTAAATAAACAAGTTTTTGAAAAGCCTGAAACTATAGCTACAGCTATTAGAATTGGTAATCCTGCAAGCTGGGAGAAGGCTGATAAAGCACTTGAAGAATCGAAAGGACATATTGATTCAGTTACTGATAGAGAGATTTTGGATGCTTATAAGTTATTACACCAGATGGATGGGATTGCATGTGAACCTTCTTCTGCGACTGGGGTTGCAGGTTTATTGAAAGCTTCTAAGCTAGGCTTAGTTCAAGAAAACTCTACTGTCGTTTGTATTCTTACAGGTAATGGTTTGAAAGATCCATCTACAGCGATTCAGGAAGTTGATATTGATGAGAATGAGTCTTATCCAGCTGATGAGTCTAAGATTATCAAAGTTCTTGGTCTTGAAGGTAAAGCTTTAGTTTCGAGCTAAGTTCTAAGTCCTTGCTTCTTAATACTTTATTGTTGAAGTCTGGGATAAAGAAATTCTTTGTTTGTTTTAAGATGGCTTGAAAACTACTTGCAAGAGCGCTTAGATTTTTATTATGTTCATTATAATAGTCTGACTTCAGGTAATAGTATTCATAATACTGGGAGAAAAATTCCTTATAAATCTCTAAATCTTCTTGATTTGCTATTCTATACTTGCTGAAAATATTAAAGAATATAAGCTTTCGTTCAAAAATACTTAATTCTTGAATAGATTTTTTTATTGCTGATTGATTCTGCTTTTTGATTTGAAGATTAAATTCATTTATTTTATTTTGAATTTTGCTTGCTTCAAATTCTAGATTTTGATTTCCTTGAGTAATATATTTATCTAAAGCTTTTTTATAGCTATAAAATCTAATATTATTTAGGCTAAAAATAGAGATTAGTACTAACAATACCAAGCCAAATCTAATTGCTGATTTGCTTATTTTCATCTTGTTTGCAATTACTTTTTTGTTGGCGCTACTTTTATTAGTCTTGGTATCTGGGTTTGAATCTTGAATGTGGTTTTGATACTTAGGTATTAGTAAATTTATTATTAAGCCTTCTTGTTTTAGGCTAGAGACAAGAATTTCAATATTGTGATGTTCCAAAATCTCTGATACTGACTTAAGTCCATGTCTACTAGAAATAGGGCTGAAGTTTTCTATGGATTTTGCAAAATTATAATCAATGGAATTGTCTTTCGAGTATATCTTTAAGTCCCAATGTGATTCTTTGTTTGCACTGCTTACTTCAACTTCAGACTTACTATGTTTAAGTGCATTCTCGATTAAGTTAAAAATTGCTTTACTAAGTAGGTTGAAGTTCCCATAAACCATGGCGTTATTTTCTTGGATATTGTCTTTGATAAGTAGGCGAGATTCTTTATAAAAATCAAAGATCTCAAGGTCTAAGAGATCTTTTAGGTCAATTTTGGATTTGGATATTACTTGTTTAGAGTTGAGATCTTGGTATATATTTTCAAAATGAACTTGGCTTGAATTAAGAAATTGTTTTAATTTACTTATTTCTTGTTTCTGTTTATTTGTATCATTGATTTGATTAAGCTCAGAGCAAATGTTTTTGGCAAGAGCAAATAAATTAATCGCATCGTGAATATGTGACTTAGCTAGTGCTTCTAAGTTGATTTTCTTAGTTTTAGTTTCATCCTTATTCTTGATCATTCTGAGCTTAGTCTTGGTAAATCATTCTAACTTATATATCATTGTTTTCACCATTTTCTATTGCATAACATAAGAAAACTTAAGCTTATAGAGATTAAGCTTGATATTGATAAAAATATGAAATTATATTCAAGCTCTGATGACTCTAAATAGATATATGAATTTTGAATTATAGAAATTAAAATAGGACTTAAACTAAAAACCAGCAAGCATTTAGCTGTGAAAGTAAAACTATTGCTTATTGCTTCAAAATTTCTATTGCCATAAAAGCTGTAACAAAGAATTATTGGAGAAATAATCATAATAACTGAAATTAAAGATATAGATAAGCTAATCATTATATTTAAAAAGATTTGACTCAGACTATCAATTAGAGAAATTACTAGAGCAGGGAAGTAACCAAATTTTCTAAGTAGCATTTCCCAGGCATTGATAAGCTTAAGCTCATAGCTAAAGCTATTTACTAAATTAAAGTCTAAAAATGAACTAGTATTTGTGTAGATTATTTGAGAAATATAGAGAAAACTACTTAGTAATAGTTTCCAGATTCTTTCAAGGTTAAAAAATAAAATGTAATAAATAAATATTTTTTTAATTAGTTCGCTAAAGTAATTCACTTCTAGATTTACATTTGAAAAAAGTCTGGCTAAGATGCTGAAACCTAGAAGGCTTATGAATAGTAGGTTTGCTAATTTCTTTATAGCTTGTTTTATATTTTTAATCTGCTTGCTTGAATTAATGCCTTTAATAATTTCAATAGGATTATTAGGCTGTTTGATATCAATTACTGTATTAATGAAGTCGAGGCTTTTTAGATGTGCTTTGAGATTAGAATTTACAATTTCTTCAGTTGATTTACGTCTTTGGTATTCAGGGTAGCCTAAAAATGTATCTTTGAGAGCGTTTTTGACACCATCTTGAACTTGGTATTTTACATTGATAAATCCATCTGCAAAACCAATAATTTTATTTGCAGCAGCTAAGCTTACTAACCTTTCTTGACTTTGTTTTGCTTTCTCAAACTCCCTTTTACTTTTGTCTTGGAGATTTTCAATGGGAGCAAGAGGACTCTGTCCAATATGAAATGAGATTTTTTTGTCTTTTGTTTCTGGGTATTTTTTAATTTTCCCTTCAAAAAAATCTACTATATCTCCTACTTTAAAAGCTCTTACTCTGTTGTTGCCTAGAGAAAATAATATTAATAAACTTAGTAGGATTTGTGAGAGTTTCATGAGCTAATCTTTAAAATCCTTTATTGATAATATTTGTTTGATGAGTTTAGACTTAGTATCAAATAAAATTTCTATAACTAAGTTTCTATCGATAAATTTATTATTAGTGAAATCTTCTGTGCCAATTACTATAGCTTTGATATAACTTTGCTCAAGTCTTTCCAGGTAGATTCTAAGAATTTTAAATTTACTTTTGATGTTCTTTTTATCTCTATTCTCAATTAGTATTTTTAATTCACTTTCGAAAAAATCCTTTTCTGTATGCTCAGAAAGCCAGCTATATGAATCTTTGTCTGTTTGGAAAAGTTTAGTGCAGTAATTGTTAATTGTTTGTTTTAATTCAGCTTCACTAAAAGTGTTTTTTGTTTTAGTTTTGAGCTTATCTTCTAAAACACTGTCTTTGACATAGATTGTATTTTTAAGTTTTAGTTTGTGTTTAGTGTAAACTAACTCAGAAAAATTAATTAGATTAAATACAGCTAAAATACTTATTGCAAAATATAATTTTTTCTTTTCTGCTGTCTTTGAAATAAGTCTGAGGAACTTATGTTTAAGTAATTTTTGTATCATAGTTTTACCTTGTATTCACTACTGTATAGTTTTGAATCTTCTTCAGGGATTAGAATTTTTATTAATGCTGAATAGTTTTGATTCTTGAGCAAACAGGTACCCCTTTCATTGATTGATTTTGAGTTGAGTGATTCTCTTTCTTCTTCACTTAAACTGTAGGCTGCTTCAATTTCATTCTTGTCTTCTTTTTCTTTACATTGAAAAATGAAACTATTAGCGGCATTGGATAAAATATCTCTTTCAAAGTCTGATGGTTTTTGGCTAATAACCCACAAGCCAATATTCATAGCTCTTCCTGTTCTTGAGATCTTGCTTATGAAATTATCATTGGCTTGAGATTTGAAGAGATTTAGTAGCTTCCAAGCTTCATCTATGACTAGAAAATAATTATATTCTTGCTTTTCAACTAGAGTGTTTAACTCTGTAAATATTTGGGTAATTATACTTATTGATAGTTTTTGATTATGTTCGATTCTATAAAAATTAAAGAAATTAACTTGTTTTTCTGAGTCTATATAACTTTCATGTTTTTGGTCTGCTTCTTTTAGCTCAAATCTTGCTGCATTAATATTCTCACAAAGCTTTTCCCAGCCTTGAAGTGAACTATCTATGATTATGAATTTGTTTGATTTATTTTTAAGGTTTTTAGTCATTAGAATTTTAGCTGCAAGAGATTTACCTGAACCAGAATCGCCAATGAAGTTTATAGAATTATTGTTGGAGTAATTACGATCAAAGAAATTAAATTTAACCAGTGATTGATCTGCTAATCTATATGCAATACTTTCTGCATTATCATTATTAATAAGATCTTCTATAAAGGGATTTAGTGATTTGATCTCACCCTCTCTAATAATATTTTTATTTATTTTATCTAATTGTAAAAATGTATCTAAATTTATAAAATCACTATCTATGAATCTGAGTTTGGGATTCATGGCTTTAAAGTTACTCTTAATTGAATTTAATTCATCAAGACTCTTAGCTTTAAAGTTTATGTATATAGATTGTTTTAGGATGGAATAGTTTTTTATATGTGTTAGTAGTTCTTCCAGTCCTTCTAGGATTTTTTGATTCTCCTCACTTTGTGAAAGAATATATTTTAAGAAAAATATTTTTATTTGAAGTTCCTGTTTTAATTTCCTATGATTGACTGAATATAGATTGAAGCTTAGCTTTGCTTCTGCTCTAAAGCTTTTTAAGATTTCTAGTAATAGCTTTTTATGGTTTTTACTTTGAAAATCACTCAGAACTAGGCTTGTTATATAGTATTTGCTTTTGATAAAATCCTTCCTGTTTCTTATCGAATCTTTAATTTCAAAGAATTTTTTGAACTGATTTTCTTTTTGAGAGTTTGAGATTTGTTGATAACTAATTCCTAATTCTTGAAAAAACTTTTTAAGCTTTTGAATAAAAGACTCGGGTTTTACTTTAAAGTTTTTAAATTCAATAAATAAATTTATTTTAGGATGAAATAAACTAGATCTAGATTCATTAATGATTTTAAAGCTATGCTTTATTTCTAAGTCTGGATAATGTTTATAGAGTTCTTTTAGAAAGTAAAGCCATTTAGTGTTTACTAAGTCAAGTTCTGATGAGTTAAGCGAGTTGATATTTTTTAAGCTATTAATTTCAAAACATATTTGATCTTCAGATTTGTTTTCATTATTAAGCCTAAAGCTTGATTCAGTAAAACAATAACTTATGAATCTTTCAGTTAAAGTATCTCTATTAGAAGAGCTAAAAAAATCATGAGCAAGAAGGGAGGTGAAGATTTGTATAAAGCTTATAAATAAATAGCTTGGAGAGCTAAAATCAAAGGCTAGTAATTTAATAAGAAGAATATTGATAAGTATATTTATTAGATAAACTATTATTTCTTTGATATTTAAGTTGAAAAGCACATTGCAATTTTTATATATTGCTTTAGAAATATTAGTCATGTTTAATTGCTGCTACTCCCTTTCCTAAGCTGTTGAGAAGATTAAATGCGCCTATGAAAATCGCTATTAATGGTGCTACTTGTTGTAAGAGTGAGGAAATTTGGGCCATTAAAGCTGAGAATCTATCAAAGTTATCAAGAAAACCTGAGTTGATGTATGATTCAGAAAAAATTACTGAGACATTAAAATCACTTGCAAGATCTTCAATGATTTTTAGAAGTAAAGGTAATATTTGGATGAGAAAAATAGTAAGTGTTGTTGTTGCAACCGATCTCAGGATATTGGATCTGTTTCCTTGTATAGCGTATGAGTATTTAGATCTTAGAATCTCAATTGGTTCACAGTGATTAATTATCAATAAATGACTAATTAAACTTATAAAATAATAGGTAGCACAGCTACTAAATATTAATATCATTGTTTTTTGTCCTTTTTTGAATTTCGATTAAAAGTCTTTCTAGCGCTGAAATTGCTAGCTTCAATTCTTCCTTTCGAGGTTTTTCTAGAAAGAAAACTTTTTGGAGAAAATAAGTAGAGCTTAGTGAAGCTAGAAAAGCTAGTACAAGTGAAAGAAAGTTGTTAAGTATGAAACTAAGTAATAAAAAACTAAGACTATAAATAATTAGAAAGTAATTATGAGTACTGCTACAAAAAAAAGAGTAACTATTTGTTTTGCTTAGTTCATCAATACTTGGTAGAAAATCTATTAAATTTTCGTGGCTTATATTTTTTTTATTAGTCCTAATCTTTTGCATGAAACAGTTGAAGACTTTATGCTCAGCAGCATGCATTCTTTTTAGAACTTTTGTGAATTTCTGTTTTTGTTTTTGTTTCTCCTCAAACTCTCTCGATGAAATAGTCCCAGTTTCAATCTTGTTTCTGATTATTGATGAATATTTGGCAAATGTGATTTGCTTGCTTGTCGCAAAATATATTTTCTCTTCATCAGCAAAGCCATCCATGGCAATAATAATGCTGGATTCGTGAAGAAATTTTAAGGGGTCATTTTTCCTTGAATTTAATTTTTAAGGTATTTAAATTCTCTTGCAACTGCTTCTAATTCTTCTAAATATGAATTAAGTTTATTAGAGTCACTGAACTTTGTTTGGCTAAGGCTTTTAAGTATTAAATCTTCACTTGGGGTTTTTTTGCTTATTTTACTAAAGTGATTTTCAATTACTTTGATATAGTCATTTTGCTTTTCTTTGAGCTTGAGATTATTTTTGATTTGATTTATCTGCTTTATATAAGTTTTATAGAACTTAGTCTCTCTATCATAATGAGTTTTTCTTGCTATAAGAAGTGTGCTTGGAAATTGGTTTATCTCTTCTAGTTCTTCTTTGAATATTTGATCTGCGTTTATAAGTGAGTTTTCTGCAAGTATAGTTGCCCATGGCTCGTTTACCAGTGCAGCATCTATTGAACCTGTAAAGAATGCAAATTCAAGTTCAGCAGGGTGAATAGCGATATATTCTGAGACATATTGATCTAAGTATTTTTTTGCTAGCAGGTCTTGAGTATTGCCGAATTGAGGCACAGCAAGTCTTAGTTTTCTTATCTGCTCTTTAGAACTGTCTTTGAATTTCTGGGCTAGTATCAGACTGTTAGCTCCATAGGCGTAAGATCCAAGAAGTTTTAATTGAACCCCTTTGTCCACGGCATTAATATATGGACCAGGTCCTATAAATGCTAGGTCCAGATTTTTGGTGAGAAGGTTATTTAGAAGATAACCACCTGAACTGAAGTGATAGCTTCGGATCTTATCACTAGGATTAAGTTCAAGGTCTATCATTGGAACAGCGTGAGTAATATTTAAAATATAACCAAGGTTTACTTGTGATTTATTTGCTTTGTTGGTTGAGCAAGAACTTACTATAAAAAACAAAAGAGCTAGAACTAAACTAGTCCTAACTCTTTTACTAAACTTAAGAAACTTACTTACTAAGCAGCTGCTTGAGCTAATTTTAATTTGTTTTTGTGATTCCAAGCTTTAGTTCCGTATGCTTTGATTTTTAGTTCAGCGCCAGCTTTACCAGGAACAGGTCCTTTAACAAGTAAAACTCTAGCTTCTGGATCGTAAGATACAACTTTCACTTTCTCAGTCGTTACTACTTCGTTACCAAGCATAGTAGGCATTCTCTTACCTGGAAGAACTCTACTAGGAGTAGTACCAGCACCAAGTGAACCGATTTGTCTTTTCGATTTAGAACCGTGTGATCTTCTACCGATGTGACCATTGTGCGCCTTAACGAAACCTTGGAAACCTTTACCGATAGATACACCAGTGATATTTACTTTAGCTAAATCTTTGAAGAACTCTTCAATATTAAGCTCATCACCGATATTGATATCAGTAGCTTCAGCTTCAGTTCTGAACTCTGTTAAGTTTTTAAATAATTTAGTGTTGTTTTTCTTGAACTTACCTACAAGTGGCTTATTTAGAAGCTTTTCTCTTGTTTCATAAGAACCAATCTGAACTGCAGTATAACCATCTCTCTCGATAGTTTTAATGTCAGTTACAACGTTTTCTTCAATTTTGATAGCTGTTACCGGGATAACCAAACCATTCTCATCGAATACTTGTGTCATTCCGACTTTAGTTGCTAATAATCCTAATTCTTTTTGATCCATTTTTCCTCCTCACAGTAACTAGATAGGGCTAGCCTTCATGAATTTCGAAGTTACTATAATAGCATATAGAAATCAGCTATTTTCTTAGATTTTTTGGAAATTTGTTTCAATTAGATAAAAGAAAAATAAAATAATTTTGGAATTAATTGCAAAAGTTAAGACTCATACTATAGAATAAAAAAAGTTCACAAGCCCCCATCGTCTAGTGGCCTAGGACATTCGGTTTTCATCCGAACAACAGGGATTCGAATTCCCTTGGGGGTACCATTCTTTAAACCGCGCTACGGCGCGGTTTTTTGTTTTATTGGGGTGTTTTTAGGTTTTGAGTTTTTTGATTGAATGCTCTTATTTTAAATGGGTGTACTTGGGCAATAAAGTTCTTTGATCACATTTGAATATGAAATAATTATGTTTAATAAAGACATGCTTAAGATAATAGTGGTTCGCCCTTTGGAGTGTTATCTTTTATTGAAGGTGAATTAAATGGTACAAAATACAAAAATATCAAACGGAAGAATATTTCAACAACCTCGAAATCAGACTTTGGGGGAACAGGGGCAAGCTATCGTAAGCTCTGTGCAAACTCAAAAAATATCTGATGCTTTTCAACAAAGAGATCTTAAAGATTTGGACACACCTGGCTCTGGAGCCCTTCAACGTGACCCATTAACTGAAAAAAAGTTAGAGTTTGATGGCTTACTTAGACAAAAATTTCAACAAGGTGGTAAAACTTTACCAACTAATATCAATGTTGAGTCAACCAAGCTTGATGAAAATAATAATCTAGAAGTGAATATTATTGTGAAGTCTAATGAAGGTGCTAAGGTCAGTTTTGGTCCAATAAAATTTGATCCAGAGACACAAACTTTTGATAAGGATTCTGTGAAAAATACTTCTCTAAATATTAGATCTGGCTCCAATATTGATATTAAGAGTCAAAAAGCTGCTATTGGAACTATAACTCAGCTAGTTGCAGGTAATATTATCTAAGGTAAAGGCACCGCATAAAAATACCTAGAAGCACTAGAGAATAGATTAAACATCCCACCCATAAACAGTGGCAGAATTAAAATCAAAACTATTGAACCTAATGAAGGCTTAATGGTGAAACTAATCTGAAAGGCGTTAATCTGTGGTGAGGCTCTAGAGATTAAACCTAGAATCAAGTCATTCAAGAGTATAGTCAGTACAACCGGACTGATAATAACGAAGCCCATACTGATTATGTCCCCAGTAAGAGATATGACTTTATCTACTCCATAGTTAATTTCAGCTCCATAGAGAGGGAATATCTCGAAGCTTTTATAAAGCCCTGCTATAAGCCTCTCAGGTCCTCTCACTATAAAAAATATAACTATTGCAAGAGAGGACATAAAACGACCAATGAGTGTGGTCTGGGCTCCTGAAGCAGGATCGAATATCTGTGCAGATGAGAAACCCATGGAAGAGTCCATCATCTCTCCCCCAGCGGTAACAATACTGAACATCAGCCTAGATATATAACCAATCATTAGACCAATTACAACATTCAAGAAGATGATAAAAGGCAAATAGTAACCTTCTTCTGGAAGATTAATCGCTGGATGAATATCAAAAAATATAAAAGCAAGAATTAGTGAAAAAGCAATTCTCACCATAGAAAATACTGATTTGTTCGAGAAAACTGGAGCCATGTGCACGAAGCTAACTATTCTTGTGAATATTAGAGTCGCTGAAATTATCCATTCACCCATTCCAGACAAAATTTCATTACCGAAGAATAGGTCATTAAGCTCAACAAACATTTCTTATTCAATTTCCTGTTCAGCGTCTTTTTTTAATTTGTCAATTAAACTTGAAAACTTACTTTCATCAGCTTTAGGCGCCACTAATTCCTGGCTTTGAGGTGTTTGAGGCTCCACTGTAGTATCAGTAGTGCTTTGTTTAGATAAATCTGAAAGCTCAGGTTTTATAGCTGGAGTCTTCTTGGTATTTGTTGTTTTAGTTTGCTTTGTAGCAGCAGGTTTAGCTACTGGTTTTGGAGGCTCTTTAACTTTTTGTTGTTGAATAGGTAAGCCTTTAGGTTTAACTTGGCTTTGTGGTTTACCCAGAGGTCTATTTCTCTTATCTGGCGTTCCTGCAGTCTCATTAGGTGCTGCTACTTCAGGTCTTGGATTAATCTTAGAAGGCGGCGATGGAGGAGGAGCTTCCTGTTTCCTCAAATCCAATCTAGCTGGTTGCCCTTTGAGACCTTTTTTACTGGCTTTTAGAGGAACGAAGAAAGAAGTTCTAGGCTTGGGGTGTTTAGTTAGAGTTGGGATTAAAGAGAAAGCTCTTGAAATATTTTTCTCGGCGTATCTTTTTAAGTAGGAAAATATGTAGAAACCACTAATAATTAAAGCTAGAAAAAGACCAATGATCTTAACCGCTGAACCTAGAGTCTGTTCCTGAACCTGAGTTGCTGCCTGAAGAACACCAACAAATAGACCAAGAGAAGCTGCCAGTATAACTAGAGGTCCTGAAATAAATAGAACCGTAAGTATCCCCTCTCTAATAATTTCTGGTATCCAATCCATTAATTAAAGCTATTTGCAAGTCCTTTTACTATAAGTTGCCAACCATCGATACCGATAAATATCATGATCTTGAAAGGTAAAGACACAATTGTGGGCGATAACATTATCATACCTAATGCAAGTAGAATATTCGCTACGATTAAGTCAATGACCAGAAACGGTATGAATATTAGAAAACCAATCTGAAAGGCTTTTCTCAGTTCACCTAGTAAATAAGAGATAACAAGCTCTCTTGCTGAAATTTCTTCAGAGTTTTTGGGAAGAGGTGTCCTGCTAAGTTCATAGAAAAATTTAATATCATTATTGTCTGCATTTCTGAGCATATGTTGTTTGAGAGGCTGATAGGCTTTGGTGAGTGCTTCCGGTAACTTCATCTCATTATTCGCTAGAGGAATAAGCGCAGTCGTATTAATAGTCTTAATCTCAGGACCAAGTATATAACCTGTGAGGAATAGACCTAAACCAACTATAACCATGGTCGGAGGTGAGTTCTGGGTACCCAGAGCTTGTTTTAGTAATGACAAAACCAAAACTATTCTTAGAAAAGGTGTCATGGTAACTACCATAATAGGTAGAAAACTCAATATAAACAATAATCCTACTATTTGTAAGCTCGGCTCTAAATCAGGCAATAGGTTAGTTAGAGAAGCAAGGCTACTCTGCGAAGTTACAACATCACTTGCAATAGAATCTACCATTAATCTAATTTACCCCTATATTGTAATCGACATATGGCAAATATACCAGTTCTAGAAATTTGATAAAATTTTTAGTTATGGATCTTAGTAACTTTACTCAAAATGCACAGCAAGTAATTATTAATTGTAGAGGTCTTTTGAAGCAGATAGACCATTCATCAATTGACCCAGAACATATTTTATATTCTTGTTTTGAATTGGATAAATTTTCAGAAACTGACCTTGCTAAAGTTTTCGAGGAGCTGAAAATAGTTTCAGATAAAATGCACGCAGACATCTATGATGTTCTGAAGCAAAAACCAAAAGCAAGTCCTCTTTCTGTTGCAAATGAGCAGATTTCAGTCTCAGTAAGAACCCAAGACTTTTTCACTAAATCTTCTGAACTTGCAAAAGAGAATAAAGATGATTTTGTTTCGCTAGAACATTTCTTCTTGGCAGCTTTAGCAGAGGGAGATATTTTGGATTCTATTTTTAAAGACAATAATCTTAGTCTTGATAAATTCAAAAAAGCACTGAATAAAGTAAGAAAAGGTAAAAAAATCAGTAGCGATAATCCAGAAGCTACTAATGAAGCACTGAAGAAATTTGCTAAAGATTTAACGCAGATAGCACTAGAAGGAAAGCTTGACCCGGTAATAGGAAGGGAAGATGAGATAAGGAGAGTAATTCAAGTTCTTTCTAGAAGAAGAAAGAATAATCCTGTCTTAGTTGGTGCTCCTGGTGTTGGTAAAACAGCTATAGCTGAAGGCTTAGCGCTTAGAATTATCAATAAAGATGTTCCAGAGGGACTTAAAGATAAAAGAGTTATAGAGCTTGATATGGGAGCTTTGATTGCTGGAGCTAAGTTTAGAGGGGAATTTGAGGAAAGACTTAAAGCTGTACTAAAAGAAGTTCAAGCAAGTGAAGGTGAAATAATTCTCTTTATAGATGAGCTTCACACAGTTGTTGGCGCTGGTGCTACTGATGGCGCTATGGATGCAAGTAATTTATTGAAACCAGCTTTAGCTCGTGGTGAATTACATTGTATAGGTGCTACTACTTATAGTGAGTACAAACAATATATAGAAAAAGATGCAGCTCTAGAGAGAAGGTTCCAATTAGTTCAGGTGGCAGAGCCTAGTGTTGAAGAGACTATTTCTATACTTAGAGGCTTGAAAGAGAAATACGAAGTACACCATGGTGTGCGTATGAAAGATAATGCACTAGTCGCAGCTGCAAAGCTAAGCCAAAGATATATCACTGATAGATTTTTACCTGATAAGGCGATTGATCTAATAGATGAAGCTGCCGCTAAGGTAAGAATGGAGATAGACTCAGCTCCTCATGAACTCAATCTTCTTGATCATAAGATCATGCAGAATAAAATCGAGAAAGAAGCTTTAAGTGCTGACCCTGAAGAAAATAAAGCAAGACTTGAAAAAATTGAAGCTGAGATACAGGAAGACGAAGCTAAAGCAAATGAGCTTCGTAAACAGTGGGAATTCGAGAAGTCTCAAATAGTTAATGTAAATGAACTTAAAGAAAAAATAGATAAAACTAAGCTTGCAATCGAAGAGGCTGAAAGAAAGGCGGATCTTCAGAAGGCAGCTGAACTTAAGTATGGAACATTACTTGAGCTTGAGAAGCAATTGAAGAATTCAGATGAAAAAGCAAGCCAAAGTAGATCTGAGAACCAACTTCTCAAAGAAGAAATTGACGAAAATGAAATCGCAGATATAGTTGCTAGATGGACAGGTATACCTGTGACTAAGCTTCTTGCTGAAGAAACAGAGAAACTACTCGAGCTTGAAGATGTTTTGCACCAACGTGTGATTGGTCAGGAAGAGGCGGTGAAAGCTATAGCTGAAGCTGTAAAAAGATCTAGAGCTGGACTTTCTAGTCCTAATCGTCCTATAGGTTCGTTTATGTTCCTTGGACCTACTGGTGTTGGTAAAACTGAACTCGCTAAAGCTCTTGCTGAAGCACTTTTCGATGATGAATCCGCAATGATTCGTTTGGATATGTCTGAGTATCAAGAAGAGCATACCGTTGCTAGATTGATTGGAGCCCCTCCAGGCTATGTTGGCTTCGAGGAAGGTGGTCAGTTAACAGAGGCCGTTAGAAGAAAACCTTATTCTATAGTGTTACTTGATGAATTTGAGAAGGCACATCAAGATATATCTAATGTACTTTTACAGATATTGGATGATGGTTTCCTTACTGATAGTAAAGGTAAAAAAGTTGACTTTAAGAACACTATCATTATCATGACTAGTAATTTTGGTAGTCAAATGATCATAGAAAGACAATTGGGCTCTGGCTTAGATACTATGGCAACAAATCTTGAAAGTCCTGATTTAGATAAAGATATCGCTGAACTTGAGACTGCTGAGTCTTCAGACCTGAAGCATCAACAACTGAAAGATGAAGTGATAGCTTCTATGAAAGAATATTTTAGACCTGAGTTTATCAATAGAATTGATGAGATTGTTATTTTCTCTGCTCTCAGAATGTCTCAGATGAAAGAGATTGTAGAAATTCAATTGAAAGGCTTACGCAAGCGTCTTCAGGAAAAGAAAATTGATATGGAACTCACTGACTACGCTATAGAGCAGTTGGGGATGATTGGCTATGACCCTGTTTTTGGTGCAAGACCTGTGAAGAGAGTTATACAACAAAAAATAGAGAACTCTCTAGCGAACCTTATTCTAGGTAAAAAATTATCTTCCAATTCTAAGGTAACTATAGATTTTGATAACGATGATTTCAAATTTTCTATTTATAGCGAAGAAAGTATATCTAGCTAATGAGGCATATTCTTAAATATAAGCTTTTAGACTCAACTATGAATGAGGCTAAGCGTTTGCTTGAAGATACTAGTAAGCTAAATGAACTATCAAGTGGCAAACTTATATTAATTCAGGGCTTAGAGCAGAGTCTTGGTAGAGGACAGTATGGTAAAGCTTGGGCTTCTCCTCCGGGAGCAGGCTTTTATTTATCTTTCCTTTCTTCTAAAGCAATTCCTAGTTATGAAGAAGCTTCTATTAAAGCTACAGAATTAGTCATAGATCTTTTAACTAAATTTTTTGAAACTAGAAATATTTTGCTAGAAGATAAATTTACTTTGAAACCTATCAATGATATTTATTACCGAGGACAAAAGCTAGCTGGGATTCTGGTTGAGACTTTTAAGCACCAAGAGCAGCTCTTTAATATTATCGGTATTGGTTTGAATTTGTATTCAAGTAATTATAGACTCAAAGAAAGTCTTTTAGATGCGCCTAAGGCAAGTCCTATAGCTTTAGATGAGATTGTTTCTAGAGAAGAGCTTATGAAGTATGAGGAAGAATTACTCTTTGAAATATATGACAGTTTCAGGGATTTATACTTTTCTTAATTTTTATTTCAGAAAATAAGCAGAATTATTTTTAAAAGAGTTTTATAATTAATAATCGATCTTACGGGACATGGCTCAGCTTGGTAGAGCGCTTCGCTTGGGACGAAGAGGTCGCAGGTTCAAATCCTGCTGTCCCGACCACTTTTAAAAAATTAAACTATCGATTTAAATCTTTTCTTTTAGCCACGAGAAAAATGCATCTGCTTTCCTATCATTGCTTAAAATTTTTATTTCATTAAAGTCTTTACTAGCAGTTATATTTTCGGTAAATGTTTTAAAGCTATTTTCTGAGTTAATTATCTCCCCTATACTATTCCTTGCCCAATTAACAACTATATCAACAGCTTTCGTAATAGTATTAATTTGCCCTCCAGAAAAAGTTTCAATCTCAACTTGGTCTTTTTTATCAAGTGTTTCATCTTTAAACCTAAAAGCTAAGTCTAAATATTGAAATAAACCCAATAATACATCTGCATCATTATACGTTTCATTATTAGGTTTGCTTAGTTTTAAAATTTCCAGGTAATTTTCATCACTCGATTCTAATGGCTCAAATTTGAACTCATCTCCAAACTTATAAGCATGAAGTTGATTTTCAAACATAGCGACATGATTTACAAAATCTTTAGCTTTGGCGACTGGATAATCTGTGGGTAATTTAATACCAATATAAAAACTATCAGGGGAATTCATAGTATGTATTTTATAATATAAAGAGTTTAACTTTTCTATCTCAAGAAAATAAAAAGCCCCGTTTCTTTATTTAGGGCAGCCGGCTTCAACATTTTTGTGTTTACCTATTTCATGCCATAAATTATAAAAAAGCAAGCTTACACTGAAGGAGGGGGAACTTTGTAAGCTTGCTTTGGGCACAGTTAGCTCTATTTGTGAACGCAGAAACTAACTGTGCTTATTCAGTTTTGATTGAGGAGAAATGAGTATTCTGGCAATCATGCTACTCATTTTTAGAATTGCTTGTATCCAACAATCCTAAAGGTGTGTGTGATTACAAAACTGAATAAGAATTGATAATATTTGACCAATAATAGGTAGAGGATATAATATAGTTTCCTGAGGGTTAGGATTAGTTTTGCTTCAACAGACTCGCCTAGCCCTCACTTACTTTTGTAAGATGCAAATTATACTAACATAAATAATTTTGCACGGAAAATAATTTCGTAGTTCCCTAACTATCTTGATTCACTCAAATATATATACGAAAATATTAATATAAATACAAAAAATCCATTCTGAGACTCCTTTTCAATTGTTTTGCTTCATATATAAATATTTCATGTATCAAAATAAAAAACAAGCTGATTTTGAAATTATTTAGACTATCATGCCGTGTCTCATAGTATTTTCGGTAATAGTTTTTTCTTCTAGGAACTGTAGTAGATAGTTTGGTCCACCTGCTTTGTAGCCAATGCTAGATAATTTAGTACCACCAAAGGCTTGTCTACTGACAATAGCTCCAGTACAGGATTGGTTAACATAGAGATTCCCAACTTCTAGGTCATTTTTTACTGTTTCAATATTTTTTGGACTTCTACTAAAAATAGCTCCAGTTAAACCAAAGTTCGTATCATTTGCTGTGTTTATGGCTTCATCTAGGTTTTTAACTTTAATAAGAGCTAGTACAGGCCCAAAAATTTCTTCTTTGATAAGTAAGCTACTCGCTGGCAAGTCTGCAATTATATGTGGACTGATATAGAAACCATTATTAGGTGTTTTTAATTCTGATAGTAAAACTTTCCCTTCAAGCTTAGCTTTGTTGATATATCTTTTCACTTTCTCCAAAGCTTTTTTATCGATTAGTGCAGATAAATCAGTCTCGGCCTTTTTAGCTTCATCAATGATTAATGATTCTGCTGCCTTGACTAACCTTTCTTTCAGATCTTCGTAAAGCTCCTCCACTACAATTAACCTTGAGCAGGCAGAACATTTTTGTCCTCCAAAATAAAAAGCAGATTTGATTACAGCAGGAACAACCTCGTCTAAGTCAGCTGTTTCATCAACTATAATTGCATTCTTTCCACCCATCTCAGTGATTACACGTTTCTTGAGATTGATATCTTCGTGAGCAATTTTGTTGATATTCATTCCAACATACTTAGAACCAGTGAAACTTACTAGTGATGTTTTCTCATGTTTAACCAAAGCATTACCTACAGTAGAACCCTCTCCTAGTAGCAACTGAAGAATTGCTTTAGATTCAGATTTATTACCCAAGTGACTTTGGATAAATTTATTGAATTCGTTGATTATTTCATAGGCTATGTATGAAGTATTTTCTGAAGGTTTTACTATGACAGTATTACCCGTGACTAATGCTGCGGCTGCCATGCCCAGCATTATAGCCAGTGGAAAATTCCATGGAGATATAACAACAGCGACTCCAAGTGCTTGATAGATGTTCTGGTTATCCTCACCAGGAAATGATCTAAGACGATTACCTGTATATAATTCCTCTGCAAGGCTTGCGTAGTAGTTTAGAAAATCTACTGCCTCTGAAAGCTCAGCGTCAGCTTCTTCCCATGGTTTAGCAGCCTCTAGTATTAGTAATGAATTGTAGTAATTTCTTTCACTCTCTAGTTTCTTAGCAAAGCTTCTAAGAATACTAATTCTTGTTTCTGGGCTGGTCTTTTTCCAGAATTTATAACTTGCTTTAGCGTGGTCCATTGCAGTATCTACCAGTTCTTCACTTGCAAAATTGATTTTGGCAATGCTTTGATCTTTATTAGCAGGGTTTACAGAATCAACAATTTTATTAGTTCTAATATTTTTGGAGTTGATTATTGAGTAAGCTTCGAGTCTATTACTGTTGATTTTATTTTCTAGTTTATGAATTGCAGTTTCTATTTCTCTTCTGCTTTCTGATTTCGAGAAATCTTGATTTGCGGCATTGCTAAAATTATTAATAGGATTATTTATTTGCTTCCCTTGGTCAAGCGCGTTTGAATCTTCTTGGAGAGTGACTTTGGGGTCTTCTAGTAATTTTTCGACATTTTCAGAGCTATTGAGACTTTGATATACAAAGGAATTATTAGCGGTGTTCTCTAGTAATCTTCTTACTAGGTATGCCATACCTTCAATCAATTCGCCAAAAGGAATATATACATTAACTTGATATCCATCATTGCTTAGTTTTTCTTTAATTGGATCGAGCATACCGTATAGGAATTGGAATTCAAATGATTTTTTGTCGATAGAATTTTGTTCAGCGAGTTCTAGTGTTCTAGCTGCTGAGCGCATATTGTGACTTGCTATTGCAGGTTTGACAAAGCGGTGTTCCTTCATCAGTAATTCAATTAACTCTTCATAGTTACTGTCTGTCTCTGCTTTGTTCTCGTATACAGGTATTTCCCAGTTGTTTTGAAGAGCTATAGCTCTTTCATAGTCCCAGTAAGCACCTTTAACCAGTCTGATTTTGAAAGGGCTTTTACGTTTTTTGGCGTAATCAATAAAACCAAGTAAATCATTCTTACTTTCTTTTAAGTAGGCTTGAATTACAATTCCAGCTCCATCCCAGTCCTGTAATTCAGGAAGAGAGAGTACTTCTTTTACTAGATCAAAGAAAAGATCTTTGTATTCATAGTGCTCACTATCCACAGTAACGTGTGCATTGTTTTCTTTAGCAGTTAAAAATATTTCTTTTAGTCTAGGGAAAAGAGTTTTCTTATTAAGGTTGTATGACTTTGCTTTCAAATGTGCGTAGAGACTGGAGAGTTTGATAGAAATACTAGTTCCAGGATTATCTTTGATGATTTTCAGATAGGAATTATAGTAGTGATCAGCTTCTTCATCTGAGACAACAAGTTCTCCAAGTATATCCAAAGTATATGAAAGTCCTTTGCTTTTTAATTCATCTATTTTTGCTTGAAGAATCTCCGGTTCTTTACTAACTATGAAGTTTTGTGACATTGCCTGAATACCAAGTTTGGTGAATATGCTTAGACTGTCATTCATAATAGGCAGTTTATTTATTAGATCTAAAGATGAGGACGCGCAGATTTTCTTTTCTTGAAGATACTCAGCTAGAAACTTTCTTTTAGCGGGATCATTTTTCAGTGTTGGATAAAGATCGACGTATTTGAAGAGCTGTCTCTGTAAGCTTGGGTTCTTCGCGCTGAAATTTAGTATTAGCTGATTCCACCACTGTAACTGTAATGGCCTAAATTCTTTAGACTTCTTCACTTGGAAATCAAGTAGTTCTTTTGCTTTCGAATATACAAAATCTTTAATCACATTTTGTAGTATATATTAAGTCTCTGCTTTTTTGAAAGCTGATTTTGTGCGAAACTTAAGTCCCAACTGAAAATTCCACTTTGTGGATTTTTCAACCCTGAACGAGGAATGAATCCTACATAACTATGCCATGACATCTACTAGAATGCCTTCGATTAAATCTAGTGAAGCTGCAATTCTAAGTTCATCTTTCTGTTCTTTAAGGAATGCAGTACCAATATCATCAAGCTCTTCATTAACAATATTTAGTTTCTCGAACAAACCATCTGGATCTGATTGTCCTTGATAAGCGTTATCTTTTAAATCTTCTAGAAATGAGTGAACTGAACCTAGGTAATCTGTCATTACTCCAGGTGTGAAATATTTTTTAACTGCAGCGCCAATTTTTCTGATATCAGCAAGTCTTTCACGCATTCTATCTGCGCTATAGTCTTGTTCTGCTTGCTTATTTATATTTTTGCTTTCAATAACTTTTTGGAAAGACTCATTGTCTAAATCTACTTTGATGCTTTTAGAATCAATTTTTTCAGCAGCATTGTTTAGCTTCCCAGCCATTTGGCTTAGGTTGGATCTAAGACTTAGATCATTTAGTGTATTTTGTGCTGAACTTAGTGGATTTAATACCATCTGCTCTAGATATCCCCAAGTCTCACTAAAATTTACTAGATAAATTAGTTTAATTTTTGCTATTATCTATAGATTCAGGGAAAAAATTTATGTCTATTGAGTTAAGTGTAGAAAAGCGTGATGGTTCAACGAAAGCAAGAGCTATGAGAAGAGAGGGATTGATCCCCGCAACTCTTTATGGCCCAGAATTAGATGAGTCTATAAGTTTACAGGTCGCTCTTAAAGAATTTAAGAAGATTGCTTATAAAGATTACAAGCACCTTATTGATTTGAAAGCTGACACTGAAACATATGAAGTATTAATTAGAAACATACAGAAAGATTATGTAACTAATGAAATTAAGAATATTGAGTTTTATAAGGTTAAGAGGGGTCACATGCTGACAACTAAAGTTGCTTTAGTTATAGTTGGTGAGTCGCCAGCAGCTAAGATGGGGTGCGATATTGTTTCTCAGTATAATGAGATGACAGTTAAATGTCTTCCTCGTGATATTCCTGATGAGGTTACTATTGATATAACTGCTCTTAAGAAAGCCGGTGATATGATCAGTTTTGCTGATTTACCTAAGAACGATAAGCTTGAAATTCAAGATCCATTAGCTGAAATCATAGTGAAAGCTGTTGCTAAGCGTGGCGCTATCGCAGTTGAAGAAGAAGAGGCTACTGCTGAAGAAGAAGCTGCTCCTGCTGCTGCTTAGAATTTAATTTTATATTTCTGAATAGGTTCTTTATGGTTATTATTAGTCCTGTTTATATTCTCAGTGATCGTACTTTGGCATCTACAGATAAAACAGCTTTGGAGCCTCAAATTCCTGTGGCTTCTACTGAGGTTAATTCTGGAGGCAAAATTGATCGTAGTAATCAAATTAAGCAGGCTTTAGAAGAATTCGATAAACTCAGACTTCATATATTTCCTGGCAATATCCCTGAAATGGGTTTAGATGAGTTTGTTGAACAATTCAAGAAATTGTCAGGAGGCTTGGATATTATTTCTTCACCTAACTATAATCAATTATTAGAGTACTTAATTTTGAATCCTAGACCTATGCAGGCAATTCATAAAAAAATCACTGATTACAACACTATTAATAAGCGTCAGAATCTTAATCTAGAGGAAACTAACCCATTAGAAACAAGTAAGGCATTTCAAGCATTTCAAAAAATTACAGGTGAAAGATTGTTGGCTATTAGAAAAGTAATAGTTAATGAAATGAACTCTCGTGACAAGGGAGCTAAGCTTCGCCAGGATTCTTCAGAAAATCAGGGAACACTAATAACTGATTTACACAGGATCCAAGAATTTTAGTGAAGTTTGAAAATCATCTGGTAATTCTGTCTTGAAAAACATTTTTTCTTTACTGATCGGATGTTCGAACACCAATTTGTACGAGTGTAATAGGGGTCTTGTAGCTTTTACTTTGTTCTTTTCGATACCATAGACAGGGTCTCCAATAATCGGATGTTTAAAGTAAGCCATGTGAACCCTTATTTGATGAGTTCTACCCGTATCTAATTTACATTCTATTAGGCAGTAAGTTTCTTTTGAGCTTTTGTGTTCAAGCCTCTTTAGGATTTTCCAGTTAGTTTTGGCATACCTTGCATTATCCAAGCTGTCGTAGCAGCGCATTCTCTTTCTGTCATTAAGATCTCTGCCTATAGCTCTAATAATTGAACCTGAATTCTCTTTGATATTGTCTAGGACTACTGCTTGATAATATCTTTCTGCAGTCCTGTCCTGGATTTGCTCGCTTAAGCTTTTGTGGGCTAAGTCACTTTTAGCTACTAACATTAAACCAGTAGTGTCTTTATCTAGTCTATGAACTATGCCTGGTCTTTTAACGCCATTGATACTAGACAGCTTATCACCACAATGATGAAGCAAGGCATTTACGAGAGTGCCACTTACTATGTTGTCGCTTGGGTGAACTATTAGGTTTGCTTGCTTATTGATTACTATTAAATCATCATCTTCAAAAACTATATCTAAATCTATTTCCTCTGCTTCTATATCTAATTTCTTAGCTTCTGGGATTTCGATTTGGATGAGATCATTTTTTTTAAGTTTTTGTGAGGCTTTAGCTTTTTGATTATTAACCAGAATTTTCTCGTCTTTGATGAGGGTTTTAAGATATGAGCGTGAGAGTTCTAGTTCATCTAATTCAGTTAAAAAGCTATCTAACCTTAGATTTTCTTCCTCATCCACCTTAATTTCAAGCATTGTTTTATTTTAACCTTTATGTGGGCACAAAATATTTATGAGTTTTAAAGAGTCTAGTTTTGAACAGTCTAGGTGGCTTAAAGTTAATAAAATTGACTTGACTTTATTTACTGATAAATTCTGGGTGAAAAAATCAGATTCTGAGTCATCTGGCGATGCTGCTTGGATTAAAGCTTATCAGTATGAAAATGTTTATATCCCAGTCGAGGACGATCCCTATAGTATTTATCCGCTGGAAGCAAGTTCAAGTTTTGATGGTTTACCAAATATAATACCGGTAATTTCATTAGATTTACTGGAGAATTTATTTCCAGTTTCTGAGCAGTTTCAAATACAGAAAAACTATTCAAATGGTTCTTATATTGTGACTAATGCGATTAATCCTCCTTTTGAGCTTGAAATGGATTCTGCTTTCGAGGTTATAAAATGGTTGAATAATTACTTCAAAAAAGATTTGAAAAATAAGCTTGAAATTGAGAAAAACAAGCTTGTAGCTAGCTCAGTAGTTTTGCGTGAGACGGTGTTCTAGAGGCTAATATTAAAAACTAAATTAGTCACTAGTAGATGCTCTAGCCTGTAGCGATTATCTAGTAAATTAACTGTTTCTAATTGATAACCAGCTTCAAGGTTCATGTTTTTATTAAACATATAGTCTAAACCAAAGAAAAATCTGTTTCTATCAACTCCTTGTTCTGGTCCAGTTTCTGTTTCATTGAGATTGATGAAAAGTTCATTGAAACTAAGTAGTGAGAGTTTTTGGGATTTAGTGAGAGGCATTCTAGCACTGAGTAAATATCTAAATCTAGTGCTGTAAACGTCTATATTGTTCATGAACCTTTCTTCGATCATGGCTCTATGTTTGAAAGAAATAACTTTACTTTCATTGACCCTAAGTTTATGGTTGAAGATTATTCCTTGGTCTAGCCAATGCTGTTGTCCAAAATCATCAGGGTAAGTAGTTAGCCATCTATAACCGAGAAGCCCTGACCAATGTTCACTAAAGTGGTAAATATAATCAGAAATCCATAGATGTTGATCAAATTGTCTATAGTTGTCGTTAACCCTGGGGCTGGAGCCCAAGTTGAGTTGGGACTTTTCATTTAGCTTAATTTTAAGCATTAGTTGCGGCCATATACCAGTCTGATTATCTACTTCTGCTCTGGCACTTGAGATAGAGAGGATTAAAAGAAATAGAATTAATAAGGTGGTTTTTTGCAAGCTATAACCTATACTAAAGCAAAAGGCTACGAATTAATCGTAGCCTTCTAAAACTTATAAAAATCGTAACTAAAAATTTACTTCTTAGATTTCTTACCGTATTTTTTCTTGAAGGTATCAATTCTACCAGCAGCGTCAATAACTTTATTAGTACCTGCATAGAATGGGTGACAGTTGCTACAAACCTCAACTCTTAGCGAAGTTTCTGTAGATTCAACAAGAAATTCAGCACCACAAGTACAAGTAGCAACGATTAATTTAGAATTTGGATGAATATCTGTCTTCATAACTCAATGTATTATAGCATTATGATATAGAGATTTACTTTCTTTTATTTTTGATTAAGAATTTGTATTCTTCTACTTGTTTAATAAGTTTTTTGTTTAGGTTAATTGCAGATTCAGATTCTTTGTAAAGCTCATTTAGCTCCTGTTCCAGGTCCTTTACTCTGTTCTTATTTTTCTCGTTTTCAAATTGTAAATTTTTTACTGAGTTCTCTAAAAATTCTATATTTTTGGCTTCTTTACCAAAATCTGGATCGTCTTTTAATTTCTGGATAAATCCCAGGCTATCATCGAATGAAGAAGAAAAAAGGCCAGAGAATCCGCTTAAATCTTCAAAATCTTCGTTTGCTCTCACAAGGATGAAATCATAGCAAAGACCATTAGAGAAGTTCAAATTCTCGAGAAAACTCTATTTTTCAGCAAATCCTAGTGCCTATGCTTGCTAAATAGCACAATATAAATTAAAATTTTGAAGTATGAATTTGGAAACAAATGTGGCTTCCACCGAAAATGATAAAGAATCTTTGGGTGATATCCTTGGGGACATTAAGTCCGAACTAAAAGTACTTGCGGAGAAATCAGACCAGAAGGTATCTCCAGAGTTTACTGCTCTAATGGATGGTTACGTTTCTAAGGCAAATGAAAGTGAAACTCTAAGAGTGAAATATCAACATGTTGAGAATCATTTCGAAGAGTTGAAGATGGAACTTAAGAGTCAGAAAACATCAGGCAGGCAGTTAGGTGCTGATCTTGACTCTGCTAGAGAGGCATTGAAGCTATCTGAATTAGATCTATCTAAGGCTAAGAAAGAGCTTGAGCAAGCCAAAAAAGATTTCCAAGACAAAATCGATCTTATGAATAGTGAGAAAGATACTTTAACTCGTAAGATTAAAGAATTAAATAGCTGGAAAGACAATACTGAAAACCTTTGTGGTGAAATGAAAAATGAAATCATAGAGTATAAACACAGTATTAAACAGCTTCAGCAAGAAAACCAAATCGAAAAACAGACTGCTGAAAGAACTCTAAGAGAAAGTAATAGGATAGTTCAAGAGCTTAAAGAACAATTAGAACTTAGAGAAAGAGAAGCTAGCTACAAAAACGCTCTTATTGAGCAGTTAGTCAGACAAACCGCTAATGGTTCTGGCGCTGCATCGATTAATGATATCGCTTCTGTTCTTAAAGGAATGCAAAGCTCTAATCCAGCTCCTACTGGATCTGAAGCTTCCATTTCTACTGAGATGGCTGATGATTCTAGTGATGAGGCTAAGAAATCATTTAAGTGGGGCGCTTTTAGACTCTAAGTTAAATATTTAATTTATGCTCACTTACCCTCCAGAAGGTCATAGAACAGATAGCAAAAGAATATTTTTTATAGGTTCAGCGCAAGGATCTTGTAATATTAATGGTGCTAGTGTTCCTTTAACCGAGACTAAGAACTTTGCCTATATGGTTGATCTTAAGCTTGGCGAGAATTTAATTAAGGTAGATATTGATGGTGAGACTATAGAAAGAACTATCGTTGGTATTAAGTCTGAAGTGGAAGCCCCTGTTGCTTATGCTAAGTATTATGATTCTTTTCCTGCAAGTCAAACAATCAAAGAAAATATACTGAAGGGAATAACCGTCTACAAAGACAAAATTGAAATCCCTCTTAGTCTTGCGCCTATATATAATTTGGAGAAACGTAATGCTTTCCATTTTTCACTTGATTTATCAGAAATAAAATCTGATCTTGATTGGATTCATTATGTCGATAAAAAACCTTGTATTAAAGTCTATGAAACCAGCACGTCAAAGCTTGATATTCATTTAAATAAAGCTGTTAAATGTTGTGAAGAGAAGTGGGAAAATAATAATTTAGCCATAATGTTCCGCTATCAGAAAACAGAGCCTGTTGTTTGTATCGACCCTGGGCACGGTGGTTCACATACTGGTTCTATTTCACCTAAAGGAATTTTTGAAAAAGACTTGAATTTGAGCTTTGTGCTGAAGTTAGCCGAGGAATTGAATGATCTTGGTATAGAAAATTACATAACAAGAAAAGAAGATTATGATATCAGTCTTTCTCAGAGAGTTAATTTCGCTAAGGATAATAACTCAACTTTCTTTATTTCATTGCATCATAATGCCTTGCCTGATGCTAGAGACCCAATTCTAGAGCGTGGTTTCTCTTGTCATTACTTCTATGAGCACAGTTTTGATTTTGCTGAATATTTGGCTTTTAAGCTAGATGAATTTTCTGGAATACCATTTTCTGGTATATATAGGCAGAATCTTCATGTTTTAAGAGAAAATCCAGGGATGATTGCCTTGCTTCTGGAAATGGGTTTTTTGATACATCCAGAAGAGTCAGATTTAATCACGAGTACTGAATTTCAGGATAAGAATTCTAAAGTTATTGCAAAAGCGATATATAATTTCAGTAAAGAACTAAGCTAAAGTTGTAAAATTATAAATACTGCAATCATGAAATATTATTTTGATGCTTTAATCATTGGTTCTGGGATTTCTGGCTTGAATTTGGCTAGGAAGTTAGCTCAGGCTGGTTTATCTGTTTTTGTTTGTGCAAAAGAAGCTGTTACTGAAGGCTCTAGCAAGTACGCACAAGGTGGTGTTGCTGTCGTTAGTCCGTGGAATCCTGAAGATAAGCTAGAAAGTCATATCCAAGATACTTTGAGAGCAGCTAAGGGTTTAGCTAAATCTGAAGTGGTTGAGAAAGTTTTGTCAGAGGCTTGGACTAGAGTCGAAGAGTTTATTGGTCTTGGGGTTGAATTCGATAAAGATTTTCATCTTGAAGGTTCTCATAGTTTTAAACGAGTTTTACACGTTGCTGATGCAACAGGAAGAGCTCTTATGAAGCCTTTACTAGATAATGTTTCTTGTAATTTGAATGTAGCTATTTCCCAAGGTACTGAAGCATTATCTTTGCTCAAATCAGAAGATAAAGTAGTTGGTGCAAGGCTGAAAACAGTTTCTGGAGAGCTGATTGATATTAAGGCTCCTAATACGATTATCGCATCAGGTGGCTTTGCAGGGCTATATGAAGACCATACTACACCTGGGATACTCACTGGAGATGGTTTGGTTTTGGCTTATGATGCTGGTGCTGAATTGGAGAATTTAGAATTTGTTCAGTTTCATCCCACAGTTTTCTTTACGAAGTTTTCTAAGAAAGCATCTAGTACCAAGTCTTGTTTTCTAATTTCTGAAGTAGTGAGAGGTGCTGGGGCTGCTCTCAAGAATATTCATGGTGAAGCTTTTATGCACAAATATGATGCTAAAGCCGAGCTTGCGACTAGAGATTTGGTCAGTAGAGCTATTGAAGCTGAGATCAAGGCTACTGAAGCTGATTATGTATATTTGGATTTGACTTGTTGGTCTGAAGATGAGATCGAGAATAAATTCCCTAATATTGCTCATTTCTGTAAACTGAACGGTTTCAATCTCAGTGAGGAGATGTTACCTGTTAGACCTGCTGCTCACTATACTGTGGGTGGAATTAAGACTGATATTAACGGTAAAACTAAGCTTGAGGGACTTTATGCTCTTGGTGAAGCTGCATCTACAGGCTTGCATGGAGCAAATAGGCTTGCTAGCAATTCATTACTTGAATGTATTGTGATGCCTGAATTTGTAGCTAATGATATTTTGAAATCTATAGATGATTCAGTGAACACAGATAACTTTGTTGCTGAAGATTATTCACTTGCATCGAACTATGAGATTACAGATTCCTACTCTAAGACTGAGGAAGAACAAAAGAATTTGGCTTTGATTAGAAGTATTATCTCTAAATCTATGGGTTTAGTGAGAAATTCTGAGAAATTAACAGCAGCACTGAATGAACTTCAGCAAAGCAAGAATTATAAAGCTAGTAAAATCGCTGAAATTATTATTAAATCCGCTCTAAGACGAGAAGAAAGTCGTGGTTGTCACTACAGGGCAGATTTTCCTCAAATTAGTGAAGAGAAAAATATTATAAGTTCAAGAGAATTTTCTGAAATTAATTAGCTATATGTAATACAATATAGCTATTGTGATTAATAGAGGAGAGAACCAGTTCCCTAAGATTCAGGGTACTGTTAATAATTTTAATCAAGCTAATGAGGGTGGAAATGTTAGCGAGCAAAGTCTTTTCACTCAAATTTCACAGCCTCCTTCAGGTTCTATAAACCCTACTAATGCAATTGCAGCTCCTCAGATTAAACAGAGTTTACAAAAGCCATATACTATTCCCTTCTATCCTGTAAGTACTATTGATGCGTTTGAGCAAGCAGAAAAAGCTAAGACTAAAGATGAGCGTCCAGAGACTTTAGCTTCTAATATTAAAGTGAAAAATAAGGATGGCAAGCAAGTTAAAGCTAAATTATTGAAACTCAAGCAAGATGGTGATACTTATTATGCCCTTAAAAAAGAAGGTAAATATATATCCGTTCTAGAATCAAAAATAGAGGGGGAGAAATTTTTTGCAAGTTGGTTAGTAAATACTTCTGATAAAGAATTTCCTGGTGCTTCAGAAGCTCTTATTCTAGAGGCGATGAGGAATGCACAGAAAGATGGCGCAACAGATATAGATTTAATATCCAGTTATTCAAGTGGTCCTTACTTTAATAAATTATTAGGAGTTAGTCCTTCTGGAAAAGCAATACCGCTTGCTGATCAAACTCAGCAAATACAGAATTTGAGTTCTAGCATTAATTATGCAAGAGAAAACGGACAAGAGACAGATGGTCTTGAAGCACAATTAGAAAGTTTTGAATTATGTACTCCAACTTTTATTAATCCAGCACAGAGCAAAGACGAAATGGATACTCTGAAAAATCAAATCCAAACAAAAATCCAAAGTCTAGCTAGTGAAGCTCAGGTTCAAAACCTAGATGCTATTAAATTTGAGAAAAAATCAAATAAATTTACTGGAGAGATTGAGTTAAAACCTACTAAAGGTAAGAAAGCTAAAAATCAAAAACTTAGTATTGAGACTAAAATAGACCGTGAATTAAGCAAGAAAGGTTCTCCTCCTGTTGCTATTTATAATATTAAAGACAGAGGGAAAACTATTTTAAGTATGACTGTAAACTATATGCAGTTTAATAAAGAAGATGGTTCACTTAAAGACTATACAGGTAATATCCCAGCAGGTTCTGAACTTGCCAATTTTTTTGCACCATATAAAGATGTGTACACAGAGAAAGAAGGTGGCGTTTTTGGCGTAGGTGGCAAGGATCCAAAATTTATTACAATACCTTTTCTTGAATTTGATGATGCTGTTGGGTCTCAAAATTTTACTGAGGAACAGATAAGCGCTCTTAAAGATCTTATGACTATGAAAATTATCCAAGAATACGACGGAGCTTTTGCTATGGAAATGGATCAGTCATGGGGAGAAGGACCTGATCAAATCAAATTATTTGAAGATATTGTAGCTAAGAATAATACTCCTAGGTTTACTCTGGGTTCTACAACTAATCAACAAATTACTCCAAATGATCGTAACATTATTAATAACGGTCAAGATGTCAGTTCCAAATCAATAGGTTTGAGCTTAAGCTATTCAGCTAAGATTGCTAGTGTTTTGGCAGCTAATGTTAACTGATCTTAACTTTCAGGGTAAAATATTAAGCAATGTCTGAATCACGATTCAAGAAAGTTAGAACTAGAATTGCTCCAAGTCCAACTGGAAACTTACATTTAGGTACAGTTAGAACTGCTCTTTACAACTTGCTTTTCGCTAGGTATCACGGTGGCGATTTTCTTTTTCGTTTAGAAGATACTGATAAAGAGAGAAGTAAAGAAGAGTTTACGAATGAGATTTTAGATGGTTTCAAATGGCTAAATATTTCTTGGGATGATCCAAGCTCTGAAGATGCTCCTGAAGGCGCTGAGATGACAGGTCTTAGTGAAGGTCATATCGTTAAACAATCTGTTCGTGAAGCTATTCACAAAAAGTATATAACCAAGCTTCTAAGTGAAGGCAAAGCCTATAAGTGCTTTGCAAGCAAAGAAGAATTAGATGAAATGCGTGCAAAGCAGCAAGCTAATAAAGAAATTCCTCGTTATGATAATCGTTCTCGTAATTTATCTGAGGCAGATCAAGCGAAGTTTGAAAGTGAAGGCAAGCCTTTTGTTGTGAGATTGAATTTAGGAGCTGATAGGGATATTCTCTGGAATGATCTAATTCGTGGTGAAATGTCTATCAATACTAAAGACCTTGGTGGTGATCCAGTAATCCAGAAGTCCTCTGGACAGGTTTTATATAATTTCGCTGTAGTTGTCGATGATTTTGCTATGCAAATATCTCATATTTTTAGAGGTGAAGATCATTTAAGTAATACTGCTAAGCAGATAGCTATATATGAAGCACTTGGTTTTTCAGTGCCTGAATTTGGTCACTTACCTTTGATATTTACTAAAGACAAACAAAAACTCTCTAAAAGAAAGCATGGAGATATCGCTTCAGTAGATACGTATAAGAAGCAAGGCTATCTACCTGAAGCTCTAGTTAATTATTTAGTAGGGACTAGTTATAACGATGAAGAGCTTGGAGAACTATTCTCTATAGAAGAAGCTGCAGATGAATTTGATATAGAAGCTGTTAGTAAAAGCCCAGCGATTTATGACATTAAGAAATTGAATTGGTATAACAGAGAGTATATTAGCAAGCTAGATTATGCTGATATTTTGAATAATTGTGCTGAATTTTCTAAGTTTTCTTTGAAAACAACTGATAAGTATAGTCAAGACCAGATTGAAGCTATGCTTAAAGGTATCCAAGATAGCCTTGATAAATTTGACGAAGTAGATATACATATTGATTACTTCTTTGAAGATTTTAGTGTTGTTGAAGACAAAATACTTAAAACTCTTGAAGATGGCAAAATAATTGTAGAGAAGCTGTTAATACTTATCGATGCTGATGGTATTAATTTTGCTGATCCTGTTTCTTTTAAAAACGCTTTAAATAGCGTTGGCAAGATCCTAGAATTAAATGGTAAAAAACTATTTATGCCAGCAAGAATAGCTATTAGTGGGAAAACTAGTGGTCCTGATATTGGTTTAATTGCTCATCTCTTAGGTGAAGAGAAAATAAAAGAAAGATTAAAGAAAATTCAAGATAAGCTAACCAATACTGTATAGACTGTTAGCCACTCATATGTTTAGGGTATGACTTTAGTGTAAGCTCGTATATTTGACTGAATTCTGGAGAGAAATTGTAATGGTTTATATTAACAGTAGCATTGCATCTTTAGTGTCACTAGATATTAGAGCTCTGCAACTCCAAAGAGGAGTTTACAACTTTACCACTAGAAATGTAGACCGGCGGTCCAGTGTTGATTATAACGAAGTTCAGAGTTTAGCTACTTTTGATTCTGATATTAAATCTTTAACCAATGTTGCAGCGAGTTTAACTTCTTTTACTAATAGACTTGAAAACAGCCTCTTGACATTTGATGAAGTCGAGACAAGACTTCTTAGAATGCAAGAAATTGTAAATGATGCTGTAGATAATGATGCTACCTTAACAGACGATGATAGAGATCAGATGCAGGCTGAAATCAATACTCAACTGACTGAAATCATGGATATTGTTGCTAATGATACTTATAATGGTGAAAGTGTGCTCGGCGGTGGTTTTAGCTTTGATGCTAGAACTGGACTTGGTCTTTCAGATACATTCTTCGTTGACCTTGAAGGTGAGTTTTTGGGTGCAGCTTTAGATACTGCGTATACTGGTGGTGGTGATAACATTGCTCAATCTACTCTAGGTTCTACTCTAAAAACAACAGGTTCTTATATTATTAGTTCTGGTCCTACAGCTGATAATAGAGACGGTCCAGGGGATACCAATATTGCTGAGAATGACGGTAGATTGTATATTTATAAATATAATAACACTGCGATAACATCAGTGTCTGCAGAGGAAGATATTTCTATTGGCGTTAGTACAAGCAGGGACTATAAACGAGCAGTTAAGTAATTCATATATTGATTTAGAATTTGGTTATAGGATGGACGCATATGAAGATGGCAGTAATAATCTTTATATAGTTGCTTCAACTAAAGATAATGCTGACTATATGGCTACAATTGGAGAGGCTATGTACGATCAGTTTGATACGCAAACTAGGACGACAGCTACAGCAAATACTCCAGCTACAACTGCTGGACCAGATAATTTCAGAAATCATCTAATGTATTATCAGACTGAAACTGAGAAGTATAATGCAGATGGTTCAGTGAATACTTATACTAGAGCAGAGCTTTTAGCAGGTAATGTTCAAACTGAAATAGTTGGTCCGGACACATTCAGACTTGGAGGTATCGCAATTACAGATGAATTTGGTAATAATACTTTAACATACTCAAGTTCTGAATTAGACGCTGAAGCTGGTGGCAAGCTTGCTGCATTGGATATTGATGATCAGACTTTTAGGTATGATGCACAGTATTTAAATGATGCAACAAATTCTTCAAATGGTATCGGATATACTGGCTCCATGAGAGCAGGTGTTCTCCTACTGGTAAAGTAAGAGTAACTGATAATGCTGGTAATGTCCAAACTTGGGATTCAGCTAGTATCGCTGCTGCTATAGGAGATGCGAGTTATAACTCAAGTGTTGACGAGCAATACGGTATTACTGATACTAATACTGATAGTTATGGGACAGATAGGGTTTTAAAGGTTGCAAATAATGGTTCAACTGTTGAAACTTATGATATGGCAGAACTTAGTGCTGGTACTGATGTCCAGAACGGTGTGAACGGTATTTTTGTAAGAGATAATGATGGTAACGCTATAACCTTCGATGGTAGTGATCTTGATGGTGCAGCTTTATCATTTGGAGAAGTAGAGAATGTTATCTATGATGCTAATTTAACAATCAAAAGAAGTTATGTACTTGATAATAGTGGTAATACTTATGATTACACTGAATCTGATTTGGATAATGCTACAGCTGATCCTGGTAAGGTTGAGAGTGTTACATATGGCGATGAAACTATTTCTAGGGCTTATATTTTAGGTAACGATGGTTCTACTACTTATGATTATAGTACTGCTGATTTTAGTGATCCAGGGCAGACTGATATAGATAGCTATGGTGAAACTAGAATATTTGTAACTGATAATGTAGGTGTTGATTTAATTATGGATGCAGCTGATTTTACAGCAAGTGGTGAAACAGATAGTAATGGTGATCAGAGAATCTTAATGAAAGAGAATGATGGCAGCATAATGAGTATGGAAGCGAGCGATTTTAGCTCAAGTGGAGATACAGATACTTATGGCGAGCAGAGAATTTTTGTAAGAGATAATGCGGGTGTAGCTCAAACAATGTCTGCAGGAGATTTTACGGCGAGTCTTGAAACAGATAGTAATGGTGATCAGAGAATCTTAATGAAAGAGAATGATGGCAGCATAATGAGTATGGAAGCGAGCGATTTTAGCTCAAGTGGAAATACAGATATTTATGGCGAGCAGAGACTTTTTGTAAGAGATAATGCGTGTGTAGCTCAAATAATGTCTGCAGCAGATTTTACAGCGAGTCTTGAAACAGATACTTATGGTGAGCAAAGAATTAAGATGAGGGTAATGATGGTAATATTATGACTTTTTCTGGTGGCGAAACTATGGTTGAAAATGACGGAGTTACAGTTATAACTTATGCTTCTGAATCTTTGACTGCTAATGTTGTAACAGGTGGTCCAGATGGAACTCTTATGGGGAACGCCTTGGATGCTGGTGGTAATACAATTATTGCTGACTCTACTATTGAAATTTATGATACAGCTGGTTCAACACTACTTTATACTTTTAATGCAGGTGACACTATTCAGCATGTTGCTGGTTCTTTTGAAAGAGAATATTATCAAGGTGAGACTAGGTATCATCAAGCTGGTGATGAAAGATATCACAAAGTAGGCGATAACCAATATCATGAAATCGGTGATGAAAAGTACCACAAAGTAGGTGATAACAAATATCATGCAATCGGTGATGAAAAGTATCACAAAGTAGGCGATAACAAATACCATGCAATCGGTGATGAAAAGTATCACAAAGTAGGTGATAAGTTCTATCATGTAGAAGGTGACACCAAATACCATGTAGAAGGTGACACCAAGTATCAATTAGGTGGTCAAAATATTTTCCACAAAGTTGGTGATAAAGAATATGTCATTGACGGTGATGCTCAGTTCCACCAAGCAGGAAATATTGTCTTTCAAAAGCAAGGTGATATAAAATACTATGATATTGATGATGATGAAACTCATAAGATCGGTGATCAAATGCGTTTTGAAAGAACGGCTGACTTAGATGTGAATGGTTCTGAATCACATGGTGGATCTGCTTTTGTCTATAGATATGATGGTTCTAATGTTTCAAGAGTAGAGCTTGAGGTCACCAGTGATACTATAGCTGACGGTGATAAATTTGGTGAACAGGTTACAATTGCAGGCAACAGAGCTTTTGTTTATTCTGAAACTAAAGAAACAGTTTATGTTTTCGATGTTAATAGTGGAAATGAAATTGATAAAATTACCGGTTTAGCTGGGGTCGATTCCCTAACTGCCTACAGTTCAGGATCAGATATTAAACTTGCAGTTGCTGATGAAAATTATGATTCCAATAGAGGGCAAGTACAAGTATTTTCATCTAGCAATGGTTATAATTCTGTCGATTTAAATCTCGAAGGGGCAAACGCTGGAGATAGATTTGGTACAGGCGTTGCTTTTCATACAAATAGTGGAACTATTGACGCAGCTAAAAATGGTTTTATAGAAGTTGCTGTAGCTTCTGGTTCTAGTGATACTTCAGGAACCAATACTGGAAAGATTGAGATTTATAATTCTAATGCTGCTAATCAAGCTGCTGCTTTACTTTCAACAGCTGATGGCGATACTTTCTTCTCGCATAGCTCAACTCAAAATCTTTTAGATGCTGTAGATTTCAATGATAGATTTATTGCAGCTGGTGATGCTACTAATAATGTTACTGTTTGGGATAGGGAAACTGGTGACTTGAAGTTTAAGAATGAGGTATCCAGTATAGGTAAAGGTGGTGTGAGAATCGAAGGTACAGACTTATATATCGCAGATGATACTAGTACTATTATTGGTGAATATGACTTATTAACTTTACCTGAGTATTCTAAACTTAAGCCTACATTGCTAGTAGATGAAACTGGTTTTGGACTTTCAAGTTTCTTGGGTGAGAAGTTAACTACTATTTCGGTTACTGATAATTTAACTAATAACAGTGATTTCGATACTATTGCTGGTTCTGCCTTCAATGAAAAAGCTACTGGTATCGATAAAGTAGCCATGGATACAGCTATGACCAACTTCAATGTTATGAAGTCTAAGTATAGTGAAATCATTGATAGGCTCCGTTCAGAAGCTTCTGATGCTATCGAAGAAAAAGATGATTTAGTTATTCAGAATGTTGATGATGCTCAATTGGTTAATAATGTTCTTGATACAGTTTATAGTCAATCTGGAATTAATGAGATTATAAGTATCATGAATCCTTTCGATTTGAATGCTGTAAGCTCTTTGCTTCCGTAAATAAGTTATTATTATATTAATGTCTGAGAAATATAAACTTGCTATTCTTGGTGCAAGCGGAAATGTTGGTCGTTTGTTATTAGATATATTGATTAAGCGCGATTTTCCATTTGAATCTATTAAGCTTCTTGCAAGTAAGAGAACAGCTGGTGAGACCATCACGGCTAAGAATGGTCAAAGTTTCACTATCGAAGAGACTAAGCACGATTCCTTCGAAGGCATAGATATAGTTTTAGCTTCTGCTGGCTCTAGTGTTAGTAGAGAATATGCTGACTCCATAGTGAAAGCAGGCGCTGTCATTATCGATAACTCCAGTGCTTTTAGAATGGACCAGAATGTACCTTTGGTGGTTCCAGAAGTTAACCCTGAGGCACTGAAAGAACACAAAGGTATAATCGCTAACCCTAATTGTTCGACTGCTCCACTTGTTTGTATACTTAAGCCTTTGGCTGATAAATATGGGATAGAAAGAGTTGTTGTTAGTACTTATCAGAGTATTTCTGGTGCTGGTAAAGAAGCTATGCAAGAGCTGGAGGAAAGCTCTAGGAAGGTTCTGGATGGTGAAGATTTTGAAGCTAAGCATATCAATCAGAAACTAGCTTTTAATCTGGTCCCACATATAGATGTGTTTATGGATAATGGTTACACTAAAGAAGAAGTTAAGGTTATCGAGGAGTCTAGAAAGATTCTAGGTATAGCCGACCTGAAGCTTACTTGTACTGCTGTTAGGGTTCCAGTTATGGTTAGTCACTGTGAAAGTGTGAATATCGAACTGAAAAACCCAAGTTTTGTTAAAGAATTTAAGGAAGTTATTTCGAATAATCCTAATATCCGCATTTTGGATGATCCGGAGCAATCATTGTATCCAATGCCAACTATGTCTACTGGTAAGGATGCGACTTTCGTAGGTAGGATAAGAGTTGATGAGAGTCGAGATAATAGCTTCAATTTATGGCTTGCTTCTGATAATTTGAGGAAAGGTGCAGCGCTAAATACTATTCAAATTGCTGAATCTATGATAAAACAAGGTATAATATAGGAGTTCTCAATGATCAATTTCGGTTCACTAATAACAGCAATGGTAACTCCTTTCAAAGAGGATGATGTTAGCCGTATTGATTATATTGCAGCAGAGAAAATTATTGATCATTTAGTTAAGACTGGTACTGATTCGATTATTATTGCTGGAACTACTGGTGAAAGACCTACTCTTGAGCATATAGAAGAGGAGGAGTTTCTTGCTCATGTGCTTAAATATGTGAAGGATAAAGGTTACGATACTAAGATTATATTTGGTGCAGGTTCTAACTCAACTAAGACTTCTATTAGTTCAGTGAAACGTGCTGAAGAGCTTGGTGCAGATGGGGTTCTACTCGTTTGTCCTTATTATAATAAACCTAACCAGAAAGGCATGATTAATCACTTTAGTGATATTGCTAGAAATACCAAATTACCTATTATTCTTTACAACGTGAAGTCTAGATCTGGGGTTAGTTTAAGTGCAGACTCCGTAGTTGAGCTTGCTATCAATAACAAAAATATAGTAGCTCTTAAAGAAGCTAGTAGTGATCTTGATTTGATTACTAGTATCAGAACAGAGCTTGATAATAACGCTTTCAAGATTTATTCAGGCGAAGATACACTGACACTTGCGATGATGAGTATCGGTGCTGATGGAGTTATTTCTGTTAGTTCTCATGTTCTTGGCGCGAAAATGAAAGAAATGATAGAAGCTTATCTTTCTGGGAATAATGAACTAGCAAGACAGATTCATGTCCAAATATTCCCTGTGATGAAGGAAATATTTGCAGATACTAACCCTATCGGTGTCAAAGCTGCTTTAGGTGGTTTGGGTATCTGTTCTGCAAGACTAAGAAGTCCTATGTTGGCTCTGCCTTTAGATAAGCAAATCAATCTTAAGAAAATGATTGAGGCAGTGCTAGAAACAGAGAATGAACTTGTTTCATAAATCATAGATTTCTATACGATTTTACTTAAATAATTGTTATGAGTAATAAAATAACGAACCAAACAAGAAGAATTTTGAAGTCTAGTAGTGGCAAGGTGAAGGCTGTTACTAAGACTATTAAACATGAATCTAGTGAAATAGAATACGATCCAGAGAAGAAGGTGAAGGTTATTTCCCTTGGCGGACTCTTTGAGATTGGAAAGAATACCTGGGTTTTTGAGTGTGGCGACGATATTATGCTGGTGGATGCTGGCTTAGCTTTCCCGACTACGAGCATGATTGGGGTAGATATTGTTTTACCTAAATTGAATTATATTGTCGAGAATAAAGACAAGATCAGGGCTATGATTGTTACTCATGGTCATGAAGATCATATTGGAGGTATAGTTCCTATACTTCGTGAGATCAACATCCCTATTATTTATGCTCCAGGACTTGCTTATGCACTAGTACAGAATAAGCTTAGAGAAGCTAATATTCTAAATCAGAAGTTGGTTTGGACTAAGGCTAGAGATAAAGTGAAAGTCGGAAAGTATTTCTCAGTGCAGTATGTGCGTAATAACCATAGTATTGCTGATAGTTTTTGTTTGATAATAGATACTCCTGCTGGAAGAATAGTTCATAGTGGTGATTTCAAATTCGATCACAGTCCTATAGAGAATCAATATTTTGATATTAGAAGCATTGCTAAAGCTGGCGATGAAGGTGTTGATCTACTGATTAGTGACAGTACTAATGCTGAGCGTGCTGGTTATACTCCTTCTGAGAAGGCTGTTATTCCTAAGATTAAAGAATTAATTTTTAACGCGCAGAAGAAGCTTCTGATTACTACTTTTGCAAGTCAGGTTAGTAGGGTGAAATTAGTTTTGCAGCTTGCATTACAAGCAAATAAAAAAGTTTCTATCTTTGGTAGATCTATGATAAACCTGGCAAATATTTCTAAAGAGCTTGGTTATATCTCAATCCCTGACAACTTTATAGTTAAACAAGAAGAAATTAATAAGATCCCTCCTGAGGATTTAGTGATTTTGACTACTGGAAGTCAGGGTGAACAATTTGCGGCTCTTTCTCGTATCGCTCGTGGTGAGCATAAGTATGTGAAGATTCAGCCTGGTGATCAGGTCATAGTCAGTGCTTCACCTATCCCAGGTAATGAGAAATCAGTTAATGGTCTTGTGAATAATCTTTTTGCTAGAGGTGCAGATGTGATTTATGGTAAAGATCATATTATTCATGTTTCTGGGCACGCTAGCCAAGAAGAGCAAAAGATGCTTATAAATTTGTGTCGCCCGAATAATTTTATGCCTTGCCATGGTGAGTATAGAATGCTTTTGAAGCATGGTGAGACTGGGGTTAAGTGTGGTGTTGATCCTGAGAAGATTTTTGTGCTTGATAATGGTGATATTCTTGAGATGCAAGATGGTAAATGCCAAGTCCTAGATAGAGTCGATGCTGGAATTCTACTTATCGATAACGATAATGTTGGTAGGCTAGATGATGACATTATCCTAGAGAGAAGAATGATACTTAGTGATGGATTTATTCTGATTATTGTTAATATCAATGCCTATGGTCAGTTCTGTGTGACTCCTGAGATAGAAACCAAAGGTATATTACTGCCTTATGGCTTCGATGAGCATAGCTTTAGAAAGGGACTGATAAAACTTTGTAATTCAGCACAAAAATCGCTTGAAGAGACACTAAAGGGTGAACCTGTTAAGCATATTGAGGATTACTCAGTTAAATTACAGACTTTAATCTCACATAACTTGTATAGCTTCCTAGATAATAGTGCTAGAAGGTACCCTCTTGTTGAGGTTATGGTGCTTAATAATAGTGGTGCTGTTCAGGCTAGTGTTGCTGGCTTGTAGTTAGAATTTTGATGTTAATTATTGCACTGTTTAACTTTTTATAGTTATGCAAATTTAAGCAGGAGCTATTAGCCCTCTTTAATTTTACAAGCCCGCTTATCACATTAACTGAAATGCAAGAAGATTATCCAGAAATTCTAAGAATTATGATGTCGAAAAATATTAATACTTATTAAAGAACCCTCCAGAAATTTGACTTTTCAACATAACACTCGTTATTATTGCGGCTATGGAAATTAGCAATACTCTTTCTAGAATCAATCAATTTATAAGAGATGACAAGTCTAAACAAGATATTAGTAAAGAAAACTTCCCAAAACAAATAAAAGAAATCCAAAAAACTGTTACAAATAATATTAGAAAATTGTCGGAAGCAAAGACAGGAACATTAATTTTCCCAAGCGAAAGTACACGAATTGGTATGAAAAAAATTAATGAATTTAAGCAAATAGATGCTGATTTAAATAAAGTTTTAGAATTTGTAAACAATTTAACCAAGATCCAAGCAACAGAGAAGACTGAGAATATCTCAAATCAAGCTAGTAGAGAGTTGAAGCAACTACAACAGAGAGATAGAAATTTAAGAATCGAATTAGATGATAGTTTCATGAATAGACTTAGTCAAAAAATTGATAAGCTAGCTACGCATGTTGAAACTTATGATTATTATAATTCCAATGAAAACTTAGTTAATGAGATTAGTCAGGGTATTTTAAGAACTGATGCTTTAAAAGAATTTTCTCAACTAAATAAAATCAACTCTGCAATAACCTCAGATGCTGGTTCAGAAATTAATCTAAAGTCTATCTCAAAAAAATTAACAGGTTTCAGTATTGAACAGATTAAAAATGAGACAGTATCTTATTTTTTAATAGGTTTAGGAATGAATTTAAAGGAGATGAACACTTTAATAGAATCTGCAAATAAAGCAGATATAAATTTAGGAATTAATCTAGATGAAAAAGCAAATAATGATTTCATCAATGCAATTAAAAACAATAGATCCTTAGCATTGAAAAGATTAAGTGATTTCGAAGCATATTCAGAACTTGGGACTGAAACTGGCAATGGATATTTAGATTCATCATCGTTAAAATCTATACCAAAATCTCTTCCTGAATTACTTAAACAAAGTTCAGCATCATCGGATCAATTAATTCAATTTCTCAATCAAGTTACTGATCCTGAAAATTTTCTTGAGTACAATTTAGACCTTAAACTTAAAGCACCTAACCAAGAAGATATAAACTTCATGGACAACAATAATAGTCTTAACACTGAAAAGGAAATTAAAACCACAAAAACACAAGCTAAGAAGTCTTCTATTAAAAAAGAAATTCAAGCTAATAAGAAGGAAAATATTCAAGCTGAAAGTGAAATTACTAGTAACCCAAAACAATTAGCAGATGATATTTTCAATCAGTTATATACAAATTTATTTAAAAAAAATAATAGCGAGGATAACGAAATCAAAATTTTAGAAAGCTTAATTCCAGAAATGGATGATATTTTGAAATCCGATCAAGCAGATAAATTTTATGATCAATATTTCGCTAATTTATTCCGTATAGGAAATAGTTCTTCACTTGGTTTTGAAAAGATCTACAGTCTAATGCGACCTTTAGCTAAAGAAACTATACAGAAAGGTGAACGTTTTGCTTATTCAGAAGCTACTAGACCAGAGTTTAATAGCTATGTTAAAGCTAGAACCAGAGAATTATCAGCAGAATATGCAAACAATAATCCTATAGACGAGAATAAAATCCTAGCTAATCAGGATCAGTTAGATGAAATTATAACGGTAAAAAAGATTTATGATTTAGAGAAAGGCGTTTATGGAAAAGAAAAAGCAATGGATAATTTTAGAGACTATCTAAAAGAAAGTAAAATAAATATAGATTTTGCTATAGATATTAAGAAAATTGTAGATTCTGATAATTTTGAAGACGACTTATATAAACTTGCACTCCAAGATCAAAATCTCGTAGATAGTGATCTTAATAGAGATATAGAGCAAAAAATAATGCTTCTGAATATGCCTCTAATAATCAAATTTGCAACTGATAATGCAAAAATCTTAACAGAAGCCGTAAATTTACGAGAAGTTAACAGCGATAAGAGTACAATAGAGAATCGTAAAAAGGGGCTTACTAGTGTTGATGAAATTCAAGCTATTGATAATACAGCAAGAGAGTTAATAAATGAATTTATAACAGATTTCCCTCAAGGGCTAAAAAATGCTGCCCCAAAACTTGCTAGTGGAAGACTTGCATTATCAACATCGCTTCATGGTGCTCTTATTAGAGCTCGTCAAAAATTATCTTCCAAAATGAGATTCTTAACTGGATCACCACAAATATTACAGAAGGTAACCAAAAAAAATAAAATGAAGTTAAATGGTTCTATAAGAAGACGATCTTCTTCAATAGATAGATTGATAAAAGTTGACAACCAAAGAACTCCTTACTCAGAAGTATTCAATAGTGAACAAATGCCAAATACTTTAGCACATCAAACTCCAGACGATAAGACTCTCTCACCAATGGAATATGCCGAAAAAATGGAGGAACATCAGCTTATTGACTCAGTATTGAATGAAGAACTTAGTCCTCGAGAAAGTGATGTATTAAAGCTTAGACATGGTTTTGGCACCTCAGATGCTAAAGCTCTTAACTTAGACGATATAGGCGGAATGTTTAATCTATCCCGTGAAAGAATTCGACAAATTGAAAGCAAAGCTCTAAGAAAAATGAGATATCCTATGCGTAACGTTAAGCTTCAAGGTTTGCTCGATACTTATAATTAATAAATAATGCAAAGATACTTTGATAATTTATTCTTAGCTTTGAAAGGAACATCGCTTGGAGTTCTTAAAAATAATTTTAATTACTATAAATCTTTAGAGCCTGCCTTAAGTGATTATGAAAAGCAGCTTGCACGAAAAATAAAAAGTGATACTGATTTGGATAAAGCGAGTATGAATGAAAGAGATAGCTTGTCTTCTGAAGCTACTGACTTGCGTCAAATATTAGATTACCAAAGTAATACTGGAAATAATCTTGCACGCTTTTTACCGCAAAACTTTGAAATGAGAGAACCCTTAGAAATATTTTGGCGTGAAGTAAACTCAGCAATGAAAGAGCTAAACATTTCGGACTCTAAAAATGAAGGTGATATTCAATTTGTAGCTCCTACAGGAATAGGTAAAAGTGTTTTTGCTTCTCACTTATTTAGCTCTATTGGCAAAGATAAAAAAATCTTGTTTCTTTGTCATAGATTAGATCTTGCGATACAAATCGCAGAAAAATTATCAGAATTCCTCCCTGAACGTGATATAAAAAATCTCTCATCAGCTAAGCTTAAAGAATTTGGTATTGGTAAATTTGATCATAATGGTTCAGATGTCGTTATTGCAGTTACAAATTCTTTTCAAAAAAAACATGAGTCTTTAGAGCCATTTGACCTTATAGTAATAGATGAAGCTCACAGATTCTATGATCAAGAGATAATGCAAAAACTATCAAATCTAAAAAAAGATTCTAAATCTTTACTAGTTGGTTTTACAGCAACCCCAGATCATTACTATTTAAGTCCTGCCCCAGATAGAGAATTAGTTCGTGTTGATAATTCTTTTGTTTACATCAATCCAGAGAAGACAGCTAAGAGTCATTATAAAGTTATTAAGTCAATTTCAAATTTCAAAGATGCCATTAAGAAAAAATTTATCGCACCATTTAAATACTTAAGCTTGGATTTTAAAGATCATAAACTTGATATCGACTCATTAGGTTATGAAAACAGTTCCATAGGTGAAGATATAAATTCAAATTCTTTAAATCAAGAAAATTTATACACTGAGTCTTTTGAGGAAAGATTAAAATCTTTCTATAAAGATAATCAAGATCTTTTCAAAGATAAAAAACATATACTAATCTCACCTTCAATAGATATTGCTGAAAGGATGACAGAAATATTCAATGATGATCTGGGTCTAAAGACAAAAACTTACACTTCGGCTCAAACTGATAATGAAAGAAAAAAAGCAAGAAATCAATTAAAAGGTTCAGAAGTACAAGCTTTATCTAGTGTAAGAATGCTTGAAGAAGGTTTTGATAATAAAGATGTCGAAATTGTCTGGATTTTAAGTCCAGTAAATAATATTTTAAAATTGAAGCAAATTGTTGGAAGAGCACTAAGGCAAAGTGATAATTTGGAAAAAGATGTGCATATAATCCAGTTGAATCTAAACAACTCAAATTTTTCACACGTTACAATTAATAATCTTCTAGATTATTCAATTGATAATAATAATTCTGATAAAAAAGTCGTTCCTCCACAAGGGATAAATTTAAAAACTATTGATAAAGATGAAAAATTAAAAGAAAAATTTAGAGGTTTCCAAACTTTAGAGCAAGTATTCAGAAAGGCTCAAGAGAGTATGTATTTTAATTTAACAAATATGAGTGATGCTGAAATAAAAGCAATACTAGAGAAAAATTTACAAGAAGAAGCTATAAATAAAGAATTGGAGTTTAAGGAGGAGAAAAATCATTTTACAGCAATTCATTTAAACGAGGATTCTGATCATTTAACTTATAATCCTGAAGTTGTTGAAATAGCCATCAAAAATTACTTAGAACTCGAAAAATCAAAATTAATTAAATTACACGAATTTGAAACACTCGAAAGCTTTGCAAAAAGAAATTTCACTGGATTTACAACAGAAACTATTGATAAAGCTTTAATATCGATAAAAACTAAGATAAAAGATGAGATAAAAAGTGAATTAAAAGCTGGTGGAGCCTATCTAAAGGAAGGTGACTTATATTTCTCCCAAGTATTTTTAGACTCAAAGCTAAGACCACTTTTAGAAAAAATATTAGAAGACTCAAAAAAAGAGAAGTATTATGCCAAGCCAATTCAGCAACATATAATTACTAGTGATACTACAGAACAAAATGTAAAAAAAGCTAATGCTAGAACAAAAAAGACTGCTGAAATAAAAAAATCTACTAACAGGGAAGTCATTCTAGACAATACAACAAAAAGTAAAATATTTTCTGAAATAAGAGATAATTTCAATATCAAGCATAAAGACGAAATCAAAGAAAGCTTGTTACAATCACCACAATGGAAACATGATATCCTATCTACTTATTTGGAGATAATAAGCTCTGATGATAATTTAGACTATAAACTTTCACAGCTAATAGATGAAGGAAAAAATCTAAAAGCAGCTGATATAAAAAAGAAATTTCTGAACTCAATTACTATTCAATATAGAAATTTTATAAAGTCTCTAAATAAACACAGACTTAAAGATTCTATCTATTTCTATAGAGATTTTCTAGAGAAAATTATTTATAGAACTCATTTAAATGAAGTATACAAGAATCATATTAAAGAATCAGAAGTTTTTAAAGATCTTAAATTAACAGAGAAGAACCTGGAAACTATAATTCTAAAGACATTAAGTTATTTTCAAGATTATGAAAAATGCATTGAACATATTATAAAAAATAAGTCTTTAGCAAAAAATATTTTATTTGAAGAAAATCCATTTATTAAATCCCTCCCAGTACTTTTTAAAAACAATGAATCAGCATTAAAACGTATTAAAAATCTTAATCTGATCAAAGAATTAACTGACAAGAGCACTGATGACTTAATAAAAGAAATTAAAGATAAAGCTTTTACGCATTTTTTAAATAAAGAAACAAAATATAGGTCTGAGAAAACAATAGAAGAACAGATAGAATTAGCAATTGAAAAGGAATTTAAAGAATATTATAGTTACCAATCTATGCAAACTCTTTTCTTGGAACAAATATTTAAATCTCCTGAGCTAAGTGAATCTATCAAACACATCCCAAACATAGAAATTCAGTCTGGGATCTTAAATAAAGCATTTTTAAATTCTCAATCCATTAATGAAGCTACCAATCAAATAATCAAAGAAATTAATGAAATTCGTGAATTAAAATCTAAAACGATAAAACCTACTCACAGAGACTTAAATGCTGCTAAACTCTTACTGTCATCAAAAATTGATTCATCAAAAATGCCATCAGATACTGAATTAAATAGATTATTAATATCACTATCTGACAAAGACTATATTAGTTTCAATCCTACTAGAGAAATTTTTTATCCTCTAAAAAGCATTATTAAATTAATAAAACATTTAAAAATCCAGCAGACTCTAACTAAACAAGAATCTAAAAAGAAAACCGAAGCAAATTTCTTGTCTTTAGCAGACTATTATAGAGCTTTGCCTCAAGTGCAAAAAGAAAAAGTGAAGATAAATATTGCAGGTTTAAAACAGTTTTTCAATGTCTACATCCAATCACAGTATCCTGGTGTTAATCTATTAGAAGCTGGTTATAAAAATAATAATGATTTATTCCAAAGGGATTTTTTGAAAAAGTTCTTTGATAACTGTTTATTGTTTTTCTCTGGAGAAAATTGAGCTTCACTCAAGTCTTTATTCTTAATTTCTTTAGAAATCCACCCACTATATGTTTCATGCTGCCTGGTAGCTAGCATATCGGTTTTAAAGTAAAAAAAGGTGATGATAGTAAAAACAAGCAGCTATTTATGAGTTTACTCATAATGATAATGAAACTCCTTTATTTGGTCGTAGTTTAGACCGTATAATTGCTTATGGAGCTCCAAATGAGCAAGGAGAATTTCAACCACTATTACCACCTCAATATATTCGAAAATTTGAAATTATCGAAAGGCATAATTCACCAGCTAACTAAAAACAAAGTTTTAAAACAGTAATTGTTCTATTCCATGTTAAAATAAGCTCTGGCGCTTAATAATGTGCTTTTACACTGTAAGATATTTAGATTGAATTTGATTAACTTATTGATATATCTGGATGTCACAAATAAGGAGAAATAAATGCCTGTAGCTAATTACGAACAATACTGCGAAATGCTCGATAGAGCGAAGAAAGAAAAATTTGCTTATCCTGCGGTAAACATTACATCACTTGCGACTATTAACGCAACATTAAAAGGTTTTGCTGAAGCTAAATCTGATGGTGTCATCCAGGTTTCTACTGGTGGTGCTCAGTTCGCTTCTGGTCTTGCTCAAAAAGACATGGTTTTAGGAGCTATAGTTTTAGCTGAAGCTATTCATAGACTTGCTGAGAAGTATGACATCATGATCGCTCTTCACACAGATCACTGTCACCCAGCTAAAGTTGATACTTTCTTGAAGCCACTTATCGAAGAAACTGCAAGAAGAAGAGCTGCTGGATTACCTAATCTTTTCAACTCTCACATGTTTGATGGTTCTGAATTACCTCTAGCAGAGAACATGAAAATCTCTAAAGAGCTTATGGAGCTTTGCACTAAGAATGAAATTATTCTTGAAGTTGAGACTGGTGTTGTAGGTGGAGAAGAAGATGGTGTTGATAACTCTGACCAACCTAACGATAAGCTTTACACTACTCCAGAAGATATGCTTCAAGTTTGGGAAGATTTAAGCCCAATCAATGAAAGATTTATGCTTGCAGCGACTTTCGGTAATGTTCACGGTGTTTATAAGCCAGGAAACGTTAAGTTAACTCCATCTATCTTGAAAGATGGTCAAGCAGCTGTGCAAGAGAAATTCTCTAAAGATCACTTACTTGTATTCCACGGTGGTTCTGGTTCTGATCTATCTGATATCCACGAAACTTTAGAGTATGGTGTTATCAAAATGAACATAGATACTGATACACAGTACACTTTCACAAGACCTATAGTTGATCATATTATGACTAACTACGAAGGCGTTCTTAAGATCGAAGGTGAAGTAGGTAATAAGAAAGTTTATGATCCTAGATCTTACATCAAAAAAGCTGAAGAAGGTATGTCTAAGCGTATCATGCAAGCTTGTGAGGATCTTAAGTCTGCGGGAAAGTCAGCTAGAGCGCTTACTGCCGCTTAGTTAGAGTAATCTCATCTATTAGTCTTTTAGGCTTTTTATAGAATCCCCGCCGTTTTGGTGGGGATTTTTATTGTTTATTTGAAATATTTTCTTACCCTATTTTCCACACATTGACATGTATATACTTTTGTGTTATTATTAATTTTGAGGTTTAGTTTATGTTAGGACAAATTATGCAAGCTTTAGGTATAGGTGCTCAGCCTCCTGCAAATACTGGTGCAAGTAAAAAAGAAGAACCGGTTTCTGATCCAAAAACTTTAAGTCAAAAAGAAATCGCAGATGCTCAAGTTGCTGGTGGCAAAGTTGAAGGTGACCCTGGTAATCCTTTAGAGACTATGCCTCGCGCAGATATTGAACAACTTTCTAGTCAGCTATCAGATCCAGCAGCTTTATCAGATAGAGAGGCGTATCTAAAAATAGTAAATAAAGTTGTAAATGTCCTCACCGAATCTCCTCATCATATAGAACTTGAGATGAATTCTGATATTCCTAAGCAACTTTTATCTAGTGATGAGAAATTAGCTAATGCTATCAAATCTGTTTTGGACGGTAAAGAAGATGTATATCCAATATATGAAGGATTTGGTAATGATTTGAACAGTAGACCCACTGAGAAAAAATTTATCGCTAGGGTATTCAATACTCTACCTGAAGTTATCCGTAATAGTTTTGGAACTGATGATAAAGATGCCGCTAAAGAAGCTATTAATCGCTTAGCAAGTATGGCTACCAAGAAGTCAGAATCACCATTAATTGCAAATGCCGCAATAAAATCCTTATCTACGCTATCTCAAAGTTTCCGCCTCTATTCAATTAGTGGTGATAAAGATTTCGAGTCTAATCTTGAGCTTAAAAACCTTGTTCAAGACAAATTTGTAGATTTATCTTCTAAACCTCCAATACTATTCAAGTTACTTGGTATGTCAGAGACACCAGAAAATTCTGAATTACATTCAGCCTTTCGTGATTTAACTGATTTAAAAGAGAAGAATTTCTACAAGATAATGGAAAATCTTCTAAAGCTTGAACCAGAAAAAACTTCTAAGATTATTAATGAAGGTCTTAAAGTAGAGCTGAGAAGAGAGGAAAAACCTACCGAGTATGACTTTAGATCTGCTACTTTACTGAATAATTTGAAAATTTTAGCTGTTTTGGTGAAAAGAGACTTACCTGAAGCATCATCTAAGCCTATGCTTGAAAATATAGCTAAGATATTAAAGAATTCTCCTAATTTCCAAATGAAAGATTTAGAGACTGAAGCTAAGTCTGATAATACTAAGTCAGAAGCTCAGAAGGATACTAAGTCTGAAAATGATTTACAAGCTTTGCTTGAAGGTCCGCAAATGGCTGAAACAATTGGACAAATTGGTGAGGGAGCGAAAGGTAATAGTATGGATTTAATGGCAACTGCTATTGAAGCTGCAACTAAAAATCCTGATATGTTAAAAACAATTGCTGCTGCACTTGAACCTAAATCATAGTAAAAACCATTTCACAACTTCCACCAAAATAATGATTTTTAGCTAAAGCCTTTACTTTAGTTTAAGTCTTTGTTAAGCTTTTATGATAAGAAACAAAGACGTTTCTAGAAGGAGAAATCAATGAGGATGTCTACTTGGAAAGCTAATACCAAGTAAATTAATTATTTCGGAGTTCAGTCCATTTTCTTGAACATAGCTCCTTAATTTTATTTTTCATATTCAAAAACGAATTCCAAGCCCTAGAGCAACTTTCGACGATATCATCGTAGTCTTGAAAAACTTTATTTGCAAGAAATTTTTGTTTGAGGAATTGCCAAACTTGCTCCATAGGGTTTAATTCAGGTGAATATGGTGGAAGG
>JAKVAO010000089.1 GCA_022447685.1 Candidatus Caenarcanales bacterium | reverse complement strand
ATGGTCAAAATAGCCATGATCCGTATTATGACTAAAAGACTCGCTTGATTTAATTAACTTTCAAGACAGGCTCTTATTGTTTTCTTAATCCTAAAAGTATATACACATTACAGAAAGTTAAAAGGATAATTATTAATGAAAAAGTTTTTTGAAAGTAAGTATTTGGCTTTTTATGGAGATAGTTTACCTGCTTAAGGTAATCCAGGCTATAATCCACCACCTAATCAGAAAAAACCAGCAAGTCCTCAGTCTGAACGTGGTTCACAGATAGATAAACCAGGTTATCAGTCGCCACAAGGTCAAGGTAATCTAGGTCAATCTGAAGGAGGAAAACCTATACGAATACTACCTGAAGATGAGTTTGTTGGTCCTCAGCCCCAAACGACTTGGGACCCAGATCAGCCTGGTTATCAGCCTCCACCGGATCAGGGAAGACCTCCGTTCTAATTAACCAGCTAAATTATTTGCCTGCTGCAACATCTGATCAGCTGCTTTGATCGAATTACTATTTGCTTCATAAGCACGCTGTGCTGTGATCATGTGCACTACTTCTTCTACAACTTTAACGTTACTCATCTCTAAGAAGTTCTGACGTATAGTTCCGAAGCCAGATTCTCCTGGAGTTCCTTCTAGTGGAGTTCCACTTGCTGTGGTGTCTAGATAAAGGTTCTGAGACATTTCTATAAGACCTGAGTTATTGGCAAACGCAGCTAATCTTAAGTTACCAACTTCTTCAGTGTTCGCTACTCCTGCTCTTTTGACTTCGATGGTACCGTCTCTTTTGATCTGTACTTCTTGAACATTGTCACCTAGATTGACGCTTGGGAAAAGAGAGTAACCTTGACTACTTAGAAGTTCTCCTGTCTGACCATCTACCTGAAGATTTCCATCACGAGTATAGGCGATGTTACCCTCTGGAGTCACTATTTGTAAGAAGCCTTCACCTTCGATCGCGATATCAAGCGGGTCATTGGTATTGTTCAAACTACCGACCATAAAAGATTTATCAGTAGAGCTGAGTTCAACACCGAGACCTACTTGCACACCATTCGGGCTAGTTCTTCCATCTGAAAGTACTGCTCCTGGCGCAGTCAAGATCTGTGAGAATAGAGTGCTGAAGTGGGCGTGCGATTTTTTGAAAGCTGTGGTGTTAATGTTTGCAAGGTTATTAGAAATGATGTCTATATTTGTCTGTTGGGCTTGCATTCCCGTAGCTGCTGTCTGTAAAGCTCTTTCCATGTAGTGTTTATTGACTTATTTTGAGCCAAAAACACTGGGCTAAAAGTTTTAATGTTTAGAGACTTGATAGTTAGTTTGGTTTATTTCATCAATTTAGCTAAACTTTTTTTCAGTATATCTATGGTTTGAGCTTTTTGACTTGTTGCTTGATAGTCATTCTTTTTAACTAAATTTTTAAAACTTTGAAAAAGCTTAGTATCTTCAAGATCTTGTTGATTAGGGAAAAGTAAGATCATAGATTGAAATGCAGCAACTAAAGTTGTTGCTCCAACAAGCCTTGTCTTTGAAGCCTCACCTAGAAAATCTTTAAAATCAATATTTGCAATCTCTTCTCTTGTAATAGTGTGATCTTGTCTATTTGCTTCTGGTATCTGTAGATTTATATAATTTGCAATTGCATTAAAAGCTAGTTTAGAAATCTTAGGTGAAACACTATTGTCTAAATTCCTTTTTAAGAGATCTGCAACGAATTGTTCATCATTAAAAATATAATGGAAACTTCTGAGTGTCAGGTATGAATATTATCTTAACACTTGCCGATCCTCGATTCAAGATATTTCCGTAAAATTACGTTAAAAATGCGTAAAAAACGCAAGGGGGGTTTAAAAAAAATAATTCTCGCATACAATGTAGTTATGACTCAAACAATTAAGTACGATATCACTGACATTAAGCTTGCTGATTTTGGAGAAAAGAGAATTCAGTGGGCGGCAAGAGAGATGCAGGTACTTAAGAGAATCCGAGAAAGATTCGCTAAAGAGAAACCTTTTACTGGTGTGAGAATGCTAGTTTGCGCTCACATAACATCCGAAACTGCTAATTTAGCCATAACCCTAAAAGAAGGTGGTATGGAAGCTTGTTTAATTGCAAGTAATCCACTATCTACTCAAGATGATGTTGCTGCTGCTTTGGTGAAGAACTACGATATCCCGGTATTCGCGAAGAAAGGTGAGGATGCTGAGACTTACGACAAGCATATTCAGATCGGACTTGACACTAAACCTATGATCATCATGGATGATGGCTCTGATGTTATCGCTACTTTAATAAAAGAAAGGCCTGATCAAATCAAAGAAGTTCTGGGTTGTACTGAAGAGACTACTACTGGTATTGTTCGTCTTCAGGCTATGGAGAATCAAGGTGTGCTACCTTTCCCAGCTATAGCTGTTAATGATAGTAAGACTAAGCATTTATTTGATAATAGATACGGAACTGGTCAGTCGACTATGGATGGTATTTTGAGAGCTACTAATGTACTGATCGCAGGTAAGGTAGTGGTAGTAATCGGTTACGGATGGTGCAGTAGAGGCATCGCTTCTAGAGCTAAAGGTCTTGGTGCTGATGTAATCGTTACTGAAGTTGAGCCGATTAGAGCGCTTGAAGCTAAGATGGATGGTTTTAGAGTTATGCCGATCAAAGATGCTTCTAAAGAAGGAGATATTTTTGTTACTGCAACTGGTAATAGACACGTTATCGATGTTGAACATTTTAAGAATATGAAGGATGGAGCTATAGTTTGTAACTCTGGTCACTTCAATCTAGAACTGAATTTAGAAGGACTTGAAGAAATTTCAGATTCCAAAGAAGAGGTAAAACCCTTTGTCATGAAGTATCAGAAGTCTAGTTCTAAAACTAATGTTCCTGGATCTATCTTGGTACTTGGTGAAGGTAGGCTAATTAACCTAGCTGCAGCTGAGGGCCACCCTTCAGCAGTTATGGATATGAGCTTTGCAAATCAGGCCTTAGCCTCTGAATATCTTGTAAAGAATCAAGATAATCTTGATAATAAATTACAAACATTAGCTCTTGAGGTTGATCAAGAAGTTGCCAAGTTAAAGCTAGATTCCATGGGCGTTTCGATAGATTCACTTAGTTCGGAAATGCAAGAATACATGAATTCTTGGAAAATAGGTACTTAATTGTTAAAAAAAATTAAGGATTTTTCCATAGTGCATATTTTATAGTTGTTTCAGAGGCACTCACTAGATATAGTGTCATCAAATAAAAAAAATACACATATCTAGTGTATTTACTATATTTGAAAAAGGAGCAATAATAAATATATGTCAACTGGTAGTAAGGATTTCCTCAGTGATTTTTTAGAGAAGCAATTCGACGGCGAAGAAGAGACGGAAACCGAACAGTCAGACAACAATCAACCTGCGGCGAAAGCCACTAGGTCTGAAAGTACTGCTGCAGAAGACTCCATTAAGTTGTACCTAAAAGAAATAGGTAGAATCTCTTTATTGACTGCGGAGCAGGAAATAGAACTCGCTAGAGAGATTGCTAAGGGTGGAAAATCAGGGGACGACGCAAAGCGTAAATTAGTACAAGCGAACTTAAGGCTGGTTGTAAGTATCGCTAAAAAGTACTTAAATAGAGGACTATCATTCTTGGATCTTATTCAGGAAGGTAATCTTGGTTTAATTAGAGCTGCTGAGAAGTTTGATCATGAGAAAGGATACAAGTTCAGTACTTATGCTACATGGTGGGTAAGACAGGGTATCACCAGAAGTCTTGCTGATAAATCTAGAACTATTCGTGTTCCTGTTCACATGGTTGAAACAATCAATCGTTACAAACGTGTTTCTAGACAGCTGTCTATGAAACTTAAGCGTAAAGCTACAGATATGGAGCTTGCTTGGGCACTAGGTGTTTCTATGAAAAAACTCAAAGAAATCATGAACGCTAATAAAGTTCCGGTTTCTTTAGAAACTCCTCTAGGTAAAGAAGAAGATAGTTCACTTTCTGACTTCATCGCGGATGACGTTAAGTGTCAACCAGATGTGGTTAGTACTGAGAAAATGCTTAAAGAGCATATTCAAGAACTACTTAAAGATTTACTCCCACGAGAAGCAGAAGTTCTTAAATTACGTTATGGTCTAGAAGACGGTCAAGTTCGTACTCTTGAACAAGTAGGTAAAGTTTTTAACATTACTAGAGAGAGAGTTAGGCAGATCGAATTCAAAGCTATGAAGAAACTCAGGGAGCCTAGTAAGTGTGCGAAACTTGAGTCTTATTTGAGTCAGGTTCAGTAACTAGTTCTCGTAAATATAAATCACCATTAATTTTAAAAGCCCCAGAATATCTGGGGCTTTTTTCTTGTGATATTTTTGGTATTTTGAGCTTGCTTAAGATCTTGGGTTTAAGCTTTTATTGGTGCTAAGCCAACCCTGGCTCTGCCTTCATTAGTCTTCAAAGAAAAATCTTCTCCGAGAAAATCATTACTCTCTTCTGTGCAGAGGTATGCAATAGCTTTAGCTACAGAAGATGGATCCAAATGAGTTTCCCAGTTGATTTTGCTAACAGGATTGATGCCAGAGTCTTTGATCGATTTCATCATATCTGTCGCAACAGTGCCTGGACTTAGCCCTAGAACTCTTATTCCTAATTCGCCGTATTCTTTGTGTATACAGCGAGTTAGTGAATGCAATGCAGCTTTACTCGTGCAGTAATGACTCCAGCCCTCCAGCGCACTCCTGGCAGCCCCTGAGCTCATATTTATAATGGTTCCGCCACCTTGTTTTAACATGGTGGGCAGTGAAGCTTTTGCCATATAGTATGGAGTTTTCAAATTTAGGTCTATAACCTTAGACCAAGCTTCTGGATCACTGTCTGAAATTCTAGATATTGGATCTATTAAGCCTGCATTGTTGACTACAGCGTCAATTGAGTTGAATTTACTTTTGGTGAAATTTATGAATTCCTCGACTTCTTTATATGAGCTGAGGTCGCAAGCTCTGTAGATGGCTTTGCCACCTTGTTTATTAATTTCATCACAAAGTTCTTTTAGTTGATTTTTATTTCTAGCAGCTAGGCTAACCTGATAGCCTTCTTTGCTCAATTCTAGCGCTGTAGCTCTGCCAATGCCTCTGCTCGCTCCTGTGATTATTGCTGTTTTAGTCATATTCATAATAATCACATTGTAAATTATTGCAAGTTTAAGAAAAATATCTAATTTTAGAAAAGATTATTGCAATTTTTGCAATAATTAAATACCGCAATATATCGTAAAATTACTCTAAATGAAATCACCTTAAACAAAAGACTCTAGTGTTTCTGTAAATTTCCGAACTCTAGTTGGGATAAACTGTTTAGATGGATACAGTAGCCAAATATTATTGTCAAAGTCACTTGGGCTGACTTCATAATTATTAAGTAAGCTTACTAGTGAGCCGCGTTTCAATTCTTTTCTAATTAAAATATCTGCAATGACTGCTAGTCCTTGATGTTTGAGTGCAAGCTCTTTGATAATCATGGGATTGGAAATCTTGAGCTGGGCTTTAAGTTCAATCTCTTGCTCTTTTTGGGTAGATATATTTTTAAAGTACCAATTGTTTTTTATTTTAGGTAGAAGATAGTTTATACAATTATGCTTGTTAATGTCTTGTGGTCTTTTGACTTGTGGGTTATTCCTAAGATACTTACGCGAGGCGACTAAAGTATAGTTTAACTTTGTGAGTCTTTTAGTGATCATAGTCGAGTCTTCTAGCTTGCCGAAACGAATGGCAAGATCAATTTTATTAAAAACTAGATCTAATCTTTGATCTGAAGCTATTAGTTCTATGTTTACTTGTGGGTATTGTTTTTTGAATTTAGCAATTGCTCTAGGCATGATCTCAAGTCCAAATGAAACTGGACATGTAAGTCTTAGAGTGCCACTTGGTTCGTCTTGCTGATTTACTAAGTCATCTTTAACTGTGTCAATCTCATCTATGATGAGTTTCATCCTAGAATAGAATTGAATCCCTTCATCTGTGATTGACACTTTTCTTGTGGTTCTTTGAACTAGTTTGACTTGAAACTCTGCTTCTAATTGATTTATAGCGCGAGAGATAGTAGAAGTTGAGACATTGCTTTTTTCAGCAGTATCCGTGAAGCTGTTACTATCGACTAGGTCGATAAAAAATCTAATCTCTTCTATGTCCACAGATATATTATTGCATCTAATGGTTTATAAAGTTACTCTTCTATTATTTACGGAACAACAGTAAACTCAATTACAGTCGAATCTATCACAGTACTAGGATTACTATAAAGAATGATCTCTAGCCCATATAAGCCAGGTGCTAGATTAACGCTATTGTAATTACCACCTATATCTCCTGCTAAAGCATAAGGAGCCATTTTTTCAGTTCTGCTTAGCGAGGTAGGTCCATTTAACTTAAACTGAACTTGAGCTACTGTTTCAGATGGAATAGCTTTCATATTAAGCCCTGCCCCTTCAGATAAACTGACTTGATCACCAGAATTGATCATTCTTAGTTGAGTATTAGAGTTGCTGTCAATTAATACTAAAGATATATTTGAACTATCATCTACAACGACTACTTCATTCACTTTTATATTAACAGTTCCCGTAGAAGTATCCATAGAATCACTAACTACATAGTTAAAGGAGTCAGTTCCATGGTAATCAGTATTTGGTGTATAAGTAATCGTGTTGTCATCATTTATAATCACGGTTCCATTAACTGCTGATCCTATGCTTGAGATTGATAAACTATCACCGTCTGCATCTATATCATTGACTAGAACATCAATTGTTACAGAACTATCTTGATCTAAACTTGCAGTATCAGGATTTACGACAGGTACTGAGTTTACTGGAATTACTGGCTCACCGATAGGTTCTTCTGTATTATTGTCAGATGAAAGAATTTCAATTGCTGATAACTTTGCGTTATTTATTGAAGCCAACATATCTATATTTAATTCAGAATCATTGACACTGATATCTTCATAACTAAGCACAAGTGCTTCAGCTTTAGCACCAGTTGCCAGGACTAAGTCTAAATCTGCTTCAACTAAATTTGATTCTAAAGATATATCAAAAACTCTTTGATTTAGATTATCAAAATATATTTCAGCAAAGTGTAATTTAACCTGATAATTTCCATTTTCAACAGGGATACTATAACCTAAATTAGGAGCAAACCTTTCTGATTGGTAAAGATTATCATCATTAGTTTGATTAATCTCAAGCTTACTATTAGTATATTTACGACCTGAATTGAAGAATTCATCTGCAATCCAAGTATTCCCTAAATTATCAATATATTTTGAACCGCCTACATTTATTTTTAATATACTTATAACTTCTGATGGAATTTCATCAATCATAACTTCATTTATAGTTACTGCAACAGTTCCTGTAGCAGAGTCAGTACCATCACTGACTACATAGTTAAAAGAGTCAGCTCCATAGTAACCAGTATTTGGTGTATAAGTAACCGTGTTGTTATCATTTATAATCACGGCTCCATTCCCTGCTGATCCTATGCTTGAGATTGATAAACTATCACCGTCTGCATCTGTATCATTTACTAGAACATCAATTGTTACAGAACTATCTTGATCTAAACTTATAGTATCAGGATTTGCTACAGGGGTGATATTTACAGGAACGATAGGTTCCTTTTCAACAATGGTAAATGTAGTTGTAACCGAACCTTCAATAGTATTCGAGCTATTATAAAGTACCGTCTCTAATTGATATGAACCTGGCACAAAATTTATACTCTTATAATTTCCAGCATTATCTCCAGCTAATGCATATGGAGCATTCCTTTCTGTTTGAGTAATAGATATAGGTCCATCTAATTTAAATTGAACTTGTGCTACACTCTCAGATGGTACAGCTTTTATTGTAAGCTTATTAGCTTCAGATAAATTTATTACATCACCAGAATTAATGCCTCTTAGTTCAAGATTTAAGATACTATCTATTAAAATTAGTAAGACAGTAGGTTCTTCTTGATTAATGGGTGGTTCAACTACTTTAGCATTTACTTTCACAGTAACCATTCCCGTTACACTAAATTCACCATCACTTATAGTATAAGTAAACATATCATTTCCTGTAAAATCAACATCAGGTGTATAGTTTATGGTATCGTCAGAATTAATTGATATGATACCGTGATTAGCAGGACCTAAATTTATTACAGTTAATACATCATTTTCAGGGTCTGAATCATTTTCAAGCACATTAATTTTTGCAGTATTGCCTTCTTGTATACTTATACTGTCACTTGTTGCTATTGGAGCTGTATTAATTTCAAGTACTGGAGTATTTTCAGCATTTAAGTTTCCTAAGAATACATTATCAAAAGCTTGGAAGTCATTACCCTTAACATCTGAGGTCTTAATCAAAATCACAATAGATTCATATCCCTCTCCAAAGTTAAGATCTTCCCATTTCAGGGTTTTCCAGTTATGTGAATTTGAAGAACCAATATTACCAGTATCTAAAAGAACATCAAAACTTATAGGGTTAGGAGCCTCCTCTAAAGCCAATAGAGTATCACTCCAGACATTTGCTGTATATAGACCATTAACTCCAAAGATTTTAATACTAAAGTAATCTCCATCAGTGTTCGCGAGATCTAAACTGAAATCCTGTGAGCCCTTAAGTATATAGTTATCTCGGAAAACATTAATTAAACGCCCATTATTACCTTTATGCTTAGCTTCAAACCAACCTTTAGAAGTATCTAATTCCCATGGACCTTGACCATTATGATCAAACCACGCTGAACCACTGCATATTTTCCCCTTAATTACCCGGTCAGTTGCGGCATAATTACCCAGTCTTTTTTAGTAATAATAGAACTTCATC
>JAKVAO010000088.1 GCA_022447685.1 Candidatus Caenarcanales bacterium | reverse complement strand
CTCATGAATAACTAGATTTGGCCAGAGCTAGACCTATTTGTTTACATAATCTTTATTTTTTACCTGAGTAGTTACAAAGCTTCACAAAGTTTAAGATAATCTTCGTGAAGCTTCTAAATTTTAACAAGCTTTTAGCTCCATCTCTGCTTGCAATTCCAATTGCTTTGATACCTAATGCCCCAATTGATCAAAACCCAGAAAATAAAAATTTTGTGTTGCTTAATGAGAAGGAAAAAAGAGAGGTCATGGCAGAAATGTGTAATGAAGATATTTTAAGCCCCCATCATCCTTGTCACGATCTTACGAGGTTCAGCATATTACGATTTGCAGATAATTGTTATGAGTATGCGCTAGGTTCAAAGCCTGATACAGATCAAGCAGACCCTGGTAATAAAATAGGTCACTATTACCAAAATCTAAATTTCAGTAATAATAAAGATAAAGCCAAACAAATATTTATAAATCTAGTTAAAGCTGATGGCTTAAAACAAATTAATTCTCCCGAAGAGACCAGTCCAGATCATTATCCCATAGCACTATATATCAGTGACCAAAAACAAAATGAACTCTATGTGGTCCATGACTATCATTTCGTAAAAAAAGACCAAGAAAATAATCAATATAGTCAAAAGTTTGGAAGCTCTAAAAACTCAAAAGTTGAAATATTTAAAAGCGAAGATGGTTTCCCACATGAAATTGATAGTGCCTACAAAAATGCTCCTTATAGATTAATTGCTTATTTTGAAGTACCTAATGAAGGATACCAAGTAGGTAGTGATGAATTCATAAAAGATTCTGCTACCGATAAGGTCTGTGTGAATTATAATCATTTTGTTACTAATAACACAAGAAATAATAAAAAAGTTCCACATCTCAAATATAGTCTACCCATCGAGATACAAGAAAAATTAGCTAATTGTAAATAATGTCCGAACAAGAAACTAAACGCGAACTCCACATCAACTGGTACCCAGGTCATATAGCAAAAGCTGAAAAACAGCTTAAAGAGAAGATCAAACTTATTGACTTTGTGATTGAAGTCAGAGACTCTCGTATTCCCTTTGCTAGTCATCACCGCGACCTGAAAGAATGGCTCGGGACTAAAGAATATATCTCGGTACTGAATAAAAGTGATCTCGCTGACCCTAAAAGAACTAAAATTTCTCAAGAAACCATAATCAAAGACAAAGAAGCCTATGCAAGTTTCATAGTGGATTCTAGAAAAAATTCCTTACCTGCTAATTTCCTTAGAGCTGTTGATAAACTCGCCGCTAAAACCACTGAAAAATTCAAAGCCAAAGGCATACTAAAACGCCCAGCTAGAGTCATGGTAGTTGGTTACCCCAATGTCGGAAAATCTACTATCATCAATAGACTCTCACAGACTAAAAAAGCCAAAGTTGAAAATCGTCCAGGAGTAACTCAGCAACAGCAATGGGTCAAAGTTAAAAGTAAACTTGATATCTTATTGCTAGATACACCAGGTATAATTCCACAAAAACTTTACTCTGACGATCAAGCAATTAAGCTTGCACTATGTAACTGTGTTTCAGCTAAGAGCTTTGATCCTATGGAATTGGTTCTTTCTTCCATGCCGATTATTGAGAAATCATATCCAGGCTTGATTCGTTCATATTACAAGACTGAAAGTGAGATTCAAGATTTGAAAGCTGAATATGAACTTGCTGAGGATGCAGGAGATATCAGTATTGTTGGAAAATCTGAATATTTATCAGTATTAATCGAGAAATTAGCCCACAAAAAGGGCTGGATTCGTAAAGGTACAGGCGGGCAAGCTGAAGCTGATATGGAAAGAGCTGCTTTGAAGATTATTTCTGACTTTAGAGAGCAAAAATTTGGCAAAATTAATTTAGAGTAATGCTAAAAACCACGCTTCAATATAAACCACTCATTCAGTAAATAAATTTCCTAAATCAACTTTTTTACTATTCCCAGCAGCTTTATGCCTCTGCTCCAAGTCTTCTAAAGCAATTTGGACATCATTAAGTTGCAAGCTAGCCTCTTCTTGTCCCAGACTATTAATAGCTGCTTCAGAGTTTTGCTCATTATTCAAACCTTTCTCTAGCATAGCTTTTTCAATTCTCATTTCTGCTATGACAATACTATCTTTAATTACACCTTCTAAAGCTCTAATTGACAAATCATGTTTATCTAATAGTGACTTCAAGCCCTCTTCATTTTTGATGAGATTATTAAATGTTTCTTCTTTAATTCCAGTATGATTCTTTAAATAATTAATAAATATCTTTGTCTTTAATTCTGTATTTGGATTATTTTTATTGATGATGCAAGCTCTTGTTTGAAGAGGGTTATTAGGGCTAATATTTGAATTTGTTGTCACTACAACCATCAGACCTTTAGACTGGTAATCATTGAATAAAGCCTTAAATTCTTCAGCATTTCTTCCAGATACAAGCTGGTCAGCTTCATCTACAAATAATATATCGCCTTGTTTCAATGCTTTTTTAAATGAAGCTTCAATACTTTTCACATCATTCATTTCTTTTGACGCATTAACTTTAAATAAATTCTTACCTAATAAAGGTTTTAACCCATTAACCAAAGCTGTTTTACCATTACCCGGTGGACCAGCTAAAATCAACAAGCCTGCTCTACTTGTGCCTTGTAGCTTTTCTTTATCTGAAGACTTACCTAAATAATTGCTGGTGCTATTAGCCCACGACCGAATCATTCTAATAAATATTTCTAGATCATCTTTGGTCCATTGCATTTCTTCCAATTTAACTTCCGGGATAACAGGTTTTTCCGATGTAAATTCAATTAATTTATGCTTGAATTTCTCAAAACCAAGTGATCCTGCAAGTATAATAGTCGCTGGAATAATCTTTTTTAAGGTCTCACCAAAACCTTCCTCCATGATTTTCATGGCTCCATTCAATATATTCCATCCCCCAAATACAGCTAATACTTTTGGACCGACATTCATAATTTCAGATTGAAGTAATTCAGCAGCTTTTTCTCTTAGACTCTCTTTTTTTGCATCTTGATTGATATTACTCGCTTCAGTGCTTTTAAAATTAATTCTCTCTAATTGAGACTTAATAAACTCAGGATTTATCGGATCAGTATTGTTTTCATTTATGCTAGAAGCAGATATCGACATCTGTCCATCTCCTTATATAACATTGGATATGTTACTACATCTTATACATTACAAAGATCTAGATTCTTAGGTATTTATAAAAAGTTTTCCCAGAAAAAAAAATAATAAATACCAAAGCCAATAAATAAATTGCTAAGATTGACCTATAATAGTATTTACGTGTTACTGGGCAAAATCTGCCTGTTTCATGGCCACAGTCAAGGCATACTTAAGGGAAGTTCTGATTTGTCTGCACCACCTCTAAGCCTTCATGCTCCAAGACCCAATCCAATTAATGCTGTAGTTAAAGAGGTTGGTTATAGAGCCTATGAACTTAAAGACAAACTCAAAAGCTGGTCTAGAACATTTTTCAAAAAACTAGCTGAATTTAAACCAGTCTCCAAAGAATTCACAAAAGTAAGTGCAAGTGAAGACAATATCGCTCAGGAATTTATCCATAAACCTAGTGGACTTAAAATTTTTAATGTAAACGATACTAATAGTGATTTAACTAATATTGATTTAGAGATTCCACTCCCTGAAACTAAAGAAAAAGTCCCTGGCTCTGCCCACTTCTTTGAGCATATGACCATGACTAATAACATCAAAGAACTTGGCAAAGATATTATGACCTGGGCAGAGGAGAATGGTGTCGAATGTAACGCCTACACCTCCCAAAGAGAGATGGGCTTTAATTTCAACCTTCCCGAAAATAAAATCAAATCTATTGTAGGTTTCCTTGCAAAGCTGTTCCAAAAAGAAGCTTGGAAATATGACCCTAAAGTAGTGGAAGGCGAAAGAGAGGTAATCCAAGGCGAAAGACAAGGAAGAGAGAATACTCCTAGCTGGGATTTATGGATTAATAGAATTAGTAAATTCTTCAATGGACCAAATCACTTCAGTAGTAAAAACGTGTTAGGGACAAAGGAAGACATAGACAAAATTGGAACCAAGGAATTCGAAGAAGTAAGAACAGCTTTTAATTCAGGTGAATCTATCCTGAAAATCAATGGACCAAATTCTAAACTTATAGATGGAATCATCCATGATAAATTCCAAGGGATTAGTGCTAAGAAAGAAAAGACAGCTAAAGTAGCAGTTGACTTCGATAAAGACCTCAGCACCGAGACTAAACAAGTATACAAACACCACGATCTTGGAGATGGACAAACAGTTGTCTTCTACCCAGATAAAGAAAAAAATGAAAACCTCAAGCTTAGTAAAAAAGAAAAAGCTAATATCTTGGGAACTATATGGCTAGCTACACTTATTGGAGATGATTCTAGATTAGTTAAACAGTTCAATGATAAAAAGATCAATCACGGTATGAGCTTTATGGGTTATAGCCATGAAAATAAAGGTACTGTTTCTCTATATACATTCTTTACCGACAAAAAATACTTCAAACAAACCCTCCCCATGATTAACAATGAGCTAAATAAAATTGCTAAAGAAGGTTTGAGTCTAGAAGAATTAAAAACTATAGAAACAATGATGGAAAACGACCTTGAAAGAACTAAAGAAAGTCCATCCTCTGCTTATCGATCTGCGATTTCAACAGCTCTTGAACTAGAAGATGATAACTGGCAACAGTATACAGAAAAAGCACAGCTCGATGAATTGAAAAAGGTAACTAGTAATCAAGCAAACTATGAAAAGTTCAATGAACAGATTAAAGCTTTTGCTGACACATATTTTACAAGTGCAAGACAAAGAACTGTAGAAACCCACTTCGATAAACAAAGTAATATTGGCAACTTCTCATCGGAGAATGGAAAACAGGATATTAAATCTGAAAACCATTATGCAAGACCAATAGCAGAATTCACAGGCACACATAAGTTAGTGAGAATGCCTTGGGATAAAGTCTCGGTGGATTCTATAGATTCTAAAACACAACTAGTAAACGATAAAGAAAGTAATATAAGTAGAGTCAGAATTGTCAATCCTTGTGGGACTAAAGATTTTATTGACCCTAAAATACTTGAAAGTGGGGATGATGACCTCATCCGTAAAGAAACTTTCAGGACAAATATGCTTTTATCAAAATCAATGTCTATCTTTGAACAAACTCTTGGAGCTTCAGAAGAATTATCGCCAGAGAAATTAGATAAGAGATTCAAAGAACTTGGAGTCACAAGCTTCATAGGAAGAGGCAATAAAAGTATGAACTTCAACTTATCTGGTATTAAGAAAAATTCTTTAGAAGGCTTAAAAATCTTCTCTGAGATTATGGCTGCCCCTGCAATACTTTCAAGTGACCCTGAGGCTGTTAAGAGAGTAGAACAGAAATTCAATGAAGGTTTAGAAAGACAAATCAAAGCTATTAGTGAATCAAAAGAAGATAGAGATGCAATATTCATGAGAGAGTACAATAATGAACTCTACAAAGATGACCCTGAGAGGCAGAGCTTAGAACCAGATGAAAAAATAGCGATATTAAAAGAAATCAAACTTGATGATCTGAGAGAATTTTTCAAAGAACGTGTTTACTTTGATAATAATTTAAAGATTATAATGAACAACTCAGCTCAGGAAGCTGGTCTCAATAGTCAAAAACTTGAAAATGAGTTATTAAAAATCAATGGTAACAATATCAAGAAAAAGAAAAATCCAGAATACCGTATTAGAAAAGTTTTGAATATAGATAAGGCAAGATCTAAAAGTACTAACAGCAAACTTGATAAGACTAGTGCACTAATTCGAATTGGTAATTTAACTGAAGACCTAAGCAAGCTCAGCAAAGAAGATAGAAAGCTTCTATCCATGGCAATGAGAGTTTTAGGTGAAGGTGGCTTGAATTCTAAACTTGGAGCTAAATTAAGAGAAAATGGTATCTATTATTGGAGTATGAATTCTTCATTACCTAATGATGATCTAGGAGTTATAACTAACCCTCAGACAAGCTTCTCTGTAACTTGTGAATGTAAACCTGAGAAAGTAGGTGAAGTTAAAGAAGCTATTCTTTCAACAATTAAAGAATATATGGAAGAAGGTCCAAAGCAAGAAGAAATTGAACGAATACAGAATAGAGATAACCTTGAAAAATGTGACAGCTTGAAAGAAGTTGGTTCTCGCTTTGCTTTCTTCAATAAGGTAATGAAACAAGCAATAAATCCAAAAAAATATTTAAATCTATCTAACCGTTTCTATGACGCAAAAAGAGCCAAAGAACTAGTCAAGATGATCATCAAACCAGATAAGTTCATTGAGTCTATCGACATTCCTGAGTCTGCGGTGAAATCTATGGAGAAGAATAATATTGAAAGCTTTTCTTCTAACGACATCAAGGAACTTAAAGATTTAAAAGAACTCAAGGAGTTAGCTGCTTAAAAGCGACCCTGCACCACAAGCATCTTAAACTGTAAATCATTCAAAGCTTCTTCAGGACTCTTCTCCAATCTAAGCACATAATCAAAAGCTTTTTTGATTTCACGCTTATACTCTTTAGAGAAGCTCAGATGCGGGAAATAATAAGCATTTTTACTTTTAGCTATATCCATGAAAACATCTACATAAGGGTGTTTATGATTCTCAACAAAGTCCTTTTCCTCTTCCTCACTTAATTTCAGAGGCGGAAATTTATTCTGTTCTTTAGCTAAGTAAGAAATATTTTCTTTACTAAGTAACCAGGAAATGAATTCCATAGTTTCTCTGTAGTGCCGGGCTCCGCGCGGAATAGCTAAAGCATCAACAGTAAGCTCAGTCGGTGGATTCTCGGTAACGCCATCTATATCAGGAAAAGCTTTTACTTTGATTTCATACTGCGATGCAAACTTTTTCACAAAACCATGTTCCCAGATACCATTACTCTCTATAGCGACCTTGCCTGAATAAAATGGATTATCAGGACTTTGGTAAGAGATTTTTCCTTCTATAAAAGCCTGTAATTCATCTTGTGGAATCTTACTAATGAAATTATCTAGAAGCCAGTTCCAAGCTCGAATATTTTCAGGGAGATTAGCTGTAATCTCATAAGATGAATCATCTAGAGGCTTTGCCCAAGCACCATGAAACAAATACACAGACATTCTTCCAGTCCAGATCGGCCAAGTTGGCAAAAAACCAAACTGTTTAAAGTCAGCTTGAGCAATTATCTCATCAGAGATTTTGATGATATCTTCTAAAGTTTCAGGTTCTTCAAGCTTAAATTTATTTAATAGACTAGAGTTTATATGCATAGCTTCTGCAGTTGGCATCAAAGGCACAGCATATTGCTTGCCTGATATCTCAAGCATTTTTAGATAACTTTCAAGAAAATCTTCTTTCTCTAGAGTTAAACCTTCAAAATCCATAGCCTGCAAGGCATTTCTTAGTGCAAAATCATTTACCATATCACCATCGAGGTGAACCAAATCAGGGGGCATACCCGCAGTTATCGACATTAATATCTTCTTGCGTGGTAGAGAAATTGTTCTTAGCTTAACCCTGAAATCATAATCTTCCTCGTTGAATTGATTAACTAGCTTCTCTAGGGGTTTTTTTTCAGGACCAGACCAATATTGCCAAAACTCTATTTCAGCCTTATCAGAAGCTTTATAGCCGCCCCTAGAATCGATATAATCATAGACAAAAGGTGTCGCAAAAAATAGAATTATTAAGCAAGTATAAAGGACATTTCTCCTCATCATATATAAAGCTATTATAAATACAATATGGAAAGAAAAGTTGCAATAACTGGTATCGGACCCGTAACCCCAATAGGAATTGGTCTTGATAATTTTTGGAATTCCATGATTTCTGGTAAATCAGGTATATCTGAGATCGAAGGTTTTGATGATTCGGGATTCGAGCTTCCTGTGAAGATTGGTGGTCAGATCAAAGGTTTTGATATCTCTAACTACTGGGATGATAAGAAAAAAGTAAGATCTTTCAACAAAGATATGGATAGAGTTGCTCAATTCGCTGTAGTTGCAGCTAAACTTGCTATCGAAGACGCTAATGCAACTGTAGAAGAATTCGCTAAATATGGAGTTGATCCATATAAAATCGCAACATTTCTAGGAACTGGTATCGGTGGAATCGGTACTACTTCAGCTGATGTTTTAACTCTTTTCAACAGGGGACTAAAAGCTGTTGGTCTTAGATCTATAATTCGTCTTATGCCTAATGCTGCAGCTGGACACATTGGAATACTTTGGGGTTACCAAGGTAGAGCTAAATGCGACTCCACTGCTTGTGCTTCTGGTTTAGATAGTATCGTTGATGCCTTCTGGCATATCAAAACAGGTCAAGCTGACGCAGTAGTTGCTGGTGGTTCAGAAGCTTGTTTAAACCCACTTGCGATTTCATCTTTCTACAATATGACAGCACTATCTAGAAGAGACGCCGAAGCTACAGAAGCTAGCTGCCCATTCGATAAGAAACGTGATGGTTTCGTTATGAGTGAAGGTGCTGCTGTATTCGTTCTAGAGGAAATGGAACTTGCTAAGAAACGTGGAGCTAAGATCTACGGTGAATTAGTTGGAGCTGGTGGTAGCTGTGATGCATTCCACATTACTGCACCTTCAGAAGATGGTAGTGGTGGTGCTCTAGCAATAGAATCTGCTCTTAGATCTGCTGGAATCTATGACAACCGTGAAGCTATAGATTATATTCACGCACACGGTACTAGCACTCCATTGAATGACGCTAGAGAAACTAAAGGTATCAAGAAAGTATTTGGTGAGCACGCTTACAAGCTTTGCGTATCTAGTACTAAGTCTATGACTGGTCACTTGATTGGTGCTGCTGGACCTGTTGGCTTAGCTGCTTCAACACTTGCTACAGTTCATAACAAAGTACCTCCAACTATTAACTACAAAGATCCAGATCCTGAGTGTGATTTAGACTATGTTCCTAATGAAGCTAAGGATAGAGAAGTGAACTATGCTATGGTTCAAGCTCTTGGCTTTGGTGGACATAACACTGTAGCTATAGTTAAGAAAGCTTAAGTTAAAGTAAATAGTTAAGGTAACTACTCAGGTAAAAAATAAAGATTATGTAAACAAATAGGTCTAGCTCTGGCCAAATCTAGTTATTTATGAGTT
>JAKVAO010000087.1 GCA_022447685.1 Candidatus Caenarcanales bacterium | reverse complement strand
AGTACGCAGAAGAAATTTTTAACACGCTACTAGTCACTTTTTACTTTAGTTTAGGAGAAGTATTATGTAATTACAAACACGAGGTTGAATATTCTAGTGGGTGGGTTTCTGAAGAAAGAAAATATACGCCTACATGGTTTTGACTCTGATCTTAGACCAAAATTAATTGATGCCATTGATTCATATCCATTAGAGGCTTTTAGCTCTGAGCAAGCTAAAATCCTAAAAGATATCATGAAAGTGATGATAGATAAAGAAAATATCATCGTTCTGGAGCCAAATTCCAAGGATGTTGATAGTCAATCCTTTACTGCAATGGTTCAATTTTTTGCAAAAAGTACTGGGAAAAATATTAAGGTAATAAGTCCTGCAAAAACTCCATCAAATTTAGCAAAACTTACTCCTGGAATAGAAAGAATTGAACTCAACAAAATAGATACAGATAAGCAATTAGAAGACATCAAAAAATCAACCAATCCTCATAATACTTTATTTATTGCTGGTGATAGTGCTGATAGCGGTATGCTAGAAGTTCGGGGGGCTTTCGATAAAGTAGCAGGTTTCTTAGAAGATATGAGAAATCTTAAAGTTCCAATTATTAAGTTAGATCACCATACCCACCCTAGAGATAATGTTAATACTTAGGAGAATTTTGGTACTAATAATGAGGAAATTAATCTTAACTTTGTTGAGACAAGTGCTGATTCTATAGGACATTTATTCTCTCATCAGCTCATGGTTATGAATAGTATTGCAAATACTGATGAGGCTATTCAAAAGCCTTTACTTGATTTAAACTCACCTACTTTTTTAATATTAAAAGCTATGGAGACTTTATTTACAGATAGCTTTGGGCTTACTCATGTTGATAAACCAGAGGCAATCTTTGAAAATATTCACACTTTACAAAAAGCTTATATGAATGTCACTGGGGAAAACCTGGATGTTGAGAAACTAGCAAGTTCGTACCATACTCGTGAACCTAAATCTATTCTTGCTTTTAAAGAGGCTTTAAGAAATTTACAAATTTATCAATATGGTGAAGAAGGAGAAGGTAAAAAAGCCTATAGAGTGGGTTTTACTGTTATAGGACCTGAAGTTATGGATGGTACTTCACTTGAAGCTGGTGAACTTGCTAAGAATTTGGCTCAAGTAACAGAAGGTCTTGATGCTATGTTCTTTTGTATGGCTGATGGGCAGGGAGGTGTTAAGTGTACTTTAAGAGAATGCTTAGATGCTGCTGAGGAAGATAGGGAAATAGATGTACCTGAAATTGTAAAAGCTTTTGGAGGCGGTGGTCGAGGAGGTACTGGTGGCTTTAGTGTTGGTTCGAAGTCAGGATTATTAGAGGAAAATTTTGATGATACTATCGCTAATGTTGAAATTGCGATGCATGGAGTCTTTAAAGAGCAATTTGGAAGTAGAAAGTTACTAACAAAAGCAGAATCAGGGAAAAACTTTAAAGCTCCTATTGCTTCAGATTTGATTCATCAACCAGTAGACTATGATCTTTATAAAGAGAGATTTGCAAAGGCTAAATCTAAAGATGACTTTACTGAAATAGTTTATGCTTTATTAGAAAAAACAGATATTTTGTCTAAAAATATAAATGATAAACCTTGGATTTTTGATGCTGTTGATAAGTCGATTAAAATGGGTGCTGATTATAAGAAGGCACTACTTGGAGCTCTTAAGTACTCTGTAAAAGATATTCATGAAATTCAAGGGATACTTAATAAAGGTTTAATTCAGTTTCCTATTGGCTCTGGACTAGTTACTACTATTTTAAACCCTTTTAAATTTTTATCTAAAGAGGTGCTTACAGGTAAAGAGAGTCCTGAATTAAGGCAAAACATGGCAAGAAACAGTCTTAAAATTCTAAGGATGATGAAGCAGTGTAGTGATGAAGGTGTTAATATTGTTTTTCATACCTCTGATAAACCTAAAGGATTACCTGAAATAGAGGTATTTGCTGATGGTAAGTCAAATCCTGACCTCACCAATCGCCTCAATAATTTAGATAATGTTTTAGCTAGAGAGTTGAAAGTACTAGCGAGAATGTATTCTGAGGCTATGGATAGTGATAAGCCTGCAGCCCATCTTTCTGTTAAACTAACGAGTGAGAATGGTGATTATGAGCAGAGTTTTAAATTTGATAGTGTGGAAAAATTAGAACGCGCGATAAAAGACAAAATATCTTTTTTAATACCCTAATATTATTAGAACCATTTACTAAAAAGCAAGAAGCTGTCCCTGTCTAATATCATGCTCTTCTAGATATTGATGAAAAGCATCTAAGAACTTGTTCTTCCTACCATGGTCTGCCCATTCTGGAGCAACCAGTTCGCCTATCTTGCCCTCTCCCATTACTCTTTGTATAACTACGTTCTCTGGCATTCTTGCTATGAAAGCAGCTAGTAACCCTATGTATTCATCTCTATGAAAGGTACTTAATTCACCATTGAGATAATCTATTTCCATTGGAGTCCCTTTGAAAATACAAAGCTGATGAATTTTGATATCATCAATAGGTTCCTCTGCAAGTTTCTCTGCTGTTTCTAGAATCATTTCTGGACTCTCTTCTGGTAAACCGAGTATTACATGAGTGCAAATTCTGAGTAATGGATTGTTTCTAGCTTTTAGTCTTCTAGCTGCATCTTGGAAATCTTCAAAGCTATGGGCACGGTTAATTATGTCAAGTGTTCTATTATGAGCTGTTTGCACACCAATGTCTATCCAGAGTTCAAGTCCTTTGGCTGTGTATTCTTCGAATAAGTCTATTATCTCTTCAGGGACACAGTCAGGTCTAGTGCCTATAGCTAATACTTTCACTCTATCATCTGTGATAGCCTGGTCATAAAGCTTTCTAAGGTAAGGCACATCAGCGTAGGTGTTAGTGAAAGATTGGAAATATGCAATGAATTTATCTACACCAAAGCGTTTCCCTTGCTTCGCTATACCGTCAGCAAGTTGTGCTGCAATAGTATCTGCTGGATTTCTAGCACCTGACGATGAGCCATCATCAGTACAGAAAGTACAACCTCCAACTGCTTTGACTCCATCACGGTTAGGGCATGTGAAACCACCCTCTAGGGTTACGCGATGCACACCACCACCGAAGCGATCATTTAAATAATCTTTGAGTCTATAGTATCTGTACATAGTCCTATGATTTTAGCATTAGCTATCTCACTATGCCATAATATGAAAAATGCCTGAATTACCAGAAGTGGAGACTGTTTGTCGAGGACTTGCCCAAAGTTTACTAGGGGCTAAAATATTTTCAGCAGAAGCTTTTGCACCCAAATTAAGAATAGAAATACCTCAGAATCTTAATTCTAAGCTCAAGAATAAGATTATTAATTCTATTAATCGTAAAGCAAAGTATATTTTAATTGACTTGGAAGATGTAGTGATTATTGCTCATTTGGGAATGAGTGGTAGGATGACGATTCAAGAGCAAGAAAGCTTTGTTCGTAAGAAACATGACCATATAGTTATAGAACTAAAGCTGAAAAATGGTGAAGAGAAATATTTAGTTCTAAATGACCCTAGAAGATTTGGAATTTTTACTTTAAGTTCTGTTGAGGATATTGCTAAGCATAAGCTTTTTTCTAAACTAGGTTTAGAACCGTTTTCTGAAGAGTTCAGCTGGCAAGCTTTGAAGAAGATCTGTGAGAAAAGAACAAAAAATATCAAAGCTACAATCATGGATTCTTCACTTATAGTCGGGGTTGGCAATATCTATGCTTGTGAGTGTCTTTTTAGAGCAGGTATTCATCCTGAGCGAGCAGCTGAAAGTCTAACTGTAAAAGAAATAAAGAAACTATACGGGGAGATTATTAAAACTCTAAAAGAGGCGATAGCTGCTGGTGGTTCAACTTTGAAAGATTACAGTAAAGCCAACGGTGAGAGTGGCTACTTTCAATTTAATTTTAAAGTTTATGGGAAAGAGGCACAGCCTTGTCCTACTTGTGGCGCTAAAATTTTACGAATTGTACAAAATAATAGAAGTACTTTTTATTGCAATAAGTGCCAAAGCTAAAAATACGACTAAAGCACGACTTAAGATAATGGCTCTGCGCGGGCTCGCTTTATTTTCTGGTCTGTGATTTTGCATGATATATCAGCTTTGCTAGGAAAGTCTAGAGGAGGTCAGTCTAAACCTCCTCAAAATAAGCAAAAAATTAAGCAAAATCCAGGTTTAAGATACGTCCCTACACGAAAGGAGTTTGAAAATGACATGAAATAGTCTCTGAATAGACTTGGAAATCGTTTTTATATAAAAATGATTCCAGTATTGATGATTCTTTACTTAGCATGGAAGAAATTCAAGTAAGAGAAGAGGTAGTTTTAACATCTGCTGCAAATAGGTCCTTATCTAGACTAAGTTTTCAAAATGATGAATTACTGGATCTTAGAATAAAAAGGCTTCACTCTGGAAATGTTCAAGGTCCAAATTTTGAGAAGATTATGCTAATTCTTAAATTCTTGGATGCTAAGTATAGGGAATTTGAAAAGTTAGGTGAATTTTCTATTGATCCTAATAAACTAAATTCTAAATTAACAAAGTCTAATATTTTGAAAATTTTAGATGAAAAAAGATAATCACTTTAGAAGATGGTTCTGAGATTTATCCTGTCGTGATATTTTCAGAAAGCATTGAAGCCTCAAGAGGGAAAGAAAAATAATTTTTATAGAATGCATCCACTTGCTAATAATCTTGTAAATAAATCTTTAATAAAATTAGTTCAGATGGGAGCTAAGCTATTAAAAAAATAATTCTCAGCCAACCAAGTAGCTGATTACAAAAAAATAATTTTATGTTAACCTCAGTTTTTGAGGAGAATTTAAATGAACAAAACCGCATATGGAATTATTTCAGTTTTAGTAATCATAATTGCAGTATTACTATCTAAGCCAGTTTATACAGCTTTTATCAAAGGCGAAGTTAATATAAGAGAAGATGATCAAGAGCTTTTCGCTGGAAACTTTATCTACAAAACTAACCTTTTACTCTTGCTTAAAACAGGAAAGCAAGAAGAAGCTATGAAGGTTTTGAAAGACTCTCTAGAATCTGAGCTTAAGACTATTTCTGAGTTCAAAGAATCTAATTTTAAGACAGTTGCTTTGTATAATGCAGGCTTAGTAAATGAAAAGTGTGAAAAAGAAATCTTCGATGACAATGATTTAAAAGAACAGATTGAGATTGCAACAGAACTTGCTGCTAAAACTCAGTCAGATACTTGTCACCCGACTAAGAACTGTACTGGTGGTGGCTGGTGCTTTAGAATGCCTTGGTCTTTGAAAGCTGTTGATGTTAATAAAACAGGTATTTGGAGATATATAGAAGACTCTAACTGTGGTTTTACTTTAAGAGGCAATGGCTGTGGTGAACCAGTAACTGGATCTGTTTGCTTGGATTAAGCGGTCACTTTAGCTTTCTTTTTAGCTTCCAAACTAATTAGTAAGCTTGTAATATCACTAGGGCTAATGCCCCCGACTCTGGATGCCTGTCCAATAGTGAGGGGCTTAACCCTATCTAATTTGTCCCTAGCTTCGAGACTTAATATTTCACAATTCTTGAAATCAAAGCCTTCTGGTATTTTGATGTTTTCACGCTTCTGCATGTCTCTAATCTGAAGCATTTGTCTATCTATATAGCCTTGATATTTAATATGAGTTTCAAGCTCAAAAGGATATTCAATTTTTTTGAGGAATTTTTGGTCTCGCTTGAGTCTTCGAATATCGTCTTCAGCTAAAGCTTCTTCAAAGTTTATATTCTGAAGATCCTCCCAAGTGAAGCCTTGTTTTTTCAAAAGATCTTCTAGCGTAATTCTATTAGAACCCTTTATGTCAAGGTCTTTAGGAACATTGTCGCCAGAAAATTTGGCGTTGCTTGCAAACTTAAGCTCTTTATCCATGCGTTTTTGCTTATTTTCATAGATGTTCCATCTATAATCATCTACTAAGCCAAGCTCATAGCCAAGTGGAGTTAAGCGTTGGTCTGCATTGTCCTGTCTTAGTATTAATCGATATTCCGATCTAGAAGTCATCATTCGATATGGATCATTGATTTCTTTAGTAACTAAATCATCTACTAAAGTGCCTATGTAACTAGATTCCCTTCCTAAGATAAAAGCATCTTGTTCTTGAATATATGATTTGAATTGGCTTGGAAGCTTTATGGATTTAAGCTCACTTGAAGACTTATTTTGGCTAACTTTTATCGCGGCGTTAATTCCTGCCATGAGCCCCTGAGAGGCAGCTTCTTCATAACCACTAGTTCCAAGAACTTGCCCTGCAACAAATAAACTATCTATATCTTTAGCTTCAAAACTGTGTTTGAATTGTATACCAGGGAAATAGTCATACTCTACAGCATAAGCTGGTCTCGTGATCCATGCATTCTCTAAACCTGGAAGTGATTTAACAATTTGCCACTGAACATCTATCGGTAAGCTTGTACTACAGCCCTGTAAGTAAATTTCATTAGTGTCTAGTCCTTCCGGCTCTAAAAAGAAGTGGTGAGAAGGGTTGTGGGGGAATCTAACTACTTTATCTTCTATGGAAGGGCAGTACCTAGGACCATTTGCGTCGATAGCACCAGAATACATTGGCGATTTATCTAAATTATTCATGATTACTTCATGAGTATTTGCGTTAGTTCTAGTTATATGACAAGGGTACTGACGGCGTATTGGTCTATGTGGCAGAAATGAGAAGAAGTTAAGACTTTCATCTCCAGGAGCAAGTTCTAGTTTCGAGAAGTCGATTGTTTTTCTGTCTATTCTTGGTGGAGTACCGGTTTTCAGGCGACCTGTTGTTAAGCCTAAGCTGGAGATTTGTGGCGACAATCCTAAAGAAGGCTTCTCGCCAGCTCTTCCAGAGCTTTCAAATTTATGTCCAGTGAAAGTTCTTCCTTCAAGGAAAGTCCCAGCTGTTAATATCACAGCATCAGCCAAAATTTGTTCATCCAGGCTTGTTTCTACACCGATTACTTTATGAGAATTTTGTTCATCAAAAAGAATTGCTTTAGCTGAAGACTGGTATAAAGTTAGGTTCGGTAAATTTTCTAAATATTGTCTTACCCACGCAGAGTATTGCTTTTTGTCTGATTGAGCCCTTAAAGATCTAGTAGCTGGACCTTTACTCGAATTAAGGGTCTTCATTTGCAGATAAGTAGCGTCGGCTGCAAGTCCCATAATGCCACCCAGTGCGTCTATTTCTTTTACTAGTTGAGATTTACCAGGACCACCAATGGCAGGATTGCAAGGCATTGATGCGATTTGATCGATATTATTGGTGAGCAAAAGTGTTTTCAGACCTAGCTTTGCTGCTGCATGAGCGGCTTCAGAACCTGCATGACCTCCACCTATTACGACTATGTCAAATTTTGCTTGCATTGTTAATCTATGTACTCAGTATTTGCCATTAAAAACTAGGTTTTCAGTGTTTTTTTACACTAAATATAATATTTTAGCATTTTTTGAAACTTGTATCTCGGTATTCACTCGAGTCAAAATAAATCCAAGCTGTCTTAAGTAATAATAAATCATGAAACTGTATTACTAATATTTTTTGGTAGAATTTTTTCGATATGATAGAGAAACCTAAAACTAAAGAAGATGTCATTAATTTGGCCAAAGCAAATGATGTGAAGTTTATTAGACTTCAGTTCTGTGATATACATGGAGCTGTGAAAAACATGTCTGTTCCAGTAGGACAAATTGAAAAAATCCTAGACAATGGCATGATGCTTGATGGTTCATCTATTAGAGGTTTTAGAACTATTGAAACTTCAGATATGTACTTTTTCCCAGATATTTCTACTTTCCAGATTCTTCCTTGGAGACCACAAGAAGACGCTGTAGCTAGAATCATCTGTGATATTCACAATGCTGACGGTACTCCATTTGAAGGTTGTCCTAGAAACAACTTAAAGAGAGTACTTAAGAAAGCAGCCGATATGGGCTATACGATGAATGTTGGTCCTGAGTGTGAATTTTTCTTATTCGATACTGATGATGATGGTATGCCTACTACTAACATCATAGATAAAGGCGGCTACTATGATATCGAGCCTACTGATCAAGGTGCTGATGTTAGAAGAGCAGTTATCGAGTGTATCGAAGAGATGGGATTTGAAGTTGAAGCTTCTCATCACGAAGTTGCTCCTTCTCAACATGAAATCGATTTTAAATATGCTGATGCATTAACTACAGCTGATAATGTTGTAAGTTTCAAATGGGCGACTAAAGCTGTAGCTGATAGCTTTGGTTTATATGCAACATTTATGCCTAAGCCTATTTCAGGTGTTAACGGTAACGGTATGCACTGTAACATGTCACTTTTTAAAGATGGTAAAAATGCTTTCTTTGATGAATCTAAAGAAGACGGTCTTTCTGAAACTATGAAGTACTACATCGGTGGTGTTCTAAAGTATGTTAAAGAATTTGCGGCTGTAACTAATCCTATAGTTAATAGTTATAAGAGACTTGTTCCAGGTTATGAAGCTCCTGTCTATATAGCTTGGTCTAAGATGAATAGAAGTGCCTTAATCAGAGTACCTGCTTCTAGAGGAATGGGAACTAGAGTTGAGCTTAGATGTCCAGATCCTAGCACTAATCCATACTTATGCTTTGCTGTTATGTTAGAAGCTGGTCTTGATGGTATCGCGAACAAAATTAATCCACCTGCTGAAGTTAACGAGAATATCTATAACTTAGAAATGCAAACTCTAAAAGATAGAGATATAAATGCTCTTCCTGGTGATCTTAATGAAGCTATTTTCCATATGGCTGAATCTAAGATTGTAAGATCTGCACTAGGTGACCATATCTTTGATCACTATGTAGCTACTAAGCACAGAGAATACCAAGAGTATAGAGCTACTGTTTCTAAGTGGGAAATTGATACTTACTTAGCTAGTTACTAAACACTTTGTTTGGGAGTGACTCCTTAAATATTAAAGAAAAAAGAGCTGCAAATATTGCAGCTCTTTTTTTATGCGAGAATCTGAGAACCCTGCATTCTAGTAAACCAATCTTGTTGCTCCTCTTTTGCCATTTGACTTACAATATTGTCAACGTGTGAAAAGAATTTATCGAATAACAGCAAAAATTCCTGACGTAGCCATCAGTTTTTAAGTAGGTATAGGAATAAGTTTTCTAGTGATGGGATCAAACTTAAGTTT
>JAKVAO010000086.1 GCA_022447685.1 Candidatus Caenarcanales bacterium | reverse complement strand
AAAAGATTAGGACAATCTGCTATTCTAGCTTGCCAAAACATATTTGCTGCTAATTTTCAATTTACCTGAGTAGTTACTTCCACTCCAACCACTCTAAATAATCTGAAAAATGAGGCTGCTTAGAGGGGTATCAGATTTATTTTTATATTCATCAAAGAAAATAAAGAAATCGAAGAGTTACTAAATTTTAAAATCAAAAACCAGCATACCAATATCAATATTCAACTTACATACGACTCGATTGAGAAACTATAAACAAAATATTAAATAAAGAAATAACGCATATATAAATATACTTAATTTTAATAACTAAATACTTCATAGAATAATATAATTAGTAATTAATGTTTTTGTTTTTTGATACTGAAACAACTGGTTTACCTAAAAACTGGAAAGCTCCAATAAATCAATTATCAAATTGGCCAAGATTAGTTCAAATTGCTTGGATATCCACTGATGAAGAAGCTCATGAGCTTGAATGTTTTGATAGTATTATTAAGCCTGAAGGTTTTAAAATCCCCGAAGAAGTCTCAAAAATTCATGGAATCACAACAGACTACGCCTTGGAAGTAGGACAGCCTTTAACTGATATTCTAATCAAATTCTCTAATACTGCTAAAAAAAATGATTTTTTAGTTGCACATAATTTAAGTTTTGATGAAAAGATTATAGGAGCTGAATTTCTGCGAGCCAAACTTCAATGTAATTTGTCAAAAAAAACTAAAATATGCACTAAACAATCATCAACAAACTTTTGTAAAATTCCAGGAAATTACGGCTACAAGTGGCCTACTTTATCTGAATTATATAAAATATTGTTTAATAAAACCTTTGCCGAAGCTCACAATGCAGTGGCAGATGTTGAGGCTTGTATGAAATGTTTTTTTGAATTAAAAGCAAAGAATATAATTAAACCAGCTAAAACAAACAAGTTATAATCTACAATACTTTTGTTTAAAAAGACTAGGAATAGACAATGAAACTAGAAGAACTAAGAGAAAAATTGAGAAAATTAGAAGCATTATTTGCTGATAATTCTGCAACTGAGGGAGAAAAGTTAGCTGCAAGCACAGCAAGAGAAAAGCTTTTAAAAAAATTGGAAGATGCAAAGTTATCTGACAAGTCAACAGAGTGGACTTTTTATCTCAAAGATATGTGGCAAAGAAAACTTTTCATTGCTCTCTGTGGCAGATATAACCTTAAAACTTACCGTTATCATCGACAAAAATACACAACCGTTTTAATTAAAGCTCCTGAAGCATTTGTTAATAAAATTCTCTGGCCAGAATTTCAAGAAATGAGCAAAGTATTAACAGAGTATCTAGAAGAGACTACTTCTAAAATTATTAAAGAAGAAATTTTTGAATCAAAAGGGGAAGTTGAAATCGTCTCCGAGCAATATCAATTAGAAGCTTGCAGCTAAGTAAAATTAAAATGTCTGAATATCAATACTATGAATTTCAAGCAATAGATAAAGCTTTAACTCCTAGTGAGCAAAAGCAAATAGCCAAAATATCAAGTAGAGTACAGTTAACATCAAGAACTGCTGTTTTCACATACAACTACAAAGATTTGCCTGTTAAACCAGAATCTCTTTTAACAAAATACTATGACGCTTTTTTCTACTTATCCAACTGGGGAAAGCGTTTGATGTTTAAACTGCCACTAGAGTTAGTCGACCCAGAATCTTTAGAAGATTACGTATTAGACAACCATTTAGAAATTAAAGTAATGGGTAGCTTTATAGTCTTAGATATTGATTATTATAAAGAGGAAGCTTGGGAAGACTGGGTTGAGGATGAAGGTTGGCTCTCTTTACTATTAGGTTTACGCGCTGAGATACTTGATGGTGACTATCGTTCACTTTATATAGCCTGGCTTATTCTAAGTGAAATCGCAGATATTGATCTGGACACTGTAACTCCCCCTGTCCCGAATGGTCTTAGTGAGCTGACCTTAGCACAGGATACATTGATTGAATTATTCAAATTAGATAAATCTTTAATTTTGGCTTCAGTAAAATTAAATCCAGAGAAAGCCGAGTTTGACAATATCTCAGATAAAGAATTACTTTCATTAATAAATCAAATACCTAAAGAAGAGCAACAGCAAATATTATTAAAACTTTTAAAAGGAGAGGCGAATCTCTCAATTAAGCTTAATAAATGTATTAAAGAATTTCATACAAGCAAGCCTAAAGATTGTCATAGATCAGTATCTTTGAAACAGCTTCGTGAAATGACTTCTTCTTTTGATAGAATAAAATCTAATGTTAATCAATATTCTTGAGCAAAATAATAATGAGATTATATTTTCAATTGAACTGCCAAATTCTCGTGCTAAAAGATACATTAAGCAAATTATAAAAAAGTTTGATTTTGACTTAGGACAAGACTTGATAGAGATTGGACTTGAGACTGAGTTTATGGATGAATGGCTTGAAGAAGCTTCTAGAAGACTGAACTGTAAGTTCATTCCAGATTTTTATAGAATTAAAAACTTTAAAGCTGAAGGTAAAGGTCATCCTATATCTTTTGAATGTATTGCCTTTATAGAGAAAGCACTTGAAAAAGAACATTATAGAGACTTTGAGCTTGAACTTAAAGTTCCAGAATTTGATAAAGATGAAGATCTAGACATGAGAATTCAAGATTCACTCTATAAATTAACTGAATACCATCCTTGTGATGAAATGATAAAAGCTCCAAATAAAATTAAAGCTGAGATTACTGTATTTGATAAAGATACAGGGAAAGAAATAGAAGAGTTTTCAGAAACCTTCCATAATTTTCTTGAATCTGGAAGCCTCCCTGAACCAGTTTTTAAAGAATTCAATGGCCATAAAACAGGAGATAGTTTTGAAGTTGAGTTTAAAGTTGATGATCTCCATGAAGATTGGTTTATAGAAGATTTTGCTGACTATAAACAGATACTATACAAAATTACAGTTCAGGAAGTTTATAAAAATATTTATCCAGAACCACCTTACACAGATGAAATGGCTCAAAAAGCTGGTTATAAAAATATAAACGAAATTATAACTGAAGCTCAAAAAAGACAAAATTTTTACGAAAAAAATATTTATAAACGAGAGTTGAAGAAGCAATATTTAAAGAAAGTTGCTGAAAATATGGGTTTTGAAATTACTGAAAATATGATTTCTACTAAAAGATACCAAGATGAAATCACCGATAAAAATGATCAATTTGTAAGAGACACGATATTCAACGCTGAAAGCTATGCTATCAAAAATATTCTTGAAGATATCTTAGTATCACGAATTTTTGCTACTGAAGGCTTGATAATGAAAAAAGAAAGTTTGGAAAATATTATCTTCGAGCGAAGTGGTGAGGATAGTATGCCTCAATATGAGTTTCAAGAAAAAATGACAAGACTTCATGAAGAAAAATGTCATGAGTGGCTAGAGCTTAATCTCGAAAAGCTTATTTCAGTTAAACCTCAAAAAGTAAATGATGAAGCCTTACTTAACAGTATTTTTTAAAAGGATAAAACATGGAAACACTCTCAGGACTAGTAGAAAGAATAACTTACCATAGTGAAGAGAACGGATTCTGTGTATTACGCATCAAAGCTAAAGGACACAAAGAATTAGTAACTTTGGTTGGAAATCTTGCTGCCATAAGTGTTGGAGAGCATATTAGTGCAAGTGGATTTTGGGTAAACAACCGTGAGCATGGACTCCAATTTAAAGCGAATTCACTAGATGTTCATAGACCGCACACTCTAGAAGGAATAGAGAAATATTTGGGCTCTGGTTTAATTAAAGGAATTGGACCATATTACGCAAAAAGATTAGTGGAAGCTTTTGGTGATGAGGTTTTTACTATTATAGAGGATGAACCAGGAAGACTAATCGAAGCTGAGGGAATCGGACAGGTTAGGGCAAAAAAAATAACAAAAGATTGGATTGAACAGAGAAAAGTAAGAGAAATTATGGTCTTTCTTCAATCTCACGGTGTTGGTACTTCAAGAGCGACTAAAATATACAAGACCTATGGAGATCAAGCCATTGAGATAGTTAAGGAAAATCCATATAAGTTAGCTAGAGATATAAGAGGTATAGGCTTTATTTCAGCAGACCTAATAGCTCAGAATCTTGGTATAGCTTCAGATTCATCAATTAGAGCAAGAGCTGGTGTAAACCATACTTTGATAGAAGCCACTACTGATGGCAATTGTGGACTTTTGTTTGAAACATTAGAAGAATCCGCTGCTAAGTTATTAGATCTTGATAGTACTATAATTAAAAAAGCAATTCAAGCTGAACTTGCAGCTGGAGATTTAATTACAGACACCATTAATAATGAAAAAGCTATTTTTTTAGCTGCTTTTTATAACTATGAAAAAAATATTGCAAGTAAAATTAAAATTCTCAATTCAGGTTCTAAACCTTGGAAAGATATTGAAGTAGTAAAAGCTTTGCCTTGGATTGAAGAAAAGTTAAAAATAAATCTAGCAGATAAGCAAAAAGAAGCCATAAAAACAGCACTAAAGAACAAAGTCACTGTCATCACAGGTGGTCCAGGTACAGGAAAAACAACCTTAGTAAAATCTATCTTGACTATACTTAAAGCTAAAGAAGTGAAAATTAAACTTTGTGCCCCCACTGGAAGAGCTGCAAAAAGACTTTCTGAGACTACTTCACAAGAAGCCGTTACCATTCATAGATTACTCGATTTCAATCCTTCATTTTATGGCTTTAATTTTAATGAAGAAAAGCCTCTTGATTGTGACTTGGTTGTAGTAGATGAAAGTTCTATGATAGATGTTTCTTTAATGCAATCTCTTTTAAAAGCTATTCCAAATAGAGCTGCCTTAATCATTGTAGGTGATGTTGATCAACTACCTTCAGTCGGTGCTGGGCAAGTTTTAAAAGATATAATCAACTCAGACTCAGTCCCTATAATTAAACTCACAGAAATTTTCAGGCAAGCAGCTAAAAGTAAAATTATAAGTAATGCTCATTTAATTAATCAAGGCAAAGTCCCTAATTTAAGTCTAGAAAAAGATTCTAATATAAGTGATTTTTATTTTATTGAAGCTGAACCTGCAGATGATTTAATTGAAAAAGTTAAAAAAGTAGTAAAAGATAGAATTCCTAAACGTTTTAAATTAGATCCCATCAAGGATATTCAGGTACTTTGCCCCATGCAACGTGGAGCGATGGGAGTAAGAGCTTTTAATGTTGAACTCCAAACACTTTTAAATTCAAATACAGAATTTATTGAAAAGTATGGTCAAAAATATTCAGTTGGAGATAAAGTTATGCAAACTTCAAACAACTACGATAAAGAAGTCTATAATGGTGATATTGGCTTTATCAGCAAAGTCAACATTGAAGATCAAGAACTTACAGCTCTTTTTGATGAAAGAGAAGTTACTTATGAATTTAGTGATCTTGATCAATTAACAATTGCCTATGCTACTACTATACATAAATCTCAAGGCTCAGAATTCCCAGCAGTTGTAATGCCACTCTGTATGAAGCATTACATAATGCTTAAGAGAAACCTTATTTATACAGGTATAACAAGAGCAAAAAAACTATTAGTAATTATAGGTCAAAAAAAAGCACTTGGCATGGCTGTTAGAGACAACACTAGTATGCAAAGGTTATCAAAACTTAGAGAGTGGTTACTTAGTTAAAGAAAAAATTTCTTTAAGATCTTGGTTAGACATTTCTGTAATCCATTTCTCTCCGACAGAAACTGTAAGATTAGCTAATTCTTGTTTTGATTTGATTATTTCATTAATTTTTTCTTCAAAAGTACCTAAAGTTACTAATCGATGAACCATAACATTTTTATTCTGTCCTATTCTAAAAGCTCTATCTGTAGCTTGATTCTCAACAGCAGGGTTCCACCATAAATCATAATGAATAACGTGATTTGCTTTTGTTAAATTTAATCCTGTACCTCCAGCTTTAAGGGAAATAATCATAATTTTAGAATTTGATTGATTCTGAAAATCTTCAACCATTTGATCTCGTTTTTTACGAGAAACTTTACCATGAAAGAATAAAGCTTTTTCACCTAATTCTTCTTCAATCATTTGCACAAGGATATTACCCATTTCAGTGTATTGAGTAAATATCAACGCTTTTTCATCAGTATCAATAATATTTTCAAGTAATGAGATCAATCTTTGAGATTTACCAGATTCCTTAGAAGCAATATTAGCTTGTTTCGAAAAGTTTGCTGGGTGATTAGATATCTGCTTTAGAGCTGTGATTAATTTGAATATAAGTCCTTTCCGCTCTATACCTTCAGTATCATCCAAATTAGACATAGCATCTTTAACTATATTTTGATAAATTGCGGCTTGCTCTTTACTTAGATAACAATACTCATCTTGAGTTATTTTTTCAGGAAGGTCAGAAATAATTTCTTTATCAGTTTTTAGCCTTCTTAGCATAAAAGGACTTGTTACTTTTTGAAGAGTTTCTATCTTTTCTTCGTCTCGGTATCGCTCAATAGGAGTTGAGAATATATCATTAAAGTCAGCTTCAGATTTCAGGTAACCTTTATTAATAAAATCAAAAACACTCCATAATTCAGAAAGCCTATTTTCAACTGGCGTACCAGTCATCGCTATACGGTTATTAGCTTTTAATGCTTTTATAGCTTTGGTTTGTTTAGTATTTGTATTTTTAATATTTTGTGCTTCATCTATAATAAGAAAATTCCAATCTTTTTCTTCAAACTTCTTAAAATCACGCCTTAAAGTCCCATAAGAAGTAAGCACTAAATCAATATCATTTGCTTGAAGCTTCCTTTTAGAGCCGTGATAAATATTGAGCTTGAGCTTGGGAGCAAATTTTTCACATTCTTTAGCCCAGTTACCAATTAGAGTAGTAGGACAAATGACCAGAGAAGATTTAAAATCTTTAGTTCTCTTACTTGACTTAAGCAATAAAGTTATAACTTGAATAGTCTTACCAAGCCCCATATCATCAGCGATACAGGAGCCTAATCCTTTTTTAGCATTTGAATATAACCATTTAAAACCTCTTTCCTGGTATGGTCTTAAAGTAGCATTAAGAGTACTGGGGACTCTAACAGTTTCTAGCTTAGTAAGTTTTTTAACGAACTTATCAAAACTTTTATCAACCTCAAATTGAAGACCATTAATTTCACCAGCAAGCCCTACAAATAATGCTTCCATAGAATTACTCACATTCGGTAGTGGCTTATCTAGTTGATTAAGAATTGCTTTAGCCTGCTCCGGTTTCAAAAAGAGATATTGATCTTTGTATTTAACCAAGCCATCTGCATTTTTTACGAGTTTATTAAACTCTTTTGCACTTATCGATTTGTCACCAATAGCAATTTCATAAGAAAAGTCTAACAAATCTTCAAGCTCTAAAGATCCTGTATTACTTTGTTTAGTTCTAGCTTTGACTTTAATTTTAGGTTTCACCAAATCTCTAAGCTCTTTAGGTAAAATGATTTGTATCCCTAGAATATCTAAAACAGCAATAGAATTTTCCAAAATCTGCCCAAGCCTAGTTAAGTCTATTTGTGCAGGGTCTTTACCTTTTGAATTAATAATTTGACTTATCTCTGGAACCTCTTCACCTAGAATAGAGAGTTGCTTATTAATATTCAAAGCAACTTTTTCTTTATCTTGAGAAAATATTTTTTTAGTTTTTGATTTGAAAATTTCTTTATATGCAAATATTTTCCCTAAACTCTCTTGATTATTTATGACATCAATATAAATTGAAAATAGATCTTGGTCCGTATTCTCGATGCGCAGCATTGGTCTAATTGATTCTTTTTCTAGGTGTAATTTAAGAAGCCAATTACTTAAACTTTTAGCTAAATTATTATCCTCAAAGCTTGCAGGAGTAAATATTTCCTTAGTAATAAAAACTCTACTTAACTTATCTAAATTCTGCTTATTTTCTCTCTTGAAAATTTTATGGATAAAGTAAGTAACAAAAAAAGATACCTGTTCTTTAATCGAAGTCGTTGGAATTTTATAGATTTGATTTAGATTGTGTAAAATTGATTTGACCTGTTTTTGATTTGAAAGTACTGTGTATCTTATAGAAAAAGACTTTTCATCTATGAAAATTATTTCTGGAACAAAAACCCCAGCTTTAATAGATTCAACAGCAAGTTGTAATAGCGATCTATAAAAAGAAAAACTGGAAGTACTCTTATTAAAATCAATCACCAAAGAATTCTTTAAATTCTCTATGGTCTCTTCTTGACCTGAATCATCAACTGAAAATTTAAAAGCATCTATGTAAGTCTTGGCTTCTTTATGAAAAGAAAAGTCAAATTGACTCGAAGATAATTTAGACTTCGCGTCAAACTCCTCAGGAAAAAGATTATATGCATTACTCATAGCAACTTTATATATATTTTCTAGCGTATCTTTAAAGTTACTACTAGAATGAAATGAGGGATTATCTTCAAGTAGAGAAAGTAATTTTGCCATATTGAAGCGTGGTACAAATAAATTAATATTTCTATCTTGATCAAAAGAAGCTTGCTCTTCCTTTAACACAGGTTTCTCTTGCATAAAATCATCTTCTAAGTCATCTAATCTTTTGAAGAGAATTTGACTCTCAGTAATTTTTTTGACAAAAAGTTCATCTTTAAGTCCTCGTAATTTTAATAGAAGTAAGGGGTCTTTATCTATCTCATTTGCAAGCATATAATAAGTTGCAGCAAGATGTTTACAAGGATTAGCCCAATCAAAACATGTGCAACTAGATTTAATGTCAGACCATTGTTTTGGAAGTAGATCTATATTATACTCAGCACAAAAATCCAATAAACTTTCTGGTAATTTGCCTAAAGATAGTTCCGATGAGAGGCTTGGATTATCTTGGATAAGTTTTTTTAATAAAGCTATCTGGTCTGGGTTAAATTTTTGTAAAGTCATTTTAGTTTCATAATAAGGAGAATATTTACCAGAAACTCTTGCTGCAACCACATTATCGCTGACGTCAAGATTCAAGACCTTACCTGTATTTGCATAAGTTTTTCCACGCTTAAGCCTAGCATCATCAATTTGCTCCAATGCTTCAATCCAAGAGCGTCCCCACCATGTGTTTCCATAAGTTTTTCGACGTGATTTAGTAATAGGCATGATATTTAATTTTCTTCTATGAGTTGAAGATACTTTTACTTGATAGATTCTACAATAATTCCCTGTTTGTAATATAGTGGACTGAAAATTTAAACCAAAAATTTTTTTTTAGAAGGTGTGAAAGTTTCCATTAACTATTTAAAATT
>JAKVAO010000085.1 GCA_022447685.1 Candidatus Caenarcanales bacterium | reverse complement strand
TAACTTTCCCCAAGGCACTGTAATCCCGCTACAGACTACACTACAGAAGAAAAACTCTTAAAACGGGAGCTGCTGAATAAAGTCTAAGTTATTACTTTATATTCATAGGAGATTGAGCTATGAATATAAGAATTGCTAATCCAGAACCTAGCCTGCAGGTTCCTATTCGGGGAGTTAATGGTCTCGCACGTGCTGGTAATGATGCAGAATTAATGGCTTTTCTAGGTATTACAGCTCAAGATTTACAACCTATAGATTATAATAACCTCTCAAGTCCCAATGCTGATGATAAAAACTTACTTAACAGCATTGCTCCAAAAGATGGCTGGAAAGAACAAGGAGCACAAGAAGTAGATCCAAGCTCACCAACTGGGTCAATTGCTAGCCCAATACTGAGTAGTGGTGGTAATAAATTTTTAGATAATTTGAATGGATACTTAAAAGCAAAGGCAGACTCTGGAGCAAAGTACGACTTAAATCATAAAACGGATAGTATCAATAAGAATTGTGTAACTTGTTTAATAGAATTCGGTGAAAAACACTTAGGGCTAACAAACTTAAAAGATGAAACACTCCCAGATGGCACAACACTTCAGGATGTAGCGGTAGTCTCAGCTGCTGCTATTGAAAAATTAAAAGAAGATAAGATTGACGCATGGAATGATTCTTATACTCTCGAAAACGGTCAAACCATTGAAGGGCACCCTCTTGCCTATGGCTATGGCGGAGTACTACTGGCTAAGGGAATGGGAACTGCACTCAAAATAGATAGCTTAGATGATTTTAAGAATATGAGCCGAGAAGAAGCCCAAAAATTAGTTGAAAAAATGAATGGTGCTACAGTTAATTACCTTAAAGGACACATGGCAGTACTTAGCGATGTAAAACTGGTTGATAAACCTGATGGTAGTTTTGATATCACTTATAAAAATACTGGAGCTAACGGTAACAAAGATGGTCCTCATGGTGGTTTCAATAATTCTGGCTTTGGAACAAGAGATAAAACCTTCTCACTAACAGAGCAAATCCAAAACAATAATGCACTTTATTTAGTAATCCCGAACTCAGACATTCAATATACTGGAACAGCATAATGGCTATTGCGAGTTTTGGTTTAAGTTTAAAAAAAATATTTGAACTAACTAAGACGCTTGGTTTCAACAAAGAGTTTACAGATAAATTCAATGAAAGATTTAGGCAAGTTGATGCAAACAATGACGAATTTGTGAGCAGAGAAGAAGTTTTAAAGAATCAAGAACATCACAACCTTATTATCCTGGTAGATAAATGGCTAGAACAAGAAGGGGTGGATCTTAGTTCTCAACCAGGAAACACTGCTAGGTATCAATTTGAAAATATTTCTAAATCTGACTCAAATATTGAAGAAATAGCTCAAGATCAATTTGGATTGAGCCTAAGTGGATTAAGTAGCTTATCCAAGGAAAGATACCAAAAGTTAAAAAAACTTGCAGAGCAAACAGCAAAAGAAATTGATCCAAGTACAACAAATTGGTATGAAGTCTTAGAAAGAATTGAAGAAAATAAATACCAAAGTCCTGAGGAGTTAATGCAGGGCTTCAAAAAGAACACAAAGGAAGCCATGAAATATCTTCAAAGTAAAGGCTGGTTAGGAGAATTTGAGAGCCCTGAGATATTGGAAGATACCGTAACTCTCGATAAAACAGCCTATGTGCAAGATGGACGTTTCTATATTGCAAGTGCAAATCTAGATTCAGACGCATATTACAAGAAGCTAACAAAAGCAATCTCAATACACGAATTAGTTCATGCAGCAGATCATCAAAAATTCCTAGTGAACAATAACCCAATGGCTGAGGGAATAGCAAAATTCATAGAAGAAAAAGTAATAGAAGAAGATGATTTTTATAGCCCAGAAGAAAAATTATTAGCGATAAAAGCAGTTATGCTCAGAGATGCAAGAAATTTTCTCATTGCTGATATTCAGAGTAAAGTAATTTCAAAGGAAGAAGCCATTGAATACCTACTCCAAGAAAAAATAGTGGGCTCCGAAGAAGCAGCTAACAAATATGTAGAAAGAATAAGCTCAGAAAGGGGAGAAGACCTGTTACAAAGCTTAAGCTATGCAACAGGAAGTATATTAATAGCTAAACTCTGGAACAAAGTTCAAGAAAAAGATCCAGATATAAGCTTCGAAGAATTCACACAGAAACTTCTTTCAAGAGGTAAATTAGATGATGGCAGAATTCACAAAATAGGCGAAGAGTTGTTTGGAGTCAAGCTGATCAACGAAAGTTAAGAGTATCTTATGAAGTTTAATATTAAAAAATCAACAAAATAGAACTTGTATATACGCAAGGACGCAAATAAAAAGGATAAAAGAAATTATGATAGATGCAGTTAATAGACCTCTAGAAACAAATACTAGTAAGCCAAGCCAAAATAGGACCTTAGAAAGTATTAAAGACGGTGCAAATGAGGTTATTAAGAACAAAGAACGAGCAGATAATCTTATTGAGCAGATGTCAGACCCTGCAAAGAAAGCTGAAGCTGAAGCCAAGATTGCAAATAGTTACATGGGTATCTTAGAACCATTGGCTCAAGTTGCATTAGATTACTCTCAACTAAGATCAGAAGGCAAAAGTGCAGAAGAAGCATTAGTGATTCTTAAATCAAAGGACAACGTCAGTGAAGAAGGACTAAAAAATTTAGAAACCGTACTCAATCTTGGTGGTGACATTAAAAATAGTGAGACGAGTGATAGAGTTTTAAACATTGTCTTAACTATGAGAGATCCTGCTAAACTCAATGAGTTATTAAGTAGACCTCTAGAAAACAAATCACAAGTAACAGTACCTGCATATTTAGATAAAACACCAATTGCAGATATCTAAAAATAAATTTCATTACAACGAAAACTATTCCTTATGAGTTAATCATTAGGAATAGTTTTTGCATAAAATCAAATGGACGCAAAAATGAAAAACATTACGATTACCAATGAATATGTAGATTACAAAATTAAAAATGAAGTAAATAAACTAAATATCAGAGATACTAACTCTAAAAAAATGACTTTTGAGCTTAACACATGAACGTAACTCAACTGTTTCTAAATTAATTGATCAAGGAATAAACTCAAAAGATATTACTAACTTTTCATAGCTGGAGCAGCCACTTTCTTTGTTAGATCACTATCTACGACCTTATTTGCAAATTCATCAAGCAAGTTAGATCCATTTCCACCCAAGATACCTGTCTGATGAGCAAGAGCACCTGCAACACCAATCCCCATAAGTCCCTTCATCATACCACCACCTGAGTTTGCTACAGAATCACCTACAATACCTTTCATTTTAGAGCTTTTAGTTTTAAAGCACATTGCCTTAACCATAAACAATACAGCAGCACCACCAAGTAAATAATTAATCAACTCACCATAATCTCCAGCTTGTTCTGTTTTATTCTTTTTATCAGCATTCTCGAGTGTTTTAGCAGAGCTTAATTTTAGATAAGCTTTAGCAGCTTGAGTTTTCTTTTGGTTAACATTACCATTTTTATCTTTAAGCTCAAACTCCTGCAATGAGCTTTTCACTTTCGATTGAATTTCTTCAGAGTTTTCACCATCAATTGATGCAAGATAAGCTACTTGTTTATTTGCCTGTGTTTGTATATCTCGAATCTCTTGCTTAGACATACCTTGTATAGATTGTTTGTATTCAGTTTCGTAGTCCTGTATCTTTGCCACACTTGCTTCTTTATCGAGCCTGGTAATACCGACAAGCACAGCTTCCTGCTTAGACTTAGGGATAGTCATCATCATCGAACTAGTATCTGCAACAGCACCATCCTTAGCCATACTTTTCACTAAATCCTTAACAACGGACTGACTTAGATTTGCGGAATTTTCTTTTATTCTCTTCGAAAGTGCTTTATTAATAATTTTTGAGCTTTGCTCTTCACTTGCTTCTTCATGAATATTTTGTTTTACTTCTTTCAGAATATTATCCAAAAGTTCCATCTGTTCCTCTCTACTTAGATTACAGTTTTTATCACTAACACAAAGATCTGAGATTCCATCTTTCAGGGTAGTTGCAACAGCAATTCTATTCTTGCCTGTTATAGAATTAATACTCAACAAGTCAGCACCAGTCATCGAACCATAAATAGCTTGCTTCTCATTTATTTGATCTTGTAAAAATATTTCTAAAGCACTATTAAGGTTAGTTAGATTTTTCTCAAAATGATAAGAAACACCTGCTGCTTGATGAGTCTGAAAATAATTTTTATCAAGCTGCTTATAAACCTCAGATATAACTTGCTTTCTTTCTTGAGCAGATACACCTTCTCCTTCAGCCTTATGCATCCATGATTTTAGGTGATCGAAAAGATCAGTAAACTGCTCTTCTGTAATTAAATTATTTTCATCTGCTGCTCCAAGCTTTGCTGTCAACAACTCCTGAGCTTGAGCTTGAACTGAAGATCCAGTATCTTTTTTTCCACGAAAAGCAGATATACCATTTGCTATTTGCTGTAGTCCTTGCAGAGCCATTACGTTAATACAAAGTTAACAAAAGCATTTTTTTGACTATAACTTTCAACTAAATAAACATTAAGCAGATTGATATTACTCAGCATTAGCGGTAGCTTGAGCTTGATTAGCTGCGACATGCCCTTGAGCAAGCATCATATTTTGTGCATGGGAACTCCATTCTCTCCATGCCGTGATACCAAAATTAGTAAGGCCACCAAGAGAACCAAATACACCTTTGGCAAGTCCAGGACTAAGTATTCCTAGTAGAGCGATACCGGCAAGAATGCCGCCACCCCACTTAACAACACCTTTCATCTGCTCTTTACTAACTCTCTGAACAGCACCATTTCCAGATTTTGTGCCCTTCTCTGATTTCAATTCTTCAGGAACTATAAGCTTATCTTCGTAGACACCTTGAAAATTTTCTAAGGTTTCTTTACTGATATTACCTTGTTCAACATTGGCTACCAAATCTTTAAGCATAATTTCTCTAGCTTTAGCAGGATTTTTACTGATATTTTGCTCATAGTTAGTAAAAATCTGAGTTAAAGTCTCTGATTCTTTACGCATAAACTCAACTTGTTTTCCTTCAGCAAGATCTAACAAACTTTTTGCTTGGGGACTTAAAATTTTCAAAGCCTCAGCTACTGGAGTATTGTGTTCAACAATTTTTTCTACATCATTTAACTTTGCACATAATTTATCTTGAGCTTTCTGTAACTGTGAACCAGCAACGTTCATCTCTTGCTGTAAATAAAACCTTCTCACAAATTTAGCTGCTTCAGGTTCTTGCTTAGCAAATTTATTAAAATTGGTTACAAATACATTTGTTGAATTCTCTGAATTATCAGCAAGAAAACTAATTGCTTTTTTTATCTCTACTTCATCATTTTCATTTGCAATCTTAAGTTCTTCTGTTTTACCACTTATTATTGCCTTACTTATAGTTTTAACTCTTGCAATATCATCTGAAGTCACTGCTGATGCAAGCTCACTCATAGCCTCTTCCGCTGAAATAGTTTCTTCTGTATCTGCTGCTATCTCTTCTTCTACTGATTTAGCTTCTTCAGATGCAACAGCTGCTGTCTCTGCCTCAGCCACTTCAGTCTCTTTCGTTGCTGGGGGAGGAGGATTAAGTCTATCTACGAGCTTTTTAGTTAAATTCTCTGAAGAATCTTTAATATTGACATCAATCTTTAAAGCATAGCGAGTATTAATTTCTGAAATAAAGTTCTCTGCTTGAGCTTGAACTGCTTGACTGAACATTGGCTCAATAACAGTAGTTGGTGGATCTTTCTTAGCAATACCCTCTAACTGTAATTTATACATTAGAATATTTCTTGCAGACTCATTTGCAAAATTTTCTATTTCGGCTTTTTGCTCTCCTGAGAGATTATCTAATGTTTCCTTAGCTGCCTCTAGCTTAGCTTTCTCTTCTTCACCAATTCCCTCTTGATTAATTTGAGCTGTGATCCATTTATCCAGATGACCAGTAAATATCTCAGTTGCAGCTTTTAAATCCACTTCTGAAACTTTTGCTGATTTTGCAGCGCTAGACCCGATCACACTTGGTGGTTCAATTGTACGAAATGGGTTAATAGTAGGTGCCTTAGCCATATTATTTGATATTCCTTCTATAAGAATTATCTACAGCTATACAAATTAAGGTGTTTAGCTTTTTTGATAGAAGAAGCTAAAATTTTTAACAATCCCTTAACTTAGTTCAAACAATGCCAAGTAACAATATGCTAAAATAACAAACCTTATGGCTTCGAAAAAAGGTGTAGGTAGTACTAAGAACGGTCGCGATTCTAAAGCGAAAAGACTTGGTGTCAAGAAATACGCTGGTCAACTAGTTAAATCTGGAAATATTTTAGTACGCCAGAGAGGTACTAAGATTCACCCTGGCTATAATGTTATGCGTGGTGGCGACGACACTATTTTCGCTGTAGAAGCTGGTGTTGTTGAATTCTATACTAGTAAAGGTAGAAAATACGTAGGCATTAAAAAAGCTGCTTAATAAATAATTATTTAATACGTAATATCAAATAACTTGTGCCCCTTACTTTGTATCACATGGAAAGGTAGCACACAATATGTCTTTAGCGATAAGAAATTTATTTCAGGAGCTTCAAGCTGCAGTAAATAGTTCTAGTAATAGTTCACCATTGGGCAATATTACTGAGACTAGCCCTTCAACCAGCTCCCCTTCTAATACGAACACTTCTTCTTTAAGTCAAGGAAACGCTCCTAATACTTTCAATGGAAAGGTTTCATGGCGTAATATATCAGGACAAGAACTTGAGGGGCATTTAACAAATGAACTTAAGAAAGTAGCTGGTCAAGACCTAAGCAAGTACGAAGGTAAAACATTTTTTTTAGCAAATAGATCAACAAAGGTAGAAGCTGGAAATAACTCTGAACTAAAAGCTGCTAGCGGAAATTATTCTGATGAAGGCGCAATCGTTACTGTAGTCAACGGACAAGTTAAGCTTAAATCTCAAAAAATATTTCAACTTTCAACCACAGCAGATATAACAAAGTCAACAAGATTTGATCCAAAAAGAAGAGCTCATGGGGTATCAGATAAAATAGTCGCATTTGGATCAAAATCAAGCCCATATAGATCCCCAGGTTCAATATCTTTCGCCCCAATAGAAGGCTGGACTGTCTCCCGAACTGACAGTGAAGGAAACTTAGTGACTGAAAATGTAGATGAAAAAAACAAATCAATGCTTCTTCATACAGGAGGAACCAATGTAGCTGGAGGTCAAGGCTGCATCATATTCCACCCATCAGAACAAGCTGAGATTGCAAAATTATTAGAAGGATCTTCAGGCGGACAATTTAATATGTTAATTGTAGATAGCGAGGATCAAGCTCTTAACACAATCGCTTAACGTATAAGTAATCTCATTTCTAAAAGAAAACATCAAAAAAACTAAAAAATTTTCAAATTTATTATCAAAAATATTTCACTATCAACTATATATAGTTACAAGCCAAGCGTGTATCTACAAAAGGGGGTAGAAATGGCAACTTTCACAATACTGGGCAATATAAATGATTACTGTTCCTCAGAATCAGATCTTCAAAATTACTACGAAGAGCACGATCTCGATGATATGTATTTCGATCAAGAAATCAAAAGTCAGGGCATGCAATTCGAACAACTTATCTGCGAGCGTGACAATTTAGAACTTAGCAACAACAATATCTTTTTATAAATATGAGTTTTGACATTTTGACATAAAGAACTCACAAGATTTAACAATTTTTACAATTTAATAGAGCTAGAACTCAAAATTTTCTCTGAGAAGAAGGGGGGAAACCAAGACAGAATAATAGTATTAACTTGCGTGATACTAAATTCTTAACTGGAAGCTCATATGCAAGGTTAGGGACAGAATATTAAAGTCCTTAGCCTTGCTTTTTTTAAATATTCCGAAGATTTATTGACCGAATCAAAATTCACATTCAATGTTGATCCTAATTTATAAAAATTTTCAAAAAAATGAAATTTGTTGTCAAAAATATTTCACTATCAACTATGTATAGTTATAAGCCCAAGTGCTGGGTATTTACTAGAAATTTAAAAGTTTTAAGCGCAAAATTGAATCAAAGCAAAAGGGATTTTTCAATAATCCTGATTTTTAGCGAGCAGCTTTGATGCGAGAAGTGAGGAGAAGAGAAAATGGTAACAATAAATGCTTATGATAGTTACTTAATAGGTAATAGAACTTTAAATAGTGGCGGAGATGATGAAGGAGTTACAGAGGAAGAAAATCCTGTAACTCAGATAGAGAAAACTGAGCCAGAAATAACAACAGAAAGGATAGAAACAGAAGATAAACCGAAATTTAGTTTTCACAATGTGACTTTTTCAGAGTCTTTAAGATACGACCTAAATAGTAGTGACCCTGGAAGCCTAAGAGCAAACCCTGAATTCACTTCAGGAGAAATTAACGATATTTGGGGCGAAAATTCTAATGCCATAATCCCTATTACTAATCCTGAGGAATTCGAATTAAATACACCAATAGAGGTTTCGGAAAAAGAAAAAACTATAGAAGATAGAAGAAAAGAAATTAATGAAATCGACAGAATGCCTCAATTGTATTTAAACAGTACGCATACTTCTGAAGAAATTAAAGAGTACCACGGTCAAATCCAAAAAGCTAAAGAGACTTTAGCTGAAACGGAAACTGCTGTAAAAGAAGCTATAGCAGAAACTGGTGAGGGACGCCTTGGTGCAACTAGCTCTGAGATACGCGCACTTAATATAAATAGACTAAAAGCGGAAAGGAAAATTGCACATTATGAAAGACAATTCAATGCTGCTGCTGAAAGACTAATTAAAGACCCAGAATATGATAAGGACAAGAAAAAACAAGTAGCAGAATTACTAGGACAAAATCAGCAAGATATAGCAAAAATCAATACAGATCCTAGTACTTGGTTAAATAGTAATGGTGAGGTACAACTACTCGCTACTAACGGAAAGTCCTCTCATTATAATGGTAAAGCAGGAATGAATGGAACCGGTGATGGTAATACTGCGATAATGGAAAGATTCAATAAAGATGCTTGGGCTACAGCAATATTCCCTGAGTTAATAGAGAAATTACCAAGTCATCTAAGAAGAAAAGTTCGCAAGGGAAGCAACTTCCATGGTGGAGAAACCATAGCAAAAGGCTTCAATCTTCTAGTGGAGAGAAATGGTAAGTACGCTATTCTAAGAGCAAATGATGTTGGACCAGGAATAAGAACAGGTAAATATCAACACGCCTCAAATCACTATACAGACCTTACAGAGAAAGCTGCAAAGTATTTTGGGATACACCAATCAGGTACAGGTCAAGGCTTTAATATTTGGTTAGTTTCAGATGATTTGCCAGTAGGTCCAGTCAACAACCCAGAAGAAATCCTAGCCAATACTAATTAAAACCCACATGATATGCTAGCACCAGCCAGCATGAAACGAATAAGTTTAGAGAAGTTGATCTAAAAAGTCCAAA
>JAKVAO010000084.1 GCA_022447685.1 Candidatus Caenarcanales bacterium | reverse complement strand
AAGATTAGGACAATCTGCAATTCTAGCTTGCCAAAACATATTTGCTGCTAATTTTCAATTTACCTGAGTAGTTACAAAGAGAGAACCTAAGTATAAACTTTAGATTCTCTCTTTTTAGTTATTGTATGTGTTTTAGTATTACTTAATTGTGTTTTAGTATTACTTAATTTCGATAGTAAATACTTTCGAAGCAAGTAGATCACCTGACTTAGAAACCACATTTACTGTCAAGTTATAAACTCCAGGATTAAGATCTCTTGAAAAGTAATTACCTTTGTTATCACCAAACCAAGTATATGGGGCACCTCTTTCTGTCCTATTCATTCCTTGTGATTTGAACTCAACAAGTTTGACTTCACTTAAGATCGAAGAATCAACATTAGCTATAAAGTTGACTCCATCCAGCGCAAGAGCATTAAAGTCAATCACTGAACTTGTTGCAAGATTATCATAAGAATCAACTATAGTATTAGTTTTTGCATTAACTAAACTAAGAGTGATTAAACTTGAAGAATCATCTTCAACAACAGTAGGTTCCTCAATCACAGGTTCTTCTTCGACTACAGGTTCCTCGTCAATTACAGGAGTTTCATCAATAACAGGTTCTTCTATTATTACTACTGGCTCCTCAATAACTGGCTCTTCTATAAGTTCAGGCTCTTCTTCAACAACAGGTTCTTCTTCAGTTTCTTCGAAGACAACACTAAACTGTTTTTCTGCTAGGGCATCACCTGAAGCTTCGATGTTATCGAATACTGACATAGTGAAATTAAATGCTGTTCCATCAATCACTCCAAAGATCGCATCTTCGGGAGCTTTAACAGTAGTTGAAACATATTTAATAGCTTTCACTAAATCTGAATTTACATTTGTCGTGAAATTAAGTTCTTTACCTTCTAAGGTGTTTAGATCGATAACAATGATTTCATCAACTGACTCATATCCAGCTAGAATGTTCTGAGTTATTACATCTTCAAGCGAGACAGTGAAAATATCAGTTGGTTCATCTTCTACGACAGTATCATCATTTTCATCTACGTCATCTACAGTATCAGGCTCTTCATTATCATCTGAACTAGGTTCATCGCTAACTATAATTAGATAGTTTTTAGAAGCTAGGACATTAGTTCCATTGAATACCTCAACCTGAAGATCATAAGTTCCTGGACTAAGTTCTTTACCAAGGAAATTACCAGCAGTATCACCAAATAACGCATAAGGTGCTGCTCTTTCAGTCTTGTTACCTAGAGAAGATGTAAATTTAACACTAGTAATTCCTCCTGTTAAAGCAGGTTCAGCTGCAAAGTTAACAGAATTTGAACTTAACTCAGATAAGTTAATATTCAATATTGAATCAGTAAAATTATTTATTACTGTATTCGTTTGAGCGTCAATTAACGCAAGACTTATAGCCTCAGGGTTAATCTCTACATTAATGTCATCAGCTTCGTCAACTACAACTGTGTCATCTTCAGTATCTTCTTCAACATCTGGATTGATTTCAGCATCAGGGTTTGATGAGAAGTAAGAATCAACCCAAATTCTTACAAGACCTTTAGATCTTAATTCAGCAGTTGAGTCATGAAGACCATCACTTATAGTGTAATTGAAATAGTCTATGCCATTAAAGTTACTTGGTGCCTCATATTTATATGAACCGTCAGCTTCTTTAACAATCGTTCCATATTTAGGAGCTTCTATTGAAAGAACCTTAATGTCATCATTTTCGTAGTCTCTATCATTAGCTAGAATTAGACTTTCAATATTGGACACAGTCTCACCATCTGCTACTGTAAGGAAGTCCCTTACCACATATGGAGCATGGTTCTCTAGAACCCAGACACCATTTACTTTTTTAGCATCTAAAGTACCACCATTTACAGCACCTGGCTCAGGATTACCATTAAATGGAGTAATAAGCTCGTATCTTCTAAGATCACCAGTGATTCTATCAGAAATTATTTCTCCCCATAGTGCTACTTTCTCACCACTAGGAAGTGTATAGTATACTTTTCTCAAAAGTTCTTTGAAGTTTGCATCGAATCTATCTTCAAATAAACCTGATTCTCTTGGGAAATCATAAAGCTTATATTCACCAAAGCTATCTTGCTTATTAGCAACAATTTTAAGAGAGCCGTTAAGTTTTAAGTTGGACTCATTTGAAACTAATAATTTTACCGGTTTGATAGAATAATTAGCTAAACTCGTATCAATAATATTATCTGGAGAAGTATTCCTATCTATCCTTACCGTATTATTGACAGACACAAGGTCTAGTAAAATTATGCTGTCTTTGACATCAAACTCACCTACTCTAAGAAAAACTTTTACGGCTTTTTCAAAATTCTCAACATGAGAATTCTTTATAACAATATCAAAAAGTCTTGCAGAAAGTGTTATACCATTAGATGTATATATGTATTGCTTAGCGTCTTTATGACCATAAACTTTAATATCATCAAGTATATAATGTCCTGTATAGTCTAGGTGAACTCCTTGGAGTACATTCCATGCTGTAAATTCTTTTAGTATAGTTCTTTTATCATGACCTTGAACTGGATGGTTTTTAATTACTTCTAAACCTACATTTGTGGCTATAGCTTCGTTAAATTTTTCAAATCCTTGAATATTGGGTGAATCTATATGAACTTGTTTACGATTAACATTACCTGGATCTTTGAATCTATATCTACCAATTTCAGGTACATCAATATCTTGATAGTCAATATATATACTATTTGAGGTAGGTCTATGAAAATATACAAAGCCCCAACCTGGATTACTTACCGCTATGTTATGGAAGCTATAGACAAGTCTACTCTGGAACCAGTAACCGACTCCACCTCTACCTATATCAAAGGATCCTTTAGCTTCTTTAGGGTGTCCATTATCTCTATCTTTAAACCCTACAGTTTTGATTGAGATATTGTCTTGCCATATACCAGTTTCATTACCAGACTCTGCAACAAATGCTGTACCGAAAACATTATAGGCAGCGTTATCAGTCATGATCGCATAAGAGTCATGGTGCACGTAACCGAAGCCAGGAGAACCCCAAACAGAGTTACCTAATGCTATTGCAGGCTTACTATCTACACCAACTCCTAATCTATGGAAATGTAACGCATATCTACCGACAAAATTATTACCTTTAGATTCAGATTTACCCATTCTCATAGATTTATCTGTTCTTCCTAATTCGAAGAATTCAGCATATCTAACATCTACACTTTTTCCATGCATGAACATAATGTGAGCTCTTCTGTGAGCTGGTAAGTCTTCATATGAATTGAAGTCCTTAAGTTCAGTTTTGAAAACAATATTTCTTGAATAGTTAGCAAGATAAGCTTTATGTTCTGGTTTTAGACCCACGTGATCATATTCAAGCTCACCATCAAATAAAACTTCAAAAGTATTCTCATCCAATTCATTTATTCCAGTCAGATATAGAACCTCATCTTGAGTCTTTCTTCTATTTGCAAATCCTTTACCTTTATCACTATCAAAACTTGTAGCTGATAATACTAACCTGTCTCCTACACTCCAGTTAAGAGGTTTTTCAGAAAGAATAATTTTTGAATCACCTTTTTTAGCGTCTTCTTTTAATTTTAGGAAAACAGTTTTTTCTTGACCATTTATAATAGTGTCCCCATGACCTACTAAACCTCTACCTAATTGCTCAGGATCTTTGGTCAAATCAATCACACCATTGTCAAGAAAAATAATTTCTACTTTTTTATTAGCAGCGATTGGGTTGTTTTTACTACCAATAATGAGACTTGAATCAGGTGCAGTTACTATCGTCTCTACCATTAGCTTAGAATTTTTATTTGATAAGAATTCTAAAGTACCATCAACTCTTAGAGTCGCTAACCTAGCGTTACTCATAGCACCATAAGTAACTTTAAGGTTTTTAGGAATGAATACATGAGCCTTTGAACCTGGTACTTCATTTGAATCCCAAATTGATGCATCAAACCAATCACCACTTTTAGTAGCACTGACTGTAACTTGAGAACACGCAACTAAATTATTAAAGATACTCATGTGCTCGTTTATCGCTGGATGGCTCTGCTCATGATGATGCATTGCCATATTATCAGAGCATGAGTTTGCTCTAGCCTTCATCGATGAAGACATGAGTAAAATAAAAATCATGCTAAATAAAGTTATCGTTATTTTTTTTGACATTTTTTTCCCCTAATTTATTAAATCTTTTAATCTAAGAGGAATCCCACACGCAAGGGACCCCTCACTCCTTAATTATTTCGTGTATTCTACTCCTGCAAGTGAATAATCTGAATTAGCTCCCGCTTCAAGTTTAATCCTTTCAAAATTTTGTGAAGAATTGATTCTGATTTTATGTGTCCTATTCCTTCCGAAGTTATTCTGTGAATCAATATGTGGAACCTTCACACCATCAGAATTTGAAAGTGATCCTGAATCAAGAAGGTTTCCATCTTTATCATACCCCTTCCAGACAAGTGTTTCACCATCATCTAATCTGACTACAATCAGGTCTACTTCATTTACTTTATAAGGGAAGTTTAACTGAAGTGTTTCACTTTCCTTAGCATAAGTATTCCCGAAGTTATTGATATAGTTATCAAAACTACTTCCACCAGTTCCTTTAGGACTTATGAATGGATCTGCACCATAATGTTCAGGATTATAGCTAAAGCTCTTCACTCCGATTAAATCATGAGTAGATTTAACTATAGCTCTTTCACCAGTGGCTGCTATACCTTGGATTTGAATATCTCCCCAGAAAACATCATCCGCTGCAAGTTTGAAGCTTGCTGTTTTTAAATCAAATTGTTGATTTTGAGCAGCTTTATCTCCTTTAGAATCAACTAATCTTGCTTCAGGACCTTTGGGATTACCAAATTTAGTTTGTGGTGTTTTAGCATGAAGTATTACCCTTTCTCCAGTAGGATCATCATTATCACCAGTATCTATAGGTGTATCATCTACTGGACCTTCATTATCACCAGTATCGACAGGTGTGTCATCTACTGGATCTTCACTAACATTATTCGAGATTGTTATAGTGAAGTCTCTTGAAGCCAAGATTTCATCTGATTTGGATACTACATTTACAGTTAAGCTATAGCTACCAAGCTTAAGATCTTTACTGTAATAGTTACCTTTACCATTATCACCAAACCAAGTATAAGGTGCTCCTCTTTCTTTTCTATTTAGTCCAGTAGCTTTGAATTCAACGAGCTTCAACTGATCTTTTAGAGATTCATCAATATTTGCTATGAAGTTAATTTTATTTAGTGATAAAGTCTCTAGATTCAGTTCAGTACTACTATTTATATTTCCGTAACCTGAAACTAACTCATTTTTATCAGCGTCAACCAAGCTCATTGTAATTAATTCGTTAGCATTATCATCTGGTGGAGTTACATCGTCTTCTGGAGGTGTGATATCTTCATCATCATCTGGTGTATCTGTATCATCTACTGGAACAGTGATAGTATCTTTCAAGAAATAATTTGCGAAATCTACAATATTATTTACTTTATCAAGACCAACTCCAAGTATATGAAGTACTTCTACTGTATCAGAGAAATCAACTCTACCTAAGTCATAGAATCCCCAAGCTTTCTGCCAATCGTTAGCATATTTAGATTGTGCAGCAATTGATCTGAAAGTATTAGTTTCTTGAGCACTATTGTAAGATAAATCAGCAGTACCGTTGTCTATTTTGTTTCCATCAGCGATGTAGAAATGTCCTACTCCTAAAGATTCTAAGCCTTCATAAACACCTGGGCTAGTATTTTTAGTATTAAAACCTCTACTATGCTGAACTATGTATATATTTCTTGTATCGTAGCCTTTACTAGAAACATATTCAGCAGCTCTTAAGCTAAGGTCAGATTGACCACCTTCTGCTACAAAAACTCTTCCACCATCTTTAATAGTTTCTATCCATTTAGAACCTACTTCAGCAGCAGCTTGATTTTTATCTGCAAGGTAATTAATCCAATTATTTTCACCTAATACACTGTTTATATACGTTGTACTTTTCGGATTATATCTATCTTCATTAATCCCTGTAGTTCCACCAACATAGATATGGTTTAACTGATAAACATCTGCAAGTACTTTGTTTGCAACTATCGCATGACCGTCATCTCTATCTGGTGCAAAATCATGATGGAATGACATCAAATCTTTTTCTACATTAAATGCACCAAATATTTCTGATTCGCTGAGGACAGTTATTTCGCTCACGGAATCGTCATTTTGATCATCTGTATCATCTTCTGAGCCAGTGTTTGCATCTGTATCATCATCAGAGTCACCATTACCTGGGTTAGCATTAATGAAATTAACATTTACTAATTTTTCAGATATTGATTCACCTGTCGCTTCAAGATTATCATAAGCCGAAATCACAAAACTCAAAGCTGTACCATCTATGGAGCCAAAGCTTGCATCTTCTGGATCTTTCACGACTGTTGAAGTATATTTGAACATTTTAACCATTTCTGAGTCAGGATTTTCGGAATTTAGATTAGCCTTGAATCCAAAACTCTGACTAGATAAATTAGCTAAGTTTATAGTTATAGTATCTGAAATTGCTTCAAAGCCACTAATTACATTTTTACTTAAAGCATCTATTAACGAAATTGTGAATAGCTCTTCCTCAATAGGATCTTCTTCAACTACTTCCTCAACGTCATCAATTATTTCGTCAGTAATAGTAATTTCATAATTTCTTGAAGCTAATAGTTCTGTATCAGCACCTTTTCCTGTAAAGATCTCTACAGTAAGGTTATAGGTACCAGCTGCAAATTCTTTACCTGTAAAGTCACCAGCAGTGTCACCGAACCATGCATAAGGTGCAACACCTTCATTTCTAGAACCGACATCTGAATTAAACCTAACTCTTGAAATAGTGTCTAAGTTAGAGTTAACTACGAAGCTAAGAGAACTTAAACCTAATTCAGCTGTATTGATTAGAATTTGACTTGGAAGATTAGTGAAATCATCTACAATCACGTCATTTTCAGCATCTACAAGAGAAAGACTGATATCTTCTACATTCATTTCAGTATTAGGTTCATCGATTACAACTACGTCATCAGTAGTGTCATCAGCCTCATCATTAGCATCTGTATTTTGGTCATCAGAATCTTCAGAATCAGCAGCATCACTGTCACCAGCACCTACATTAGTATTGGTATCATCGTTATCTGATGTATCCTCATCATTTTGATCAACATCGCTACCTTCATCAGTATCTTCGTCAACTACAGAGCTAGGATCTCTAAGTAAACTATCAATATCCTCGACTGGGTTTGGACTCTGACCAAGCATATAACCAAAAGCTAAAATCTGATCTTCAATAGTTTGGTGAGTAGTATACTCAGCCATAGGAACCATATTGTGTAAATCTGTAAATGCTTCTAGAGCTGGGAAGTTTAATTTATTAGTAGTAACATTAAATACAGTATTTTTTGTTCTCTCATTTACTGATCCCCATGCAAACCAAGGCGCTTCAAATAACCCATAGAGAGTAATTCCATCTGGAGTTGCTCTTTGATTTCTTAGGGTATCAGCGTGAAGTGTATCATCTGGTTCATCGTAAGCGAGTTTGTCTTTAACCATACCAGTTATGAACGAGAAGTTGTCAGGATTCATACCGAGCGCGAAGTGGAGACTTGCACCAAGTGCGTCTTTATACTTATCTTCACCAGTCACTTGGTGAGCCATCATTAAATAATCTCCCCAAGTCGTGGTTATATATGTATCATAGCCCCAAAATTGTCCATTTTTAGGAATATCAATTGTATCGTATGGGTTTTCTACAGAATACTGAACGTGTTTATCTGCAACTTGGATTAGGCGTGTCTTAAGTGTGTCTTGCCAATTTAAGTCAATTTCTGGATAATCGCTTTTTGACATTTTTGCGTAGACATAACTTGCATAATAGTTTCTATTTCTATTAATAGATCTAAAAATATTATGGTATTTAGCATTGCCCGTTACCTTATACATCATCAGTGACGCAAGCTGTCTAGCATCAATTGCTTTATGATTTCCACGTGCTTGCTCAATCTTTGAGTTAAGATACGCATTTTCAGCATAATAGAAAGCTCTTGTTGCTCTATCTTCTAGGTCAGCAGCAGTTTCTGGTGCAAACTCTTCAATAGCTTCAGCGAGTTTTAAAGCAACAGTTGTGAATCTATGACTTGCCCAGAAGTCAGGTGCAAAGATGAAACCTTCTTTCTCATCCCAACTATTACTTTTAGGGTGGTGAGAAAATTCAAAACCACTTGAAGTACCATCTCCGTAAATATCCTGGATATTCATATAAAGGCTTAATCCCCATAATGCTTCATCTAGTAAGTCAGGAATATTATTATTAGATTCAGGAATATTTACATCAACATTTCTAAAGTAGTCTGGGTTTGTATTGTATAAATCGATTAATGATTCAGCAATATCATAGTGCTCTACTTTCGTATCGAAGTCACCAGCATCGAACCAACCACCTGAAAGCTTATAAGCCTTGGATCTATCTGCGTTTGCAGGAAGAACTTTAAAGACATCTCCTGCTCCAAAGAAAGTTAAGTCCGCACCTGAAATTGAACTCTTGTAATAAACTATATCTTCATTAGCAGGTCTATAGTAATCGATATATGGTTGGTCAAGCTCAGCAAAAGCTCTATGAACTAATAAACCTTCCATATGCTTATCTAGCATTTTTTCATAGAAATCATCTTCTACTCTAAATGGTAATGTTTTACCAACGCCATCTACATCAAGGTAGTATTTACCTTCGGCTAAATTATCAAACTCTAAACTAAGTGTCTCTGCTCCTACTTTAGCTAGGTTAGATTTGTCTTCGAGTTTAGCTGAACCAGTAAAAACAACAGATCCAGACCCATAGTCTTTGACCCTAAACTGAAGGTTATTTGGGTAATCAATACCACCACCTTGAGGACTCATCCAAGTTGAAACTTTAGCTCTTTTGGTAGGCGAGTCCACGTCAAAAACTCTTGGCAAGTGAATTGCAAGAGAGACAGTATCTCTAGGGGTAAAATTAATTATTTGTCCATCAAAATCAAGTGTATAAGATTGACTGTAGTCAAGATCTTCATTAAGGACTATATAAAAATTATGATTGATTATGTATTTAGCACTCTTTTTAAGTGAATCTTCAACTTTTGATTTTCTAAATACATCTGAAACTGCAATATTTCTATTTGCAGAATTAGTTAATTTTAATTTTGCTTTAGAAATATTTACATCAAAGGCTTCATCAATGAAATCTTTATTTATTTGTGCTTCACCAATGATTTCATTCTGTTGAACTCTAACATGAATGATATTCGACTTAGCCATACCGATATGAATATCTGGTACATTCCTCTTATCGAATTGAACGTTATAAACCTTTTCTAAAAAAAGTGGATCTTTAGTCCAAAGTTTTCTTTCTAAACTAGTAAATGGTTTAGCTTGGACCCCAATAAACGATAATAAACAAGTTATTAATAAAAATAACCTAGCACATCTTTGATGCATAATTAATCCCCCCGATTATAAATAGTGTCTTTAATATGGACTTTGTTTGTTAAGATATGGATAATTTGCTTAGTAACTACTCAGGTAAAAAATAAAGATTATGTAAACAAATAGGTCTAGCTCTGGCCAAATCTAGTTATTCAT
>JAKVAO010000083.1 GCA_022447685.1 Candidatus Caenarcanales bacterium | reverse complement strand
AACTCATGAATAACTAGATTTGGCCAGAGCTAGACCTATTTGTTTACATAATCTTTATTTTTTACCTGAGTAGTTACGACTTCGATGTCAACAATATCGAGCTTATTACAAGGAACTAGGCAAAAACCTGAATTAAGTGCAGGGAAATATTTAGAAAATCCATCTGAAGTTCCTAAATACCTTGAAGAAGAAATCAGCTCAGATTTGATTGCTAAATTGTCTAGAGATCCTGGGACTTCAAACTCTGAAGCTATTAATATAGAGGCTGAAAGGACACAAAGCCTTATTCAAAACGGAGTTGAAAACTTAAAGACTGCTTTTAAGCAGATTTTTTCAGTGGAAATCAAAAAAAATCCATTGGACAAAGTCTTCAAAGATGTATCTAATCTTGGTTCTTCAGTCACAAAAGAGTTACAAGATTTCTCTAGAAAATTACCATTAATTTATTTTATTGAGCAGAACGAAGAAGGGCAAAGAGCTGCAATACGTGCTGAGATTGCTAATCTAAATTCTGAAGCTTCGACACTTAAAAATCAGAGATTAATGAATTTATTGAATAATCCTGGATTGAGCCTTGGGAAGATTAATTTCGATTCAATGTTTGAGCAAGATCTAGAATTTAATGATAATGCAAACAAAAAACATTTAGTAGCATCTGGACTTAGTAATTCTAACTTGCTTAATATGACAGGATTTGATGAAAAGATTTTATTTGATAGATCTCTAAAAGATCTTGAATCTGATTCTTTGCAGCTTCTTAATGACTTTATTGCTAAAGATATAGTGACAAGATTGCAAGATCTAGAGCTTGAAACTAGTAGCAATGAGGATTTAAGAGGTATCCATAATCAAATCTTTGTAACTTTCAAAAAGCCAGATACTAATGAGGAGTTTAAATTAACATTTAGAAGGACTTATGACAATCAAGCTAAGCCTGGTGACATAGATGTAAAACCGGAAAACCTTGAGCAATTAGATAAGTCATATATTTTACAAAGTATTAGCAGAGGCTCAGGACAAGTCGAAGAGAAGGAAACAATTTACTCCTTGGCAGATACTATTACCTCAAGCGAAATCAATCGAGCTTTTGAAAGGGGTATTATGCCTAATTCAACTAAGCTTATGAAAGGAATCTCAGACCAAGTGATTGACTATGTTTTAGAGCAAGAGGTTAAATCTAAACCAAAAAATATCACTACCTAAAGTTCTTATTCTTAACTCTATAAACGAATAGCAGTATCTCAGCTACAGCTTTATACAGCTCTGGTGGAACCTGCTGGTTGATTCTGACAAGTCTAAATAGCGCACGAGAAAGTGGGATATTGGTAACAATCGGTATATTATAAGCTTCTGCAATCTCTAGAATCTGCTCTGCGATGAAGTCTGCTCCCTTAGCTAAAATCTTAGGTGCTTCATCGAAGTTTTCGTCATACTTAACAGCTATAGCGACGTGTTCAGGGTTTTTAACTACGAAGTCAGCTTCTGGTACTTGTGCCATACCACCTCCACCGCCACCTTGGGAAATCTCTCTCTGTCTTTGACGACGTTTGGATTTGATCAAAGGGTCACCCTCGGTACTTTTGTACTCATCCTTCATTTCTTTGAAGCTCATTCTTTGATCTTTCATGAATTTCCACTTCTGGAAAAGAAAGTCCATGATGGAGATTGCGAGTAATAGTAAAGAGCTTTTCCAGAAAAATTCCCAGAGAACCCCAGCTATAGCAACAAAACCTGCAAGTTTGTTTGCAGCGTCGATATTTCCTAGAATCGCTGGTAGGTGATTGGATATAACCATGAAGGCAATTAAAGCAACGGCGATAACTTTTAGTAAGCCTTTGCCCAGCTCAAAAAGTGATTTTACATTAAACATATTCTTGAGCCCCTTTACTGGGTCAAGTTTGTCTAATTTAAATTTCATTGGTTCAGTGGTGAAAAGCGGACCACCGAGTTGAATCATTTCTATAATAACTGCAACAGATGCAAGAAAGACCATGGTCGGAACTATTATCGTTATGATGGTTCTCCAAGTGTGAAAAAATATAAAAGTTCCACTCATTTTTCCGAAATTAGGAATATTTCCCCACATAATCTTGCAAAGTTCAGTAAGGGCTCTATATACGCTAGTCCCGAAGGCAAATAAAATTACAAATCCAACAATTTGGACAGCAAGCTGAGTTAAGTCTTTACTTTTAAAGACCTGTCCTTTCTTTCTAGCTTCTCTTAATTTGTGCTGTGTAGCTTCAAACTGTTTATCTTCGTTATCATCATCACCTGACATGACTAGATCTCCACCATAAATACTAGTTGCCTATATACCATATACCACAGAAGAATCTAGATTATTCAAACCCGTGTTATATCTTATTAACTAGGCATTTAGGGGTTCTTTGACGCCCATAACAAAAGCCTTCATCTCAGGGTCACCCCATCTAACTTCTTTACAGACTTTTTCTTCTATCGCAACTTTAGCTACAGCATCAGCTACAACTTTCACCACGCTGGGATTAAAAGCATCTGGAATAATGTAATCTGGATTTAATTCTGAATCACTTACACAGTCAGCAATAGCTTGTGCAGCTGCTACTTTCATATTCTCAGTTACAGTGTAAGCGTTGGAGTCTAATAAACCTCTAAATACGCCTGGGAAGCCTAATACGTTATTAATCTGATTAGGGAAATCAGATCTACCTGTTGCAATAATTTTGCAGTATTTTTTAGCCATAATTGGATCAACTTCAGGGACAGGGTTGGACATCGCAAATACAATTGGATCTTTTGCCATGGTTTTAAGTTCCTCTTCACCGATTAAGTTTGGACCGGATAACCCAACGAACATATCTGCTCCTTCAAGGATTTGGCTTAAGCTACCCTTCTCTAGATTAGGGTTAGTATATTCTGCATACGATTCTTTGATAGAATTCATATTAGCGCTTCTTCCTTTGAAGATAGCTCCAGCTCTATCACAGCCAATAATATTTTTAACGCCGATATCTAGCATCATCTTGGTACAAGCAACTCCAGCAGCGCCAACGCCAGAGAAAACAACTTTAAGATCTTCTGCTTTTTTGCCTGTAATTTTCAGAGCGTTAATCAATGCAGCAGTGGTTACTATAGCTGTACCGTGCTGATCATCATGGAAAACTGGTATATCTATTGCTTTTTGAAGCTTTTCTTCTATCTCGAAACATCTTGGAGCTGATATATCTTCTAGGTTAATTCCACCAAAACCAGGCGCGATCATTTTCACACACTCAACTATTTCATCAACAGTTTTCCCTTGAGCGTCAATTGCTATAGGGTAAGCATCTACATCAGCTAGTTGCTTAAAGAGCATTGCTTTACCTTCCATCACTGGCATAGAAGCTTGTGGACCAATGTTTCCTAGACCTAGAACGGCTGTTCCATCTGTGACAACAGCTACAGAGTTTTTCTTAATGGTTAAATATTTATCTAAGTTTGGTTTTTCAGAGATGGCTGTGCAGACTTTAGCTACTCCCGGAGTATAGACTACAGCTAATTCCTCCATGTTTCTCACTGGGGTTGAGTCTATTGTAATTTTGCCGCCTTGGTGTGCTTCAAAAATCTTCTTATCTTGTTCTGATGGTTCCATAACTATATGATTTTAGCATTGATGAGCTTAGACTGCAGCAAGCTTTCTTTTATCTATCAAGACTTGGTATTCACGCACTAGATCACCTAAAATATTATCCCAAGATCTTCTCTGAGCTTCTGCATGAGCGTTCTTCCCTAGTTCAGCTCTAAGCTCTGGCTTCTCAATTAAATTAATCAATCCAGCAATGAAACTAGCAGGATTAGACTCATCTAAATGATCAACTTTCTGGTTAGCTAGGAAGCCTGAATGACCATTTTCTACTAAATCTCTTACTCCAGGCGAATCATAACCAACCACTGGTAAAGCTGAAGCCATAGATTCAAGTACTACTTGTCCAAAGGTCTCTGTAACACTAGGGAAAGCAAAAATATCAGCAGCGGCATAGAGAGATGCAAACTTATCTCCAGTCTGTAAACCAGTGAAGGCATAATCACTAGTATCTGTAAGTTGTTTCTCTAAATCCTCTCTACAGGGACCATTACCAACTATCATTAGTTGAACTTTATTTGGATATTTTTTCTGAAGAACCTTGAAGCAATCAATTACTTTGTCTATAGATTTCTCTTCAGCAAGGCGACCTGCATACATTAAAGTGATCTTCTCTGTATCTAAATTAAACTCTCTCAAAAGTTCTTTGTTTCGCTTTTCTGGGCTGTACATAGTATGATCAACACCTCTACCGAAAACACCAACATTCTCTAAGCCTATCTCCTCAAGCTGCTTCTGTGAGCTTGGACTCGGTGCTAAAACTCTTTCTGATTTACTATAGATAGTCTTAGTCAAAAGATTAACAACATTTTCTGCATATGGAACCTGGTAGCGAGGCGCGTAAGCTGCGATATCAGTGTGGAAAGTCGCTAAGCTCGGTAGATTCATTTTCTCCATGTAGTAATGTCCAATAGCACCTAGGGTTACAGGCGTTACTAAGTGAATAATATCTGGTTTGAACCTTTCTAAAGCCTCACCTACAACGGTGTTCGCGCTAGGGATTAAGGTCATCAGTAAGATTGCAGGGAATTGCATAATATCATTACCAACGAACTTTGAGAAAAATTCATCTTCGGGTTTAACCAAGTGAAGTTCTTTGTATAGCCCAAAAGGCACTCCTGGAGCACGGACTACTTCTGTATTAGAATAATTAGCATCACCTTCACCCAAGGTTACCAATAGAGCTTCGTGACCATTTGCTTCTAAGAATTTGACTATTTTCTCTACAGTTCTAACAACGCCGTTAACCTGTGGTAAAAATGTTTCTGATAAAATCGCAACTTTCATGTTTGTCTAATGAATATAATACTATTATTTGCTTTTGATAGTCTTTCTAAGTTTAGAGATTTTCGCTGCTAGTTCAGCAAATAGTTGTGCTTTAGCCGAGATGTTCAAAAATCTATCTATAAGTCTAATAAATACGGAACGTCCCTTAAGTATTAAAAATTTATCGAATATACCTATAATCATCAGTCCAAGCCAAGGAAGGAAGATTTTGAGTACTGTAGATTTCTCTTTGAAAACTAGCCTATCTTGTAGTTCATGACAGCTATATTCAATACCAGAGAGTAAGGATTTGATCAGAGATGAAGCTATAACCAAAGCAATAAGAGCTATAGCTAAAACTAAGCAAATCAGGATTATTAAAATTTTGCCAATGATAAGTAACATCTAAATTAGGAGTATAAAACTACTCTTCTTTTAGATTAACATAGTCAACAGGAACTTCTGTAGGGGTAGAACGTCCAAATACTAGAACATTAACTTTAAGAGTCATCTTCTCTTCGTTAATTTCTATAACTTCACCTTCAAGACCTTCAAATGGACCAGCAAGTATACCAACATAGTCGCCAATCTTGAATTCGATTTCTTTCTTAGTTGCGATTCTAGTATCACCAAGAATTGTGTTCTTACGAAGTATTCTTCTTACTTCAGATTCACTAATCGTAGGAGGATCTTTTCTGTCACCACCAACGAAACCAAGTACACCTGGAGCTTCTCTTACCGTTTTCCAAGTATCATCATCTAATACCATGTCAACAAGAACGTAACCTGGGTATTCTTTTTCTTGTTTTTCAACTCTTTTTCCACTTTTAACCTTAACTACTGGTCTTTCTGGAACGGCAACAGTGAAAATACGATCCCAAACTTCCATAGTTTCGATACGTTTCTCGATGTAACCTTTAACTTTTTTCTCGTGTCCGCTAGCTGTTTGTACTACATACCAGCCTCTTTTACCACTTCTCTTTCTAGTAGTCATTACTTAGCAAGTGCTCCTTTAAATAAAGTGAAAATATTATCGAAGCCAAGGTCAAATAAATAGACCATGACTGAAATAATCGCAACGATAATAATTACATTAATAAATTCTTGAGTCACCTGATCTCTAGTAGGCCAAGTGATTTTTTTGAACTCAAAAACAACGCCTTTAGCATATTCAGGTAGAGGCTCTTTTACTGCAATACCAATCTCTGGCGCATCATCCTCAGCTAACCAAGAGAGTATGCCATTCTCTTTTTCAGTGTTTTTATCGCTTCTTTCTTGAACTTTGTCCATAAAAAAATAACCCCCTTTGGGGATCTTTGGATTATCTTAGCAAAATATACCCAAATAAGTAAATGGGCATTTCGTAGGTTGATTGGGGGAGGGGATAAGCATGCATTCTGCTTTAATGATATTCGCTTTTTTTATTTCCGATTCTTGAGTCAACTCCTACCACTATGATTTCTAAATCCGGATCAAGAGCTTCTAGTTTTTTCATGTAATCGTATAAATCTTTATTTGTTTCATCGAAACCACCATCTACCATAAGGTCTTCACTGTTATGCAAGTGTTCTAAGCTGAGAATATTAGGGGTATCAGGTGATTGACCATGAGGAATATAGTGTTCTGTTGCTATCACAACTCGGTTTAGTCCTCTTCTTTTTAGATCTTCTAAGAACTTCTCTGGGCTTCCTAGCATTTTATTTGGGTTAATATTAGCTCTAAGCTTTTCTGTATCAGCTGGATGGTTTGAGTCTCCTCTATGACCATTGAGGGCTATGGCAACACCTCCTGCACTCTCCAAACCTTCTTGCTTGATCCTCTCTTTATCTTTGGCTATTTGATCTCCCCACATTTGTGCACCATAAGTCATAATTTTTAGTCCAGTTGCATTATCTGTCCATTCACCTTTAGGTGCGTATACCGATGTATCATACAAATAGCGTTCTTGACCATTATTATCTTTGGTCGTCCAAGAACCCAGTTCCCGAGCTATTGCAGGTGAGTGTCCACTGCTGATCAAAACATAGGCAGGCTTTTCATTTCCGTTTTCATCTTTAGAGACAAGAATCTCTTTTTCTCTTAGGTTTTGTGCTATTTGCTGAGCGCCAATATCTGCGTTGAAATTTAAAGTACTCATCTTTCCATGTCCTAAATCACTATGTATATCTTCTCTGTTTCTATCAATGCTCTCTTGATCTTTTTTGATATCAAATTTTTCTGATGGTAAATTTGCAAATTGATCAACATTGTAAGGAATAGTTGGATCTAGAGGTTTTAATTGATTAGCTAAGGCTTGTCCAGAACTTTGATGCTCTGTGTTGATATCATTTGGGTTTACATTCTTTATGTAGTTTATATGGTGACCATAATCAAGTGTGCTGGGGCTAAACACATCAAGAGGCTCTGCATTAGGACTCTCATGAGTAGGCATAGGTATTGGTTTGGGAGAATTATTCCAGATATGTGGTGATTTATTTAATTTTTTTTGATTTAGTTGCTTTTTAGCAAGGCTGGAATTGTTTATAGGAAATTCAGACATTATTACTTCTCCAATAAAATAATTGCCTTTTAAAATTAAGGATAAGTAAAGCTCAGGTTTAATTTAATAAACATTCACTTCAATATCTTTAAAAGTCTTAGTCTTCAAATCAAACTCTTTTCCTGTTTTAAAAATCTCATCATAGAAAAACTTAGTAACAGGACTTTCTAATTTAGTCGGATGCACTCCAATAACCTCTAGTTCACAGGGGACTTTCTCTAAGCCCACTAAAGAATCAAGGTAAAAGCCATTAGCACCTTTAGGATTATCTTCTGGTAAAGCATCTGAAATAATCAGAAGGTCTATATCACTCCACTCATGCGCCTCACCTTTAGCATATGATCCGAAAAGTAAAGCTTTGTCAACCTTAATCTCAGTCTCTAAGGCAGATAAATAATCATCTAAGGTATCTTTTAGTTCTTCATCAGTAAGTCTTTTAGCCATTTAAAAGTTACCTCCACATCTTTTAATATACCCTTACAGTAGTTAAGGTTATATTTTTTTTCACACTCATCAATATCTTCAGGGTAGCGAGTATCAATAAACGATTTATCTAATTTAACAAAAATCTCTTCCCTATGTTTTTCCAGTTTTATCTTGCAGCAGTCTACAGCTAAGCGCTTTAAATTATGAATTTTAGGAGGTTCAGCTCCAAGACTCGTGACTATCGCCTTTAATATTTTTTCTAAAGCTGCATGAAGATGGAATATCACCGACATATTTTCATCAGCTTTTAGAAGAACTTTCGCTGCTTTTAAATCTTTTTCGGCAATTTTAAGCCAATTCTCCGTGGCTTTATCCATAAACTAAATTATGCCATATTGACTTAAAGCATATAATATTTGCCAACACGTTCTTTGAAGTTGCTATCAGAAAAATACTTTGCTAAGCTTTGACTTCGTAAAAACGCAGTTTTGTTTTTTTAGGCTAATAATATGAAATTATCATTTAGTATGAGAAAAAAGTTTCCGGCAAATTTTATAGATTTAGTAATGCTAGGGTTTTCTGGCTGGCTGTTAAAAGATTTTGGGTTTTTGATGAATGAGTTTTATACTGAAGCGAATAATCTTGATTCTACTTCAGAGGTTTTATATCAATCATTGAAGGCTAGTATAGGAATAATATTATTAATTTCCCGAATCATCTATAATAGAAGGAGTGGCAATGAATGAACTAATACTGAATGGAACAGCGTTGTTTGTATTTGCAGGAATAGTTTATTGTGGTTTCTTTAGTGGTGATTGATTTTTTAAAGCACATAATACCTACCAACATCCTCATAGGCTATTGTCACATTCTCGCCAAGCATTTCCATAATGCTGCGTTCAATGTTATTAGCCATTTGATTCATTGAAATATCTGTTGGTCTATTCTCAAAAGGATCTTCTTTTAGAACAGCTGTTTTTTCAACTAGCAGGAAAATTATTGAAAGTATTGAACTTAAAAGACTTTCTTCCAAGATTGAATAATCAAGAAGTGCAAGCGGTAATAAAGCTGAAAATATATAGATATATGCATGTAAGCAGACACTGTAAGTTTGAGGGAAGGGGGTATTCTTGATGCGCTCACATTTTCCTAAATGCGCAGTTAAGTTCACAAGTGACTGCTCGATTGTTTGTAACTGAAAGTCTGTAATCACAGATTGTTCGTATAAAGTTTGAGCTTGTTTACCAATGAAAAGCAACAATGCATTTGCTCGATTCTTGAAACTTTTGAAGTATTCAAAGTCATTACCTGAAAAATACTTTGTTAGAAATTTCTCGGTATCTAAATTACGAAGCTGTCTTGCTAGTACCTGACAAAAAGTTGCTTGTGCTTGAACTGATTTGATAACTGTTTGTTCACTTGTATCTAGCTGTTTTTGAGCAAGTTCGGGCTCGCCAGGTTTTCTTAGTTTGAAGGAGCTGAAATTTATGAACTGTCTAGCTATGCTTCTGGAGTCATTAACTATTGCTCCCCAAATTTTTCTGGCTTCCCACCATCTTTCATAAGCTTGGTTGGTTCTGAAAGCTAGAAGAAGAGAGATGGCAGTACCGAGTATTGCTGGTATTGCAAAAGGAACGGCAATTTCTTCAGCAAATTGAAATTTATGTAAATATCCTATCCCAACCGAGATGCAGATAACTACAAGCATTTCTACTTTGATACTTCTTATGTAAAAGAACGGTGGGACATTTCTCTTTAAGAGCATTATAGAAATTTTACAACAAAGTCATTTCCTAAATAAATGATCGAGTCAAGCTATAGTTGATTTTAGCTTTAATAATTATATAGTTTAGAATAAATATAGTTTTAGCAATGGAAAATAGCTCAGTAAATTTAATAAGCAATGAATATAGCAATAATATTGAAGAGGTTTTAATGGAAATCTGTGAAGTGTGTTTTACACAGATAAGCTATCACAGTAAGTTAAATTTAAATAGTTACGCTAATTTAATGTCCTCCTCTATTGATAACTTACATTTAAGTGATCTAATCAAAAATGATTTACTGAATAGGTTTCAAAGATTACTATCTGAGGAAATCACTTTTTCAAAATTTTTCCATTATGAAGAACATGATTTAAATAGTCTAAGTCTTATAAATTATCAGGAAATCAGTGGTCAGCAAACACAATCATTTCACTCCAATTTGCCAGATTGTTTAATTAAAAGTGCCTATGGCTCCCCCTCGATAAAATATACCAATAAGTGAAAAGAAATTGAGGTAATTAATGTCCAATAAGAAATTAAGT
>JAKVAO010000082.1 GCA_022447685.1 Candidatus Caenarcanales bacterium | reverse complement strand
TAGCTATCTCAATCTGTGATTACTCTTTCATGGTTTTTTTACTTCAATATTCATGCTGAGTTTTGCAGGACATCCTTGAACGGAAAGATATTAATGCTCAAACTACAGATGATAATATTTTAAAGATACTAAAATATGAATTCAAGGTTGATCTAAGCGACTTGCAGGAAAAAATCATATTTAGCTATGAGAAAACTACAGAGCAAGGTTTTAAAGACATAGATCAATTAAAAAAAGATATAAAAGAACCAGGCGAATAAAAAACAAAGAAGCAATAGATCAGCGACAAAATATAACTAGAAATTTTTTAGCGTATACTAATGGGAAAATTGATCTAGCTGATTAGTGATAAAATAAAAAGCTGTTTTAATACTATGCCTACTGAAAATATAAACGCAGAAGCTTACAAAAAAGCGATCAAAGAATCGATAGACTTACCTAAGACTGAGTTCCCGATGAGAGGGAACGGTCCACAGCGTGAGCCTGAATTCCAGTCTAAATGGAATGGAATTGATGTCTATAACGAAGGAATCAAGCTTCGTAAAGCAGAAGGTGCTGATAGATTTATACTTCATGATGGACCTCCGTACTTAAGCTCTGACCGTATTCATATAGGTACCGCCTTAAATAAAATTCTGAAAGATATTATCACCAGATATAAACTCCAGAAAGGCTACCAAGTACCTTATATACCTGGTTATGACTCACATGGTTTACCTATTGAGACTGCCGTTGTCAAGAAAATTAAAGGTGGAAGAAATGCTGTTAGCGTTCCAGAGCTGCGTGAAAAATGTAAAGAATTTGCACTGAAAAACCTCAAGGGACAGGAAGAAAAATTCAAACGTTTAGGAATTTTAGCTGACTGGGAAAACCCTTATGTAACCCTCAAGCCTGATTATGAAGCTGAACAGATTAAGCTCTTCGGGGAAATGGCAGCCAAAGGCTATATCTACAGAGGACTTAAATCAGTTCACTGGAGCTATGGCTCTCAGACAGCTTTAGCTGATGCTGAGATCGAGTATCAAGATCATGTTTCTGATTCTATCTATGTGAAGTTCAAAGTAAAAGAGGGTGAATACTCTGATTCAAGCTTCGTAATCTGGACTACTACGCCATGGACTATTCCTGCTAACTTAGCAATTTGTCTGAACAAAGATGTTGAGTACTGTGTTACTGAATCTATTGACTTCGGGAAACTAATTATCGCTAAAGATCTTTTCGAAACCTTCAAGAATGAAACTGAACTTGAAGATCTTAAAATTATAAAAGACGGAATCAAAGGCTCTGAACTGGAAGGAATTAAAACCCAGCATCCTCTTTTTGATAGAGAGTCGCCTATCATCCTGGGAGACCACGTTACTATCGATTCTGGTACGGGGTGTGTTCATACGGCTCCAGGACACGGTCAGGAAGATTTCGAGGTTGGTAAGCAATACGGGCTAGATGTTCTATGTCCAGTAGATACTAGAGGTTTCTATACTAAAGAAGCTGGTACCGTGAAAATTACAGTAAATGAAACATCTAAAAAAATCTTAGACAAGAAAAGTAAAAAAGCTGATCCTGAAGCTCTTGAGTGGGAGGTTGGGACTCAACTTGGCTTAGAACTTCAAGGCTTGCATATCGCTGATAATGCAAATCCTATAGTTTTAGATGCTTTGCGTGAAGCCAAGTCACTGATTAAACATAAAAAATATCATCATAGTTATCCATTCTGTTGGAGATCTAAAACGCCTCTTTTATTTAGAGCTACTGAACAGTGGTTTGCTAGTGTAGATGGTTTCCGTGAGAAGGCACTTAGTGAAATTGATGAAGTTAAATGGTTCCCGGATAGAGCTAAGAACCGTATTCAGACTATGGTTGAAGGACGTGGTGACTGGTGTATTTCTCGTCAAAGAACTTGGGGAGTGCCGATTCCTGCTTTCTATGATAAGACTAAGCTTGATGAATATGGTAACCCAGAAGCAATTCTAGACCTGGAGATCATAAAATATGTTGCTGAGATCTTTAAGACAGAAGGTTCTTCTGCTTGGTATGCAAAAGAAGCTAAAGATTTAATCCCTGAATCACTGCACTCTAAGTATAATCCAGAGAATTTAGTGAAGGAAACAGACACTATGGATGTTTGGTTTGATTCTGGTTCAAGTCATAGAAGTGTTGTGAATCTTCGTTCAGAGCTGAACTCGGTAGAGTTTGAACCTGTGGATATGTACTTGGAAGGTTCTGACCAGCATAGAGGTTGGTTTCAATCTAGCTTGCTTACTTCAGTTGCTGTAAATGGCATTAGACCATACAATAATGTTCTTACTCATGGTTTCGTTATGGATGAACAGGGACGTAAAATGTCCAAGTCACTTGGTAATGTTGTTGACCCTCAAGACGTAATCAAAGACAATGGTGCAGACATACTGAGACTTTGGGTTGCGAGTGTCGATTACACAGTAGATATTAAAGTCGGTAAGAATATCTTTAAGCAACTAAGTGATATCTATAGAAACTTTAGAAATACTAGTAGATTCATTCTAGGAAACTTATCAGACTTTAATCCTGAAGCAGATGCTCTTAGTTATGATGAGCTATGGGATTTGGATAAGTTAATTCTTCATAGATTACAAGGTCTTACTGAGAAACTAACAGAAGCATTTGATAACTATGACTTTTCTAAGTTTTATCAGTTGATTCAGAATTTCTGTTCAGTAGATTTATCTTCTTTCTACTTTGATATTTGTAAAGATCGCCTCTATACTCATGGTAAGACTTCTAAGTCTAGAAGAGCTGTGCAGACTGTTACTCTAGAAATACTTGCTAACCTAAATAGATTCTTTGTGCCGATTCTTCCTCACTTAGCTGAAGATATTTATTCTCATACAGCAGAGGACATCGCAAAGTATCTTAAGTCAAAGAAAAGTGGCTTCTTCTCAGATAAAGCTACAGAAGAGCAGAAAACTATTCAGTTATCTAACTGGCCTTTAGTTAAGCCTGAGTTCCAAAACCAAGAACTTAGTGATAACTGGGATTATGTTTTGAGCGTGAGAGACCTTGCTAATAAATCTTTAGAAGAGCTTAGAAATAATAAAACTATCGCTAAATCTCTAGAAGCTAAGCTTAAGATTTCAGTTCCTGAAGCTAAACTTGAACTATTCAATAGGCTAAAAGAAGAAATCAAAGCAGCTTTTATAGTGTCTGAAGTAGAAATAGATTCTGGCTTAGAACTAAAAGTTGACGCTCTATTACTTAGTGGCTATAAAAAATGTGAAAGATGCTGGAAACACTTTCCTGAAGGAGAGTTAAATTCAGATCATATTTGTAACACTTGTGATACTGCTATTGAAGAATACTTAAGTTCTCAGTAATTTACTTTCTCGTAATTGCTAAAATAAAACTTCGTGTCTAAATTTAAATTAGTTATCGACTGTAAAGATCAAAAAGGTATAGTTCACGCTGTAAGTAAATATGTCTCTAATAATAATGGTAATATTATCGACTCTCAGCAGTATTCTCATGGCTTAGATTCTCATTTCTTTATGAGACTTTTAGTAGATTCAGCGAATTTTTTAATAAGAGCAGATAAGCTAGATGAGTCTTTCTTTGAAATTGCTCAAAAATTTGATATGAGATATAAATTCGTTGCTGAGAAAAAAAGAATGGCAATTTTAGTTTCTAAGTATGATCACTGCCTTTATGACTTACTTTTAAGAAAACAGTATGGTGATATTGATGTCGAAATACCAGTGATCATAAGTAATCACTTAGATCTTAAGCATGTAGCTGAATCTTTTAATATTCCATTTGAGTATCATGCCATTAAATACTCAGATGGGGCTTCAGCAGAAGAAAAGTTAGAAATCAAAAAAACTCAAGAAAAAGGAATTATAGACAGACTTAAAGAACTTAATATCGATTTTCTAGCTATGGCTCGTTATATGCAAATTCTTACCCCACAGTTCATAGAAGCCTTCCCTATGAAAATTATTAATGTCCATCATGGCTTCTTACCTTCATTTAAGGGGGCAAAGCCCTATCACCAGGCTTATGATAAAGGTGTAAAAATCATTGGTGCTACTGCGCACTACGCTAATGAAGATCTAGATATGGGACCCATAATAGAACAGGGAGTGATTCATATTGATCATAGAGATACTGTTGAAGATTATATCTCCAAGGGAAGAGATATTGAGAAACAGGTTTTTGCACAAGCGATCAAAGCACATTCAGAAGATAAAATTATTGTTCATGAAGGCAAAACTTTAGTATTTGATTAGTACTTAAAACTAATCTTCGACAGTTTCTTCAATTTTTTCTTTAACAAGTCTAGTCAACTCTGTGAAATCTTCATTAGTTATATCTTTTTCAGCTTTAGATAGATCTACTCCTGTTATTAGCGCTAGTTCAGTCAATCTTGCAAGTTGTTCATCCTCATCTTCAAGCATTAAGGTTTCATTTAGAAGTACTTCCTGAAACTCATTATTTCCAGTTAATTTAGCGAATGATTTTTCGTTAGCTTTATTGGGGCTTTGGAGGTCTAATGCATCGATTCCTTTTTCGTTTCGTTCTTCAGAACTTAGGTTCTCAGCTTCAGCAATGAGATCTAGCAATATCGTATCAGCGTTATTCTTTGTAATATTAGATGGCACTGGTTGACCTAATTTAATAGCTAGACTTTCTATTTGATGAATTTTTGCTTCTAGAGCAGCTTCTTGAATAAGATCAGTTTGTCCATGAATTTCATTATGCCAGTTTCGAAAATTTGATTCGACATTGCCATCTTCATCCGTTTTGTAGGTTACTGATGCATAGTTTGGATCATTTGTATTGGTAATTTTTTGATATTCATTATTATCAAAACTAAACTCACCACTTTCATTTATTTCAGCCTTTCTGTGATTAAAGTTTTGAATACCATTTTCTTCAGTCTGGTAACCAAATACCATAGTGTCATGGTTAAATGCCATATATTCCGTCACACCACTTTCATCTGCTGTGCCTAAAATATCAGCGGATACTCCTCTTTCAGAATTACCATCATAATTAGATAAAGAGAATCTTTCTCCTTCTGCGTTTTGAAGTTCAGCCCAGTTATAGCCTCGTGAATCATCCCTAAACTCAAGTAAAGTAAATTCTTGTCCGTTTAAGGAATAGGTTGATATTGTTTGACCATGAGAATTTGTTTCTTGCTTTAGTAATTCTGCTGAACCACCATTTTCATTTTCAATATTATTTATTAATGCATCTTTGAATAGATTTAGTGTATCTTGACCTTGGACATTATTAGTATTTACATATGAATTTAATGATTGTACGATGTTGAATTCATCTTGATAATCAGAAAAATCATCTGCTATGTTACCCGATCTTCCTTCTAGTGAATTCAATGAATCTAAATAATTCAAGCCTTCGTTTGAATCCTTATTTATATTTAAACTAGTTTGAAGCTCTGATATTCTTTCCTTAGCTACCTCTAGTTCGGCTTGCTCTAATTTTTCTTCGAATTCATTAAGGATTTTCTCATTTCTTTCTGCCATGGAGACTGAAAGTGAGTTAGAACTAATAATTGGCATAAAACCCTCCTATTCTTAATCATAAAACCTACAAGTAAAATTAAAATTCACTAGCAGTCTCTACCTAAGTTTATACACAGGATGATTAAATAATAGTTAAGACTAAAGTGATAATGGCTACAATAAATAATAGCTATAATGTTAGAAATGAATAGCAATCTAGCGCTTACTAATCTTGAGAAAATAAAACAAATCAACTCGAGATTAAATTCTAAAAATATTGATGAAGTTGAAAAGTCTGTAAAGTCTATCATTGACTCAGTAAAAAGCTCTGGAAATCAAGCTTTAAAAGAATTCACTAACAAATTTGATTCTTATAAATTAAGTGATGATGATTTAAAAGGTATAAGTCCTAAAGGATATTTTGAAAAGCTAGAGCCAAAGCTCAAAGAAGCTTTGCTTCTAGCTGAAAAAAGAATCACAAGGTTTCACGAAGAAGAATTTAAGAATTCTAAATTTAATGAAGGCTGGAAATTTACTGGAGAATTAGGGGAAACACTAGGGGTGAAATATACAGCTTTAGATTCTGTTGCTATCTATGTCCCAGGTGGGCAAGCACCACTTATTTCTACTGTACTTATGACTGCTATTCCTGCATTGACAGCTGGAGTTGAAAGGATAGTAATGTTTAGTCCGCCACCTATTAATCATGCGGTACTTGCTGTAGCTGATCTTCTAGGGATTAAAGAAGTATACCCTGTTGGTGGAGCGCAAGCTGTAGCTGCAGCAGCCTATGGTACAGAGACTATTAGAGCTGTAGACAAGATTGTTGGTCCTGGAAATATTTTTGTAAGTACAGCTAAGAAGCAAGTTTTCGGAACTATTGGTATAGATGGAATTTACGGTCCAAGTGAACTTGCTATTGTTGCTGATGAAACAGCTAAACCTAAGCTTCTAGCTGCTGATTTCCTTAGTCAGCTGGAGCATGGTTCTGGACTGGAGTCAGCTTTGCTTCTCTGTACTGATGAGAAGGTTTTATCTGAAACTGAAGCCGAGATAGAAAAGCAGATTGAGGATTTAAAAGAATTTAAATCTGAGAAAGTAATTGAAACGATTAAGAGTTCTTATAAGGATTGGAGTACTTGTTTACTTGTTGATGATGAGGAAATTCCTAGCTTAATTAATTACTATGCTCCTGAACATTTAGAAATTCAGGTCTCCAAAGAAAGATTAACAAAAATTATAGGAAAGATAAAACACGCAGGAGCAATTTTTATTGGTGCAAATTCCTGTGAAAGTTTGGGTGATTATTTAGCTGGTCCTAGTCACTGCCTACCGACTGGCCAGTCTGCAAGATTCTCATCGGGATTACATTGTGCTGACTTTATTAAGAAAAGCTCTATCCTTGATTTTTCTAGTGTTGATGCTAAGTCTAAGGAATTTTCTAATATCAGTAAATCCTGTTCTGAGATTGCAAGGGCTGAGTCTTTAGAAGGGCATGCAAGAGCGATGGACTTTAGAGTTGAAGATTAGTTATGGTCTACTTGGCTGATCAAGTGTTTTTTAAGATAATTTTAAAAAATGAAGGAAGATTAAAAATAAATCATCTTTATGTCTTGACCTTTGCTGTGAATACGTACTAAATTATTTATCATGTCTAATCCAACACTACCCCTTTCTTCACCTGGTGATGCAGGTGGAGAGCCTCTCAAACGCGTTTCAAGCCCTCCCGCTATTCCTGAAGTGCGTGATTCAAACGTACCGTCAGCAACTACTCAAGAGAATCCATTAAGTGAAAGAGGGCAGAGGGCAATGAGCCTTGATCAAAATATTGCAAAATTTAACGGAAATGTGAAAATGCAGACTATGCTTGCAAATACTGTAACTGGAACTGAGAAATTTAGAGCATTGCAAGTACCCGAATCTTCATCTGCTAGTGGTTCAATTATTTCAATATTTGATAACCAGATTCCTGGTCTTGCTGAAAGCTCACAGTTAAACCCTCAATTACAAGGAGTTTTAAATTCGCTTAGTCTTAGTGATGATCAAAAGTTTAATAAAATTGATGCTAAATATGAACAATTTGGATTGGATCCATCTATCTATGAGACTCTCAAGCTTCAGCTTAAAGATGAGCAGCAAATTCTTGATGCTGTTAAAAAATATGCTTTAACTTCAATACTCAATTCTGATACTAATAACGCTGATAAGCTTAGTAAAATTATTTTTCAAAATTTATTGCCTGCTGATTCTGTAGATAGGCTTAGAGATGAGTTTAAGACTGATGATGAAGTGGTTAGAGCTCTTATACAAAAATCTAAAATAGCTATAAGTGATAGAACAACGTATAAACAAAAGCTTTTAGAAGCTCTGAAAAGCCCACCTTTAGCGATTGCATTGAGTTTGAAAATGGATGATGAGAAAAAGCTTTTATTGATCAGTTCTTTAGGCTTAGTTGATAAAAGCTTCCTAGAAGGTTTAAGTGAGAAGTTGAATGGAGACTCTCACAAGTTAATAAGCTCTCTTAAAGAAATGCAGGTCTATAAACCTAAAGAAATACGCTCAGCGACTAATGATATGGATTTTGTTAGAGAGTATGAATTCAATCCAAATCAGCCATCTCAAAAAATCATCAGTAAAGAAACCATCAATTTTGGTGATATGGAGGTGACTGTTAGCTATAAAATCCCCGAAACGAATAGGGATGAGAATTCAAGGCGTGAACAAGCTTTTACACAATTGAAAGAAAATATTGAGGCTGAGCAGGAAGCGCTGGATCAAGTGGGAGTAAACTTAAGGGATATTCTCAAGTCGGAAAACCTTACTGTAAATGATTTATTTAAGTCTATTGGTGTACAAGTCCCTGAGATAAGTTCAGAGATGAGTACGGAGCAAGTAAATAAAAGTTCTGATGAGTCTCGAATAATTGAATTGCAAGAAAAATTAATGGAGCAACTTGATAAGGCTTTAATGCCTTATGCTGAGATTGCAGGGGTAAATATAGATCTAGAATTAGTAAAAACAGAGTTAATCAAAGTCTTAGATCTTGAAATGCAGGGTAAATTTCAATCTGTTGATGAAAAAACTAAATTTGCAGAAATCTACATTGCTTTGGACCGGCAAATTAAAGAAAGCAAAGCTATTAATCCTAATCAATATGACGTTGATAGTGTTGGAGCTTATATCGGTATGGCTTTAAAACCTATTATAAAAAAGCTAGCTTTTGAACAGCTCTTTGGGGATAATGCAAATAACCCTTTCTTTAAGACAGATGGAGATATCCAAGAAGAATACGATAAGATTTTCAAGGCTGCTTTTGGTAATAGAAACTCTGATTCTGAGATCCCAGAAAACCAATTAGTAACCCAGGTAATAGAGTTCCCAGATGGCAAAAAATTTGAGTTTCTGCCAGAGAAAGTTTCTGATGTCCGTGAACAAATTAAAATGCCAGGTGGGGTTTTGGTTAGAATTCCTGGGGTTTTAGCTAAAGGAAATAATAATCCAACAGCAAATTTAATCAACAATGGTGATTTTAGTATTAAAGTTGAAAATGGATTTGTGAAGATGTATAAGCAAATAGATCAGGCTAACTCTAAGAAAGCAGAGGTTTTAGTTTCTATGCTTACACCAAGTGGCGTGAGAATGATGATGAATGAAAATTGGAGTAACAATAGAAAAGAATTTGATATGCCTTCTGTAGCTGCTGTAAGGACACTTAGCCAAAAATTTCAAACTAAAGGAGTAAAACGAGAGCAAGGGGTTTTAAATAATAAAAATCTAAGAAGGATGAGGGAATTAGGAGTAGATATCAAGAAAATACGTAACCCTCAGGTCGCTTCACTTGTTACTGGTACAGGCAGAACCATACTCTGGGATGAACAGGGTGACTTGCTTGCTGAAATTAGAGAGAATGATAAAGTCGCTAAATTCAATAAACCTGAAAATCCTGGTACCCAAAACTCTGGTGATTACGAATTAATTGCAGCATAGTTAATATATTCCATTCCTAAAGCTATAATGAATAACTATGAATTCCAAGCTTGAGCTTAAAAATGAAATTAGTAAACCTGAAGATGTAGACCAGTGTGAGCCTGAACAATTCCCTCGCCTAATGCTAAAAAAGATCAGGAAAGAAGTTCAAACTGGGCAAACTATACTTCATTTAAGTAATAAACAGGAAGCTATCACAGAGATGCTTGCTGAGAATAATTTGCTTACTAAAATCTCAGATATAAGCTTGGATGATCTTCAAAGAAAAACCTCTAGATTAAAGGACTTGGGGATAACTAAGGCTGAGAAGGCTTTTACTTATGTACTTGTTGATCTGGATTTAGAAGCTAGTGATAATTTAGAAGAGTTTCTTTTGAGCATAGCTCCACTCGTTATTCGTCCTGGTTTGATCATAGTCCTTGCAAAGAATTTATGTTCTTGGACAAACAAGTTCAATTTATTCTTCAATAACGCTCCCTCTAATTATCATCGTCCTAATCGTGCGCTTGCTCCAAACTATCTTAGGCAACTGGTTTTGGAGGCTGGATTTTTCCCTAAGAATAGATACTGGCAGTATGATGACAAGATTTTAATGATGCTGGACATCCCTAAGAAATATTAAGATTCTTAAGCAAATCTTTACAGAAATGCTTTACAGGAGTATTATTTAATCAATTAAAGGAATTGTTGACATGGTAGTTAATACAATAGAAAGGGATTTAAGTAAGTCCCCAATTAGTTTTGAATTGGGAGAAATGCAAGCACAGAAAGTAAAGGAAGCTAGAGCGGAGATGTCTGAGGAGCTTTCGGAGTTATTTGCATACCTGGATGGTTTTAATAAAGCCTTGAGTGAGGCTGTTAATAGAAGTAAACTAAAAGCAGATCACGATAATGTAATTCCTCCTATAAAACCCACATGATATGCTAGCACCAGCCAGCATGAAACGAATAAGTTTAGAGAAGTTGATCTAAAAAGTCCAAAT
>JAKVAO010000081.1 GCA_022447685.1 Candidatus Caenarcanales bacterium | reverse complement strand
AGATTAGGACAATCTGCAATTCTAGCTTGCCAAAACATATTTGCTGCTAATTTTCAACTTACCTGAGTAGTTACGAAGCTTTGTGTCAATGCTTTTTTGCGCACCTGAATGAAAAAGTATTTATCTCAAGCTTAAAGCCTTCCTATGAGCCTGAGTTTCAAGCCTATCATCTATACTAAGCCACTCTTCTGGGCTTAATTGTACATTTCGCCTATCTAGTGCCCTGAAAATCAATTCATCCACTAGATGTGGGTTTTTAGGTAGTAAACTGCCGTGTAAATAAGTCCCAAAAATATTTTTATAAAGCACGCCTTCTTGCTTATCCTCAAGATTATTACCCTTACCTTGAAGCACTTCGGCTAGAGCTTGGATTTGCTCGAAAGAATTTTCGCTAATCTTGCTTGAATTATCTTTATTTGTTGGTAATTCTTTGTTCTGATTCTCGGTGTATGAGTCGCACAGAATATAAGTCTCACCAGAGTGATTCTCAAATCCAACCAGGGTTTCACAGGAATAAATAGAATTTTTATAAGTATCTTGATCTAAGCTCGCTTGAAGATACTCTTGTATTTTAAGTGGTTTAAGTAGCTTTGCACTGAGGTTTCCGATTAGTCTCTGCTGTTTTTCTTTTGACTTTCTAGTCTGAGCACGAGTTTCTACATTTAGAATTCCCAAACCTGGGATCTGCTCAGCCTCTGAACTTTCATAGCTTTTTCCGAGTAATTGATAACCACCACAGATAGCGAGAATAACCAAGCCATCGTCTACAGCTTCAGTTATTTTCTCTTTTCTTGCTAGAAAATCATCTGCAACTCTGACTTGTTGTCTATCTTGACCACCGCCCATGAACGCAATATCGAATTGTTTAATATCCAAATTAGTATCTGTGTTGAGATCTATATTCGTGATACTCACTTCTATGCCTCGCCATTCGGCTCGGCGCTGAATCGCCAAAATATTACCGTAATCTCCATAGAGATTGAGTAGATCTGGATAAAAATGAACTAGTCTAAGCTGTTTCTTTTTCTTCTGCTGTTTCGATTGCGCTAGTGACATTACTATTAATGAATAGCATTTTTCTTAGAGATTGTTTATCTGCAAGTTGCTTTGCTGGATAAATATCATTAATATTTCTGCCTTTTTTCTGTATTTCTTTTAAAGCTCTAACCACTGATGGTCTAACATCTGGTGTATTTTCTATCGCAGTAGAAACAAATTCATAGTAAGATTCTGCTGCTTCAAAATTATTTGATTGTTCTTCTGAAAAACTTATATCTGAGGAATCGTCGCCAAACTGTTTTTTGCGCTTTTTGTTAACTCTTCTGAGCTTTTCCTCTTTCCGGTCCTTTAATAAACCCACGACATAACCCGCTTCGGCTACCTTTCTTGTATTTACAACCTTGTCATTCATATTTTTTAACCCCTTGTCCTACCCATATATATCGGCAGGTTAACCTAGAAACTTTAGCTTTTTTTGGGAGTTTTATTAAATTTTTTTAATGTACGTGAATATAATCTATGATTTCTGAGGCTACATAGTCACCTAAACTAGTATTATTGTCTCTTTTTATATAAGCAAATAGGCTTGTTCCATCTTTAATACAGCTCATCGGGAAATCTTTGAGGGCAATTTTCCTGTCGAAATCCATTTGTTTGATGAGAAGTGGGTAGTTACTCTTCAAATACTGAGAATTTCTATCATTGTTTGCATCAACATAACGGAAATTTGAGCCTTGGCAGTCTTCTCGGTTACCATCTCTTCTCATCTCTAATTCCAAATCTCTAATTTCAGCATGGTTTCTAAGTCTTTTTTTAGATGTAAATATAGTCCAAGGCATAAATAGCACTTTGATTGGATTTAGATCTAATTGCATTACAGTCTTAGGGATCAGCATCAAAGTTAATCTGTCGCTATTGTCCCAGCTGATAGTTTGATTAGTTCCAGAAACTCTACGGGTGTTCTTAGAAGTGAGAGCTAAGGTGTAAACCGCAGGGTTAGTTTTATTCATTCTGAGTATACGCTGTGCGCCCACTATCTCATCATTTCTTGCGATAACAGGATTAATAGAGAAAATACCTATAAATAGAAGGACGATTAGTTTTTTAGTCATCAGCTTTAGAAATTTTGATTACCTTTATATCAAATTTCAAACTCTTACCAGAAAGTAAGTGGTTAGCATCTACATAAGCAGTATCGCCATCAACTTCAACTAGTCTTACCGGGATAGTACGGTTAAGAGATCTTAGTTCCAGTCTTTTTCCTGGTTCTGAATCCTTAGGAAGTTGTTTAGTGTTTAGTTTAATAATTTTGTTCTTATCTACTTCACCGTAAGCTTTAGCTGCTGGGATAAATACTGTAGTTTCTTCTTTCTTTGAAAGACCAAGAATTGAGTTGTTGAAATCTTCAAGCACAGCTCCAGATCCAACTATAAATTTAAGTGTTTTATCTTCTTCGAAGTTATTAGAATCAAAAATTCTATCGTCATCTAGATATCCAGTGTACTTAACTTCGACTGTATCGCCATCCTCTACTACTTTTTTAGCTTCGACAGAGTTTAGACATATAGACAAAGCAACTACTATACTTAAAAGGAGTTTAGAAACTTTTTTGAAAACCATAATTAAGATTTTAGCATTATAAGTTTGTCTGGACTTAATAATTTAAATGGAACTCCAGGGATCTCTTTTTGTAAGTTTTGAATAAGTAAATCAGCTAATTTTCTATGAAGGTTGCCGTATCTGATTGTGTACTCTTTATTCTTGCGCTTAAGTTTAACTTGAGCTATTTTGTGATAGAGATCGTCTAGGCTTATATATTCAGGTAGTAATTTTTGTTTAGGAGGTTTTGCAAAAGTTTAGGGGAAAATTTCTTTGAAAACTTCTGAGCCAAGTTTAACTTTGTCTTCGTTTGTCCAAGCTAAGTCTAAGTAATCAACGATTTTATCTAAGTCATTTTTTTCGTCTTTTCTTTGAAGGTCATCAACTAATGGATTTATACTGAAGCCGGTATCTATTTCTAAGTTTATAGTTTGAATATTTATCTATGAGTTTATTTATTTCTTCCGTGAGAATATCTTCTGTTAATTTATAGTCTTTGTCGACTCTTAAAATAATGTTTCTATCATTTAGATATTCTAATTACTTATCATTAGTGTGAGAGACTAGTTTATTAAAACTTAGGCAGGCTTTTCAGCCAGTATTTAGGAGTCAAAGCGATACTTTTTGATTCAGTGCTCTGATCAATTAGAATAATATTTTTGTCGACCATACTTTAGAGAATTATGTCTATATCTCTAGCGAAGATATTTAAATAAGCTAGTTTTTCTTTGTCATCAATGAAATGCTTGGCTTTACCACCTTTGGTGTAGAAGTCAATTAGATTTTGTAGTTTTTTATTTTCAGGTTCTGTGAAAAAATCTAATATTTCTCTTTGACTGGGAACAGTGAAGTTTCGACTATCTTCTATAGGATAAATATCATAAGCGAATTGATGTTCTTTATATTTAGGATCTGAATTGAAATAGGTACGGTTTTTCTCACCATTAAACTAATAACTTGATTTAGATATTTCTCATTACTTTTTGGATATATCCTAAGATTTCATCTTGGTTGAGAAATGGAAATCGTTCTTCCAGATCACAGCTGATGCGGTGAGTGAATTCTCAAGTATTCTTCTACTCTTTTCTGTACTCAGTTGTGGATTATTTGCGGGAACATCTTTTCTGACTTTTGGAAAATTATTATTAATTAAATATCCCTGATCCATGGGATTGTGCCCAGGTTCCCAACCACTGTTATCACTCTTCATTACCTAAGATAATAAAGGATTTATGATCTTATTGTCTGATTTTTCAAATTTATGATTTTTTGCTTCAATGATTCAGTGATATAGCCAGTTTCGATTTTAATTTCTTGTTTTAATATAGAATTACGGCTATCTAAGGGGCGAGATTTCACTTCAAGGCTGGCTTTCTCTAGAAATTCTTCTAAGCTAATTTTAGGTCTTATATTTTTATCCTGTTGATTTATTTCTTGCTCTGAAAGTGGTAGTTTGAAACTTAACTCATAGTGCTTATTCTTTGTTTGATTTTTGGCTATAACAACTAAGTCCCATTCATTGATTGCTCCGCCGTGATATTTACCTAAAGAATCAGGTTTGCTCTGAATATGTTTATGTATTGAACTTATAAGGAAAGGTGTTCCTTGGGAACCTGAGAATTTCCAGGATTTAGATTCTAAAACTGAATTTATAACTTGGTTATCAAAGTTTGTAACATTGCTTTGCAGATTTTCAGGCTTTAATTCTATAAGTTTAGGGCTAGCTCCAGTTCCTTGATTAAAATTAAGTCGCTGATTAAATTGCTTTAAAAACATTTCTAAATCACTTCGATAATCTCTTTTACAGCTGATTCTAGAACTTTTTTGCCTATCTCAGCAGTAGATAAACTGTAATCAGCTTTCATTACTCCATCAGGATAGAGATCTCTGAAATTAGCTGGTTTAACCCAATTGCAGTTGTAGTTAGGGACTTCTTTCTGAGGGCAGCTGTAGGAATCTGGCATAGTCATTCGATCAGGAATTAAAGCCATAGTTAGTGATATCTCGGTTGGAGTTGCATGGTAGCCTTCTTTCTCACCAAATTCTTTTTGGATAATTTCTTTTTCTAGTTTAGGCATTACCCACCAGTTGAAAAACTTTACTTCAAGATCAGAAAATTCATCGTATTTCTCTTGCATAGCATTCAGAAACGGTCCTTTATTACCACCGTGACCGTTTATCACTATGATTTCTTTGAAGCCGTGCTTCTTGAGGCTAGTAAGAATATCAACAATAATATTTATATAAGTAGTCGGGCGCATAGCTATAGAGCCAGGGAAGCCGAGATGATGTATAGCCATGCCGTAGTTAAGAGCAGGGCAAGAGAGGATTCCTGTGACAGCTGAGATAGTATAAGCAATTCCAGTTGCAGTAATATGGTCCACCCCCAAAATCCCATCTGGTCCATGCTGCTCAGTGCTACCTATAGGCAAAATTATTCTTTTGTCTTTGCTAAGATACTCTGAGATCTCCTGATAGCTTCTGTTTGCAAGCAAATTCTTGTTGTAAGCAGGGTTCATTGCCAGTGAAGGATCATCTATGTATGTTTTTAACTTGTTTTCTAACTCAGAACTGTAGTCCATAAGACTTATTCTAATTGAAAAGTACTAAATTTTTTACTTTACTTGTAAGAATATCTTGATATTGGGATAATTATTATTAGGCGGCTACTGCATAATCGTAATTTCTATAGAAATTTGGCTATGAAAATATTCAAAATTAAGCTGATAATATTTTCACTTCTATTTATTAGTATAAATAGACTTATGGCAAATGTTGTCTATGATAATTTGCCGCACCCTGAACCTAAGCCGCATACTCTTTCAGATATACAACAAAAAAAACATCCATCGATGATACTGGAGTTAACTGTTCCTAAGCCTCCTCAGGAAACTAAATCCCAAAGAGCTAAAGCTCAGAAAAGACCAGTTCGGAAAGCTCCAATTCACCCAAGTCAGCCGAAAGTTCCAGCTGCGGCAACAAAGCTTAAAGCACCGGCTCCACCTCAGGTTCCTAGTGTGACCAAATCTCAAGTCCAGCAAGTCCCAGTCGAAGAAGCTACAGCTACTAATAGTCCTAGTCCTCAAGCTACTGTCCCTAAGCCTCAGGCTAAAGCAGCTATAGCTACTCCAAAAAAATCTAGTTCAGCACTTGAGAAAACTAAAGTTAAGGAATCGGAATCAGCCAAAGTTTATAACAATCCAGTTTACATAGGTGTTGTAGAGAAAAGTTTTAAAACTATTATGGAAGATAGTTTGGAGAATGCTAATGCAAATCTTCGTCAAGTTAAGCGTTACTGGATGACAGAGGCTAAATTGCATCCTGAAATCAAAAGAGAAATTGATATTTTTCAGGAGCTAAATAATGCATTTATTGCCTATCTCAATGCCATGTATATGCTCGATAGAATGCAGGATCCCGATTATTATCAAGCAAAGAAATTCTATGAATATGCTTTGAGTGAAGCTACTAATGTTTTGTTTGAGTTTCGGGAACACGGCGCCAAGCTTAAAATTGCTTTGGAAGATTTTATTGAGGATATAGAATTAGAACTAGCAAGTGTAAATGATATTATTGAACCAAGATGAGAAAAGCAGTAATTAAACGTGAATCTAAAGAAACTTCTGTTTTTGTTGAGATTAATCTCGACGGCAGCGGTAAAGGTGAAATCAGTACCGGCGTTCCTTTCTTTGATCATATGCTAGAGCAGTTTAGGAGACACTCTTTCATAGATCTTACTATCAAAACCAAAGGTGACCATCATATTGATGATCATCACAGTGTTGAAGATACTGGAATTGTTCTTGGGAAAGCGATAAAAGAAGCGCTTGGTGAACGTAAGGGGATCAAAAGATACGCAAGTTCTAGTTTACCTATGGATGAAACACTGGTTAACTGCGCTATCGATATGGGGACACGTCCATTTCTAGTCTATGACGTTCCTGTAGATAAAGAGAGAATCAATACTTTCGAAACAGAACTTTGTGTAGAATTCTGGAGAGCACTAGTTCATGGAGCAGGTTTCTGTGTTCATTTCCATAAGATTACTGGGATTAATAGTCATCATATTATTGAAGCAAGCTTTAAAGCTTTCGCTCTAGCATTCGATGCTGCAAAGCAGATAGACGAAAGAATGAAGGATTCTATTAGAACCACTAAAGGTATTATTTAGTATTTCCTTGGTATCAGAGCCATTTCACGGGCTCAATAGCAAGGCGCCAAAATTTCGAAAAGACTGAGTTGACTCATTGTCAATGATGACTTTGAGTGTTTTGAGCAACGCAGTTAGTGAGTCTGTGAAATGGCTCTGATTAGTCTTTGATGCGAGCTATGCCTTTATCATTAGTCTCAACACGACCAGTTCTAATAACTTCTTCTATATGCTTGAAAACTTTATTAGGTTGGCCGTTTTTGTCATCTATATAGTAGGAGTGACCTAATGGTTTATCATAGTCAGTATTAACATCGTTACAGTCAATAGCATAAACGTTTTCTGGTACTTCATTGTGTGGTTTTTTGATATTCTCTGGACCTGAGTGACCAAGTCTTTTCCCGAGTTGACCGTTTTTAACATTAGCTGCTTTACTGCCACGAAGCGCTAGGTCATCACTAGCGAAGTAAGTTACAACATTTCGAGAAGCTTCGGCAATGATATTTCCAAGCTTTCCTTTTTCTAGAGTATGGTTTGCAACGTCTGCTGCAACTAGAAATGTATTTCTAAACATAAAAGGAACATCTGGTGTTTTGGCAAATCTTTTAGACCAGTAACTCATACTGTTTCTAAATACTCTGTTACCCATAGAGTGAGCAAGTACGTTGATTCTTTTTAGACAAGGTATTCCTGCATCTTGATTTTTTTCTTGCCAGTCCATGAATTTTGCAATCATTCTTGCAAATGGTACTCTGCTTGCATCAGCAGCATCTTGGTCATCATAATAATCTCTTGCAAAACCAAGCTTGTTACCACAAGGCCAAATAAAAGGTACAACTTTGATCTTGTATTCTTGTTCATTAAAGAATCTTTGCATTTTACGTCCGTTTTCAATTGCGTCATCTGGTTGAACATTGAAACCGTGGAAATAAATTAATAATTCTTTAGCTTGCGAATCTTTAAGTCTAGTGAGAAGCGCTTCAGCACCGATTTCTGTTTTCTTGCCTGCTTTATCATCACAAAAATATACTTCTTTACCGACTTCATTATCTTCTTCGTCGAAAATAAATTCTTCACCGATTTTGGATTTTCTTCCGTTTTTCTTAGCCTGAGAAGTTACAAATAGCATGCTTAAAAAATTAACACAAATTCGCCTTGGATTTTTTTATTTGGGAATTTATCTTGAAGGTACTCTATTGCTTCTTCTATAGTCCCAAAGTAGTATTCTTCATGAATTTTAGTCATTTCTCGCGCAAAAAAGATTTGATTATCTTTGTTTATATTTTTACTTTTTTCATTTTTCTTTTCGTTAGATCTTTTCCCAGATTTGATTTTCAGGTCTTTGGTGTCCTCTTCAGTGAGGAAAATACTTCTGAGATCCTCTAGTGTATCTATAATCCTATGAGGGCTTTCGAAGAATACTAAAGCTCTTTCTTCTTCGAGTAATTTTCTTAAGACTCTGCGACGTTGTTTGCCACCGTGTGGCAGAAATCCTTCGAAGCAAAACCTAGAGCAATCAATGGGGCAGACGCTTAGAGCAGTAGTTAATGATGAAATACCGCCTATAGGAATAATTTCTGGGCTTGGGATAGATTGGATTTTTAGGTTTTTTTTATGCTCCCAAAGTTTAGAGAGTAGCTCTGAGCCAGGGTCTGAGATCAGTGGTGTACCTGCATCTGAGATTAAGGCAATGTTGATATTTTCATCTAAGGCTTTAATGATTTCAGAGATTCGTTTATGTTCATTTTCTTTGTTGCAGCTGATTAGCTTTTTGCCTTGAATATTAAAATGATTTAATAGTTTAATACTTACTCTGGTATCTTCACAGTAAATTAACTCGCAGTTTTTCAGCGTTTCTATGGCTCTGAGACTGATGTCGCTCAGATTTCCTATGGGGGTGGCTATGATGTTTAGGGGCATTGTGAATCTTAAATATAGCTTATATCTTAATTATTTGATTATCGAAAATTAATACTTTAGGCAGTTTTATCATAGAATTTAAAGCTAATTTTATGTGATACTTCTTCAGCTGTTGAGACTGCCATTAAAAAATTCAAGCCAGAAATTAGTTTGAATGATTCTAACTGTAATAGAGCTGTATCGAGGGACTTAAAAGCAGCAATGTCCAAAGTGGATTTGGTTTTTGAAGTTAATACTATCTATCAGAGTATTCCAGAAGAAAATGGTGTGAAAATTGATAACCATGGAGGAACTAAAGTGTTTCTAAGTCCTGGGATGAGAATGACTTTTAATGAAAGAGTTGTTTTTAATTTGAGTGCAGGTTTCCCAGTAATCGAAGTTCTTGGCGAGCAAGGTGGTTCTGACTTTAGGTTATCTGCTGGTATTGCTACTAGTTTTGGTGGTTAATTACTAGGTTTTCTTGCAAGTAACTGGGCTGAAGATAAGCTAATTCCAGCTGGAACTTCTTTAAACTCATGGTTTTTAGCAATTTCTCTGAGTTTCTTTGCTGAATCTTTGTCATATTCTTTTGATATTTCACTCAGTAGCTTTATTTACTCAAGGCTCTTGAATCATGGGCTTCAGGTACTAAGCGTCCTATAAAAAATTCACCAATGAAGTCAGCGATTTCCCTTGTGTATTGAGAAACTTTTTTTGTGTTGTTAGACAAAATATAGTTATCTTTTGCATTCAGCGATGTATGAATCTTATCTTTTTCCTTTATTGTGAAATTTTTAGTGTAATTTCCACTTGCATTGAGATTACTAATTATTAATTGATTTCCTTTCTGTAAATTAGGTTCGTATTTAATACTAAAAAGAAACTCTTCTTCACCAGTTCTTAAGTCTGAAATAATATATGTATCTTTATATCCTTTTGGGTCTTTGTGGTGTTCTACATAAATACTCAGTGCCTTAAATCTTTCGAATGCTTTTTCTTTATTTTCTTGAGCTGTAGTTGTTTGTTTTCTTTTGTTTTTTTGGCTTATTTGCAGCATTTGCTTTTATGGTTTTAAATCTGTGGCTTTCTTGATATCTTTTAGGATACTTATTAATGAGCTTGTTTCAATTTTAGATATTTGCACCAAAGGATGGGAGATTTTGATAGGAATAGCATAAGCCTTTGACTTAATATCAGGTTTACTTATTACTACTTCTATTTCTGATGAATTTGGACTATTCTTGTCCACAGGAACTTTGTGTGATTGATTCTTCAGTAGGATCGAAGTTTGGATTATTTAAATGAAATTTTAGTCGTTCATAGAACTTATTCAGACGCTTATGCTCAAAAGAATTTTGTGTGAACCCGTCTCCTGTTTCTTGGTGGAAATTATTATGTTTCGAATCTTTTCTATTAAACTTAAGGTTTTTCTTTTCTGTATTATTGTTTTTTTCATCTACTCTAATCAGTAATTTTTTGGCTTTGGATCTATGTAATTCAAAGATCTCTAAGCAGAGATTTTCTTGTCTTTTTTTGTATAATTTCTGACCGTATCACCAATGTATAGTCTTTCTAATAGCATCGCATTCTTCTCTTTTTCAAAGAATGAGCTATCTTCATTGAATTTACTTGAGTAATAGTAAGTTTGAACAAACTTATCTATATTTTCTGGGATTAGAACTGATTCTGTTTTTAGCTTTTCAAGTTCAAGTTTTCTATTTAGTCTCGCTAGTTCAGCTTGAATAGTTTTTTGTTTTCCTTTGTCTCTTTCTTTGGCGCTTCTTTTTTCTTGGGAGAATAAATTTTGATAAGCAGCTAGAGTTGAGAGATCAGGATTTTTTCGGATGAAATCTAATTTTTCTCTGGTTTCTTCCCTTTCGTTGTAACTACTTAGGTAAAAAATAAAGATTATGTAAACAAATAGGTCTAGCTCTGGCCAAATCTAGTTATTCATGAGTTACTAATAAGA
>JAKVAO010000080.1 GCA_022447685.1 Candidatus Caenarcanales bacterium | reverse complement strand
AAGATTAGGACAATCTGCAATTCTAGCTTGCCAAAACATATTTGCTGCTAATTTTCAATTTACCTGAGTAGTTACTTTCTTTCTATGGTACTTATTGCTTTTTCTTTTTTGATTTCTCTTGTGGTTCTAAAAGCACTTTGAAGCGCATCTCTACTAGAGCTTATTAAATCTAAAGATTCTTGCAGTTCTGTGTTTAATAACTCTAATTCATCTGTGTCACAGATATTAAGCGTTGTTCCGTCTAAGTCAGTTTCACAGTTAAATGTGTAGTTGATTTTTTGATAGATTTCTACTTCTGTATCTGCAGCATCAAACATTGATGTTTGAAGAGAGCCTTGTAAAGCTGCAATAGTTTCACTGTTATCAGAACTATCATTATTACTAGAATCATCCTCACTATTATTGTTGTTGTCTGAAGCATCTTCTTGAAGTGTTCCTTCAATAGTCTCATCTGCACTAAAGAAATTGAAAATAATTTCAAAGTTACCTGAGTATGTCAGAGCAGAATCGATCACATGGTACATGATAGGAATTCTATTACCACGTGAGTTTCTTAAATCTTGTATTCTGAAAACATAGTTAGTTTCACCACTACTAGTTTCTGTAGTTCTTGGTCCTGCAGCTGTTAATGCTCCAGTAGCTACTTTGGAGCTGTCTACTAATGCGTACTCTAATGTTGTGCTGTAAGCAGCTGGATCTGCTGTTTTAATTACTCTAAGCTCTGGTCTATTTACTACCTCGAAGCCACCATCTATGAAATTAAGAATTTTAGTTTGAGAATCATCTGCAAAAGTAAATAATAATTCTAGTTCACTAGTGCCATCAGACTGACCATCAGTTCTTGCTGCAATAGCACTTGCTAGATCACTTTGAGTTACAGTAACTTTCTTTCCAAGCTCAACTCCATTTATAATCACTTTTTCAGAGTCTGAATCAAAGCTAATGCTTGCTGCTGAAAAAGCTGGGTTACTGATAATAGTAAATAAAGCTAATAAAAAGATTAGAGTATTACGCATATTTAGATTTTATCATCTTCAGATAATTATTTTAATTAGCTATGAATTTCACTGTAAAATCATAGTTATGAAGTCTTTTTCAGTATCGGATTTAGATCGTAAGGATATATATAGTCTAATAATCTCTTTGATTGCACCTCGTCCTATTGCACTTGTTAGTACTGTTTCTAGATCTGGGATTGATAATCTAGCACCATTTTCTTATTTCAATGGTATCGGTTCGAATCCTGCATCTCTTTCTTTTTCTATAGCTACTAAAGAAGATGGTTCACTCAAAGATACAGCTAAAAATCTTCTAGAAACCAAAAACTGTGTGGTGAACTTTGTTACCGAAGATGTTTTTGAGGCTATGAAGCTTACAGCTAATGATTTTGAGGCTAATATTGATGAATTTAGCGAAGCTAAATTAACTAAGCTGCCTTCAGATTTAATTAAATCAATGAGGGTGAAAGAATCTATAGCTCAGTTTGAGTGTGAATTAATTGATTTGATGAATGTTTCTAATAGACTGGAGTCTTTATTAGAGCACAGTATTTTAGGCTTTAATCATAAATTAGAACCTGGTTCTGGAAATCTAGCTGTATGTAGAATTATAAAAGTACATTTCTCTGAGTCTATTTTAAGAGATGGTACAAATCACAAAATTGATGCTCTTAAATATTTACCTATTGCTAGGCTCGGAGCAAGGCATTATTTGAAAAGCTCTATTGATAATTTCATTCAATAGAGCTTTTCAGATTTTTTGTTTATATTAATCTAAATTACTTTGTAACCAATTTATTACTATTTTCAATAGCAAACTGATACATCTTGTTCATGTAATCACTAAGCATTCTATCAGTACTAAATTCTTTACAAACATGAAGAATCGAAGCTCTCATTTTCTTTAACCACTCTTCAGAATAACCCTCTGGTCCTTTATTATAGAACTGAGGTATAACTTCTTCTTGAAGTAGTTTGTAGATAGCTTGACACTCGTCCCAACACATAGCACCGTAATCAGGATTATGTGAAGGAGGTATAGACCAACCAATTTCAGGTTTGTAACCTTCATGCCACCAACCATCAGGTAAAGAAAGATTAAGTACACCATTAGCTGCAGCTTTCATGCCACTTGTACCACAGGCTTCTTTTCTCATTACTGGGTTGTTTAACCATACATCACAACCTTGAGTCATAAGACGTCCAGTGTGCATATTGTAGTTCTCTAGAAGTATCACTCTACCTAGGAATCTCTCGTCTAGTACGTTTCTGTAGATAGACTGGATAATCTCTTTACCTCTACCATTGTTAGGATGGGCTTTACCTGCGTAGACTAGAGTTACTGGTCTATCAGCATTTGCTAGAATTTCTTGTAATCTATCTAGGTCACTGAATACTAGACCAGCTCTTTTGTACTCAGCAAATCTTCTTGCAAAGCCAACTAGTAAAGTGTCTTCACTTAAACCATCAATGATTTTCTTGATAAGATCTAAGCTAACGCCTTTTCTAGAGTAGTCATTTAAGATTTTAACTTTTAAGAAATCTATGAATTTAGCTTTCTGCTCCTGGTGCTTATCCCAAATGATTTTGTCTGAGATGTTCTCCATTTCTTGAGAGTAAATATCTTTCATAGACTCACCAAGCCAGCTTCCCATGTGAACTCCATTCGTTACATAACCAAAGTAATCTGGATCATTCTTAGGAAGAACATGCTTCCACATATCGTAAGCTACGTCACCATGTAACTGAGCAACAGCGTTACTCTTACAAGATATGTTGATAGCAAGAACTGTCATAGAGAATACATTAGGATTCTGCTCATCTCTACCTAGTTCTAAGAATCTTTCTATAGGAACTTGCATAGAGTGGAAAGTATGACCAAACATTTCATGAATTAAACTAAGCTCAAATGTTTCATTACCAGCAGGTACTGGAGTATGAGTAGTGAATACTGTAGTATCTCTCATAGCATCGAAAGACTCTTGAAGACTTTGACCCTGTTGTGCCATTCTTCTAAATCTCTCTACAGCTATAAAGGCACAGTGTCCTTCGTTTAAGTGATAGACAGCTGGATTTACATTCATGATATCTCTAAGTAATCTAACTCCGGCTGTAGCAACTAGAATCTCTTGTCTGATTCTCATATGCTTATCACCAGCGTATAACTTAGCTGTAATAGCTCTATCTTCCCAAGAGTTTTCTTCAATATTAGTATCAAATAATAGAACAGGAATTCTACCTACTTGAAGAACTAGAACTCTAGTCCAGACAACATTATTAGGATACTCAACTGGTATTTTAACTTGATTACCATGTTCATTTAGTAGAACTTTGACCGGTAAGTTTTTCCAGTCTTGCTGAGGATAATGCTCTACTTGGTAACCGTCAGAGTTGATTTCCTGTGTAAAGTAACCTTCATTATAGAATAGACCGATTCCAACCATGTTCATATTCATATCTGAAGCACCTTTCATGTGATCTCCAGATAAAATACCTAAACCACCAGCGTAGATAGGAATGCTTTCGTGTAAACCATATTCCATAGAGAAATAAGCTATAAGCGGCTTCTCTACGTCGATAAGTTCTTTATCACTGATTTCACCCATATACTTTCTGAAGCTAGCGTAAACTTTCTCGTAACGCTGAATGAAATCTTCATCTTCTGAAAGTGTTACCAATTCATTGTATGGAATACTCTTAAGAAGCTTCATTGGGCTATGATCAAAGTATTCCCATAGTGTAGGATTCATTGATTTGAATAAAGCTCTAGATTCTTTATCCCAACTGGACCATACGTTATAAGCTAGTTCATTTAATTTCTCTAACTTAGATGGTAATGGAACTTCAACTGATAATAGATTAAATCTCGCTTGTTCCTTTTTACTGTTAACAGCAAAGACTTCTGCTTTTTTGAATGGGTTTTGGATGAAGTCATTTTGACTTGAAACAAATCTAGCATAACCTTTAGCTCTAGCTATCTCATAAGCTTTTCTAAAGCCTGGGAATATTTCAGACCAGTGAATTAATTTAGCTAGATCATTAGAAAGTTGCTTAGCTTCTTCTTGAGTCTTATGTCCATCTAAAGCAAAGTCTAGTAACAAGTTAGTTAGAGTATTACTAGCGTCTTCAAATGTTCTATTCTTTCTATTCAGAACCTTAACAAGCTTAGACCAGTTACCTTCAAGTGTATGAACCCAATGTCCAAAACCTGCAAGGTCAGAAGTGATAGTAGGTACACCCTTAAGAGCACTTTCAAGTGGAGTATAACCCCATGGCTCATAGAATGAAGGGAATAATGTCAAATCTGTACAAGATAGAATTTGATCATAAGTTAGATTGAATATTCCATCAGCACCATCCATGTATTGAGTTGAGAAAATAGTTCTTACTTTAGAAGATTTCTTATCTAAACCATGATATTTAGCTGCATTAAGAATTTGATCGTGATCAGCATTATATACTGGAGATATAGCTACTGGTCTATAATCTGGGTGACCAGACTTAGGCAGCTCATAGCTAGCATTAACTTTAGTATGATCAGCTGCAACCAAAAACAGCATAAGCACTGGAGGGTGGTTGTCTGGTAATTTACTATTCAGTCTTGCAAGTGAATCTAAACAAAGATCGTAACCTTTGTTTTTGAATTCGTATCTTCCTGAACTTAACCAGATTTGTGTATTCTCTGGTAAGTCTTCAGCTAAAAACTCTGAGCATTTATCTAGTAATTGTTTTTTGTGAATGCCTCTATTATTAGTGTCTATGTTTTCTTGGTTTAAACCATTGTAGACAATAAGATCTGGCTTAGTATTCAGTACGTGAAATGCCTCTCTACCAGTAAATTCACTAACCGTTGTGAAACAATCAGCATTTCTAGCTGCTATAGCTTCAAGTGAATGCTTACTCTTCACACCATTTACATATGCTTTGTGATCGATATTAGTACTTAATTCAAGCTCATGGTAGTACATGGAGTTATTCTGAGCCATTGACCTACCTAAGGTAGTCGCGTGGGTAGTGAATACAGTACCTACTTTAGGCATGTTCTTCTTTAGGTATAAAACACCAGCTCCACAAATCCATTCGTGGAAGTGAGCAACAGCTGTATCCTGAGCTTCTAAGTTAGTTTTGCAGATTACTTCTATGAGTTCAGCTGCAGTAGTAGAGAATAGAGTTGGCTCTACATAGTCCCATGATCCTTCGTATGAATCTAGACCAAATTCTTGCCAGAAAGTATGTAATAATCTCTCGACATCGAATCTTTCTTTGAAGCCGCCAACTAGAAAAGTTCTAGGACTTCCAGGAATCTTCCATTTACCGAATCTGCATTTTAGATTCGCTTCTGCTAAATTATCTTTTAGTTTATTGAAGAATGGATCGTCATTAATTTCTTCAAATTCATCATCTTTTCCTAGATCAGGTCCGATTGCTATGTAGTTATCTTGATAGGCTTTGAGTGCTTCCTCTGCTTTAGAGGCTACGACTGTATGTATACCCCCGACTTTATTGCAGATTTCCCAACTTGTTTCAAATACGTATTTCATGCTGTTTGTACCATCAATTCCTTCTCGACAGTTTGTGTAAAATCCTTTAATACATTCTGATAATTGATATAAGCTTCATAAGGACTTTCATATGGGTTGAAGTATTTATGAACATCACCATCAGCGAACCACTTAGTACACATGTAGTAGAAATGATCTGATGTAGTAAGTGCTCTGTATGTTTGGATTAACTCATCGTTACCCGTTCTGTAAACTTTTTCTTCAAGAGAAAAAATCGCTTCTAAAGCGTCGTCTTGAAGATAATTTCCTTTCCATGCTGTTAAATCTCTTTCTGTATCAGCCCAAGATACATAGTAAGGAACATCCACTCTATCTCTTACTGGATACTCAGCTGCAACTTCTGATGGTGTTTTGAAATTGAAGCTTGGGTTTTTGAATATATATTCAGGCAATGCATATAGGAATTTGAAGATTCCAGTATCTTCCCACTGATGTTCACCAAATGTTTCATAATCCATGAATAGGTTAATAGTTTCAGCGTTTCCATCTAGCTCATGAACCCAATTAGAGAATTTACAAGCAGTAAGAGGATACGAAGCCCAACCTTTATTCGAGAATCTAAAAGCTATATCATCTGATAATTGATAGTTTTTTAGAAGTAATTTGATATTGTCACAGTTAGACGGTTGGTAAACGAAGTTAGAACTTCTCCATCCAAGTATCTTATCTGCACCTTCTGCAAGTATAGTTTTGAAACCAAGTTCTTCAGCTGCTTTAGCAACTTCATTATGATAAATAAGCTCAGTATTTCTAAATGTAGTAGGCTCTTGACCAAACTCCTGTCTCATAAGCTCATTATGCTGAGCTACTTGTCTTTTCCATTCTTCTTTAGAATATAGAAAAGCTAAGCTATGGTAATAAGTTTCATTGATAAACTCTACGCAACCAGTATCTGCAAGTCTTTTGAAAGAATCAAGTGTCTCAGGGCTAAATCTTTTCATCTGTTCAATAGCAACACCAGATACAGCATAAGATATTCTAAATGCACCATTATATTTTTTGATCAATTCAAGCATCAATTCATTAGTCGGCAGATAGCATTTATAAGCTACCTTTCTCATGATTGAACCATTAGCTTCGTCTGTCTCGTAGAAATGAGACTTATTGATATCAAAAATCGTGTATTTTCTTAATCTCTTCGGTTGGTGTACTTGAAAGTAAAAACAAATGCTTGGCATAACTTTATATTATCCTATTTTCCTTTATTTACAAACTGCAGCTTGCTTTTTGATCTTGTCATAGACCTCAATAACATGCTGTGCAGACTTTTCCCATTGTATGTGTTTCAGTTCCTCAGAGGCTTGCGCTTGAAGTTCTTTTCTTAATGCTTTATGGTTTAAAATATTAAGAATTTTATTCGCTAGTTCTTCTGTATCCCAGAAATCAACTTTAAGAGCACTCTGTAATACTTCTGCTGCTCCTGATTGTTTAGAAATAACAACTGGCACGTCGAATAATATTGCCTCTAGGCAAGATATTCCAAATGGCTCGGAAACGCTCGACATAACATAAACATCACTCGATGCAAATAGCTCTTCAACTTCTGGTCTTTTCAAAAAGCCAGTAAAGTGAACATTCCTACCAATCTTAAGCTCTGCTGTTCTCTCAATCAGTCTATTTATCATATCACCACTACCAGCAAGAACAAATCTAGCCTTAGGATATTTCTGTAGAACCTTAGCTGCAGCTTCAAGGAAATAATCTGGTCCTTTCTGGAAAGTTATTCTACCTAAGAAAAGTATGATCTTCTCATCAGGGTCTTTTTTAACTGAATTGGTTCTCTGTGTTGATTTCTTTTTAGAAACTGCGTTGTGAACTACTGAGATTTTATCTGGAGAAATACCGTAGTAATTAACTATGGAGTTCTTGGTTAAGTAGCTAACAGCGATAATTTGGTCAGCTGCTTCTAGTCCTCTTTTCTCAATTTCAAAAATTTGTTGATTTACATTAATTCCACTTCTATCAGTTTCTAGGGCGTGAACGTGGCAAACTAGTGGCTTGCCACTAATTCTCTTAGCCTCAACCCCAGCTAGGAATGTTAACCAGTCATGAGCGTGTATCACTTCGTGTTCTACATCAGCTGCTACACTTCCAGCAACGAATGCGTATCTAAATACTTCTGCTATCAAGTTTGGTCCATAATCACCACTGATATTAAATTGATAAAAATCTTTCTGAATATGCTCTTCAGTAATAGTATTACTTTCATACATTCTGTTTATAAACTCTTGGTATGAATCTTCAGTGATATATGGTCTGAGGCTACTGTTGATGCCGATAAGGTCAATCTTCTCCATGAACTCTTCATAGCTTATGGATTTATCTATGTAATTAGGCACGCGAAGATCATTGGTATCGAGTAGATGTAAGTGCGAGTTAACTGGGTTCTTACCCTTCATGGTCGGAAGTACAAAAGTAATTTCTGTTCCCAAACTAGATAAGGCCTTCGTTAAATCGTAACAAGCTACACCTAAACCACCAGTTATAAATGGGGGAAACTCCCACCCGTACATTAATATCTTCGACATATTCATGATTATAGTGTAAACGATTCAAAATTATTCTAAAAATTTTTAATTTTCCCAATCATTATTTATGATGTATATTAGTTATATGGTTAATATCACCGAAAGTATTGAAGATAATAAGTTGGGGCTTCTTGATGAATGGCTTGATACGAACAGTCTTGGCTCTTATGCATCAGGTTCTACTACAGGTTCTAATCACAGGAAATACCATGGTCTATTGGTTGCAAGGCAAGAGAATTTTGAAGATAAATTTATGTTGCTTTCTAAGTTTGAGGAATCAGTCTTTGTCGGTGATAATGAGTTTTTTCTAACTAAAAGCCATTATGATCCTGGAATTTATGTGCCTGAGGAATCTAAACTTTTGAATTCTAGCTTTGAACAGAAGCTTTGCCCAACTTGGACTTTAGCTAATGAGCAAATCAAAATTACTAAAGAGTTAGCTATGAGTTACAATCAAGATATTACTCTCTTGAAGTACAGTTTAGAGAATTTAAGTGATGATAAAAAATTAAATAAAATTTATCTTAAACTCAAGCCAATGCTCGCTTATAGAATTTTTCACCACAATAGAAAAGAGTCTGAAGATTTTAATTTATCTGTATACGCGAATACTAAGAAAACAATATCTTTTAAGCCATACGAGAGTATGAGTGAACTCATAATCAATTCCAATCAAGAAATAGCTTTCGAAGAATTTCAGTGTTGGTACAAAAATTTCTCTTATACTGAAGAAATTTCTCGTGGTTATGACCATTTAGAAGATTTAGCTTGCCCTGGTGTTATCAGCCTTGAATTATCAACTAAAACTCCTTTATACGTGGCTGTTTCAACCGAAGAACTTCAGAAAACCACTCCAAATCTCTGGAAAGCAGAGATGGCTAGGCGTAGTAAGCTTACTAATAAGCAAGATCTCCAGGACGCTGATTTTCAAACTAAACTAGACTATGCTGCAAAGCAGTTTTTGATCAAATCTTTGAACGATACTTATACTATTATCGCTGGTTATCATTGGTTTGGTTCTTGGGGAAGAGATACTATGATCTCTTTACCTGGAATACTTTTGAACACCAAGGAAGAGAAGAACTTCAAAAAAGTTTTGCGAAGATTTTTAGATTTCAAAAAAGATGGATTAATCCCAAATATAATCGGAGATTCAATTGAAAGCTCTGCATACAATAGTGTTGATGCTTCTCTCTGGTTATTCTGGGCATTGCAACAATTTTTGTATAAGAAAAAGTGTTCTCATGCTGTAATTAAAAAAGAATTCTGGGAAGACCTAAAGGATATTTTTCTTTGTTACAAAGGCTCTAAGCCTGAAGATTTAAGGTGTAATGAGCTAGCTTTGCTTGAATCTGGTACGGATAAAGAATCTTATACTTGGATGGATGCTTGTTTGTTTGGTAGTTCGGTTATTCCTAGAAAAGGAATGGTTGTTGAGATCAATGCCCTGTGGTTCAATGCTGTAGCTTTCATGGAAGAGCTTGCAACTAAATTCAAGGATCCTTTATTAGAAGAAATCGCTGATACTAAAGCTAGAATTCTTGCTAATTTCCAAGATACTTTTTATCTTCAAGAAGAAGGGTATTTGGCGGACTATATCTTTGAAGGGGTGATAAATAGACAGTTGCGTCCTAATCAATTACTTGCAATTTCTTTGCCTTTCTCACCATTAGATAAAGACGCTAAAAACTCTATAATTCATATTTGTGAAGAAAAGCTATTAACCCCTTATGGGATGAGAACTTTAGCCGCAGATGATAGTAATTATTGGGGTATATATGAAGGTGATGTTGTAAACCGTGATCTTGCTTATCACAATGGAACTGTTTGGACTTGGTTGATGGGACCTTTCTTTGAAGCTATGATCAAGAACTCTGAAAATGCTGAATCAACTATAAAAAGAGTGAAAACAATGATTGAGTATTTCGATAATGTCTTTAAGTCAGCTGGAATTAACTCTATTTCTGAAATCTATGATGGTGATAGTCCGCATACTGCTCGTGGTTGTATTGCTCAAGCGTGGAGTGTTGCTGAATTGAGAAGAATTTACTTGGAAATAAACTCTTAATTCAAAGATGGTGAACGCGTTACAAGAAGTCTTATTTATTATTTCTAGACCTTTTAGATCTTTATTCTCACACGAAAAGTCTGTCATTCCCAAAATTCTTCAAGAAGATGAGCTTGTTGCTTCTTTCATAAAAGGGCGTTTTAATAAAAGTATTGGTTTGCTTGTTGCAACTAATCAAAGATTGATATTTATTGATAAGAAGCCGCTTTGGGGTTTGAAGGTGGTGGACTTCTATAACAAAAAAGTTAGTTCTATTGTATACGAAACCTTTTTGCTGACAGGTTCTCTGTATATAACTGCTGAGAATGAGAAAGCTACTATTGATTTTGTGAGGAAAAGGGAATTAATAGCTTTTGCTGAGGACTTGAAATCTAGAATTTTTTCTTAATTATTGAGAATTGATATTAGTCTATGTATTTTGCTTAAATTTTCTTGATTGTTTTTCGTGAAGAAGTTAGGGTATTCTTTTACTTTAGTTTCTAATATATTGTTGAGTCCTTTTTTAGTCTCGTATGAAACAGCTCCTGTGATTTTACTTTTTGATAGAGTTATTTTTTCTGATAGTTTCAAGAAGTTTTCAATGTCTTCAATGTTATTTGATTCGGATAGATATTTAAGTCCAGCTTTTAGAAAGTGTGAATTTTTTTTGGTGTCATGGTAATTTCTTAGAATGACACCCTTATCTGTAGTATTAGTATCCATATTTTTTTGGTGATCTATTATTAGATCTAATGCATTGTATACTAAGTCACTTAAAGTATTGGGTTCAAAGTCTACTAAATCAATAATTTCAAAAATTGTCAACCCCTCGAATTAGGAAGCCAGTTTATGTAGAGGAATAATATTATCAAGTCCAGCCTCAGAATTAGAC
>JAKVAO010000008.1 GCA_022447685.1 Candidatus Caenarcanales bacterium | reverse complement strand
GAAAATCACCGAATGTAATCAAGTTTGGTCAACAGACATAACCTACATTCAAATGGCAAGGGGCTTTTGTTATTTGACAGCTGTCATAGACTGGCATTCTCGAATGATTCTGAGTCACAGAGTCTCAAATAGTATGCCTGTAGATTTTTGTATTGAATCACTAGAAGAGGCTTTATCTAAATATCCAAAACCAGAAATATTCAACACTGATCAGGGAAGCCAGTTTACCAGTAAAGAATTTACAGAAATTCTTTTAGAAAAAGGTGTTCGAATCTCAATGGATGGTAGGGGAAGAGCAACTGATAATGCAATCATAGAAAGGTTTTGGCGAAGTATCAAGTATGAAGATATTTTCCTAAAAAAATACGAATCAATAAAGGAGGTCAAAGATGGAGTAAAGCAATACATTGATTTTTATAATCAAGAGAGATTGCATTCAGCAATAGAATATCAAACACCAAGAAATTTATATTTTAAAGATATTTCTTCTAATTTGATAAAATTTTAAATAGTTAATGGAAACTTTCACACCTTCTAAAAAAAAATTTTTGGTTTAAATTTTCAGTCCACTATATTAAAAGGAAATCAAAGCTTACTTTTCAAACATGCCTCACAAGATTTAGATGATGCTATGGATAAATTAAAAACATTTAAAGATCAAAGCTTTTATCAAACCGATATTGAAGATGCTCATGGACGCCTTGAATTTAGAAAGTGCTTATCAATTCCAGTGAATTCAAAAGATAAAAACTACGATAGTATTCATTTTTGGTCTGGTGTTAAAAGTCTTTCTGTAATTGAATCTCACCGTACCGTGAAGAAAACAGGAAAAACTTCAATTGAAAGAAGGTATTACATAAGCAGTCTTGAAGCTGATGCTGAGAAAGTTCTATTTTGTTCTAGGAGCCATTGGGGCATAGAAAACAAGCTGCACTGGGTTTTAGATGTAGCTTACAAGGAAGATGCTTCCAAAGTCAGAGCAAAGAATGGACCTAGAGTGCAATCATTACTTAGAAAAATTGCTCTTAACAAAGTTAAACAAAATCCACTTAAAACCAAAAGAAAGCTTAGTTTTAGAAGAATGCAAAAATTAGCACTCTTTAATATTCAAAACCTTGAACATTTCCTTGGTATTTCTTAATCTTTAGTGCTTTTGCCCTGCTAATATGACTTTTAAGACACAGGGTAATACCAATACCCCAACAGTGAAAAAGACTACTCAAGCATCAGGAAAAACTGGGCATATAAGGAAGGAGAATTGGTAAAACTGTAGAGAAAGCAATTCCTAAGCTATTAGCAACATCTGTATTTATGGCTCCAACTTTAACTGGTTGTGATTTAACCCCAGCTCCTCAAATGCTGTGTGAAGACCATAATACCTCTTTTAAAAAGACCGTTTTAAAAGAGGTTCCAAATACTCTTACTTCATTTGAAATTTATGACGAGGCTAATAGTTCTCCTGCTCGCCAGCAAATGCAAGAATATATAGGTAAGGCTATTGAAGTTGAAAATAAATTAACTAATCTAAGTGAAGATGATAAGAAGACTGTAATAGAGCAATGTTTAACAGAAGCTCTTTGGCAGAGCTGGGATAAGGTTGATCAATCTTTATACGCAAAATCTGCATTAGTAAAAAAAGATTATTCCATGATAAATTTTGACAATCTTAAGTCTTTTTTGAATGATAGGAATTTAAGCAATGAAACCAAAGACGAGATCAGGCTTACTGCTTTGAATAATATACTTTTCTCGCACAATGATGATAAACTTATAGAGCAAATCAAAACACTTAGAGAATTTGGCTATAAAGATGATGAAATCAAAACAAGTCCTTCCTATAAAGATATAATTGTATATAAGCTAACTCGCATGTATGAATCTCCTAGTCAAGGTAAGGATTATCAAGATATATCAGGTTTTGAAGCTAAATTATCTAAATATTTTGATAAAAACCCCAAATTAATACCTCTTACTAAAGAAGAATTATTCGCGGGGCATGATCATACTAAGGGTTTAATTGAGGAACAGGGTAGTTCATTAACTCCAGAAGATAGTGATCACAATGCAAGAGTGGACTTGCTAAGGCTTATAAATGAAAATGAAGCAAACTAACTTGATCAAGAACTCGTAATATACCTAAACAAACCTCTTACTCCAAAGCCAGTTGCACCTTTGTAAGTAAAAAGTCCATCATTCTCGATAAAACCAACTCCAGCTATATCTAAATGCACCCACTTAGAATTTTCAGGAATGAAATTACTTAAGAACTGAGCTGCAATAAGAGCATCAGGTCTAGTACTACAGTGCGCTAAATCTGCAATAGTGGACTCAGTCTTCTTCTTACAAGCTTCTAGAATAGGCATATGCCATAATCTTTCGCCTTCTTCTTCGAAAGATGATTTGAGGTCCTTCAGAAAGTCCTCGTCATTGGTCATAGCTCCAGCGGCAACTTCTCCTAAAGTCGCAACAATAGAGCCTGTCAAAGTCGCAAGATCTATTACAAAGTCAGGTTTAGATCTTAAAGTACTTAAATAAGCAAGTCCATCCGCTAGCGCTAATCTTCCTTCAGCATCAGTATCTACTACTTGAACTGTTTTACCGTTAGCTGCCTGCAGGACATCTCCAGGCTTATAGCTCATATTTCCGAAAGCATTTTCAGCTAGAGCAAGAACACCAGTAATTTTTTTGTTAATTTTTTTTCTTTCACTTGCAGTCAGTGAAGTAATCATTTTGAATAAAGATAAGACGGTGGCAGAGCCAGCCATGTCAGATTTCATATCTAGCATATACTTTGTTGGCTTTATACATAGACCACCAGTATCATAGGTAATTCCTTTACCTACTAGGGCTAGATGTTCTGTTTTAGCTGAAGCTTGGTTGCTAGTTGGGGTAAATTCAAGTATAACTAATCGTGGATGATACTCTTTAGAGTGATTTACTATGCTTTCGGCTCCTACTGCAAGTAAACATCCCATTCCAAGCTTCTCAGCTTGACTTGCATTGATAACTTTCACTTTAATCTCTGGACATTTTGCTGCAAGAGCTTTAGCTTCGGCTTCCATGAAGGTTGGATGGACTGTGCTTGCGTTGGAACTTACGACATCACGGCAGTAATTGACTGCATTTACTAACTTCTCACGCTCGGAAGATACTAGTTTATTGCCACTAGAGCTTTTTATTGCTTTTAAACTTACTCTTTTCTCTGATTTTATTTTGTATTCTTCAAAGATTTTGGATTTGAGGGCAATCATTTCATAGATTAACTCTATTTCTCTAGGGCTAAGTCCTTTGGTATCCAATCTAACTTCATCAGCGGCAAAATCTTTCCAGTTAACTTCAGAAACTTTTTTTCTAATTGAGGATTCATTGATTTCTTTGGCTTTGCCTAAATAAATTTCTAATAGCTTCTTATCTGGATAGTAAAGAAAGTCCTTATTTGTTAAAGGATTTTTTTTTTTGTTTTCCTGCTTTAATACTTTGACTAAGAGATTATTCATATCTAATAATAAGTATTATAGGAAAAGCAAAAACTTTCAAGAATTTAATAAATAAAAAACTTCTACTTTATCAAATCATAATCTTCATTTCGTATATAAAAAGTATCGATATTAATATGGAAAACGAAAGTACAGCAAATCATAAAGATCCAATAATTGAATATTTATTCAAAGATAAAACAGATGATGAATGCTTTAGTTCTTATGTAACCGATGAACTTGGAAACAAAATAGGATACCTAGAATTAGAAAATGGTAATCAAGTAGCGTGCTATCAAGCAATTAACAAGTCACCAGTTATTGAAGTAGAAGTAAATGGTTATCAGGTACTCTACATTAAGAACTATAGAAAAGGAAAGGCAGCTAGAAAAGTGATTATGGAGAACGGAAATCTTCTAATCTATATCTATAACCGGTCATTTCAGATAATAGAAATGTATGAAAAAGAGACATAAAGTCTCAAGTAATGCTTAAAAGTATTACATATAACTTCAATGAAACAAACTCCTTTGATTATACAAAGGAGTTTGTTTATGAAGATTGAGAAGTATTTATATTCTAGTTTAATTCAGGATATGACAGTTTCACCCTCAAGCTCTAGAATGGTGAATGTAAAGCAGAATGATCATGGCGTTGATAGGCAGAAGATTGAAGAAATATATGACAAATATGTTCCAGTATTTGAAGATCCAACATCAAATAAGCCTGATGATCGGCGTGCTTATCAAAGAGAATCAGCTCAGAATAATCTCTATAAATCAGAGATAAGTAGATCATTATTCTTATTTAAGTTTGGGCTTACTGATGGACCTGAAGGTAGAAGAGTTGCCGATGAAAATCACAAAGAAAAAAAGGGATTAGCTCAAATGTTTAAGATAGTTCTGAATGATAAAGGTGTAGATCAGTCTACAGCATTACAGGCAATATATGAATTCTCAGAAGCAGCTTTGTTGCCACCAAGCTACACTAAAGAACTCCAAGAAGCTTATAAACAAGAGGTTAATCAAAGCAATCAAAGTAATATAGAAGCGGGTATTCTAGCGTAAAGAAAATATTTAAACTTCACAGCCCATACGCTTAAGTAAGGCTTTCTCATCAGGTTCACGTCCCATGAATGCTTTGAAAAGCTCCATAGGTGCTTCGCTGTCACCTTTCTCTAAAATGCTCTCACGATAGTCTTGACCAACTTCTGGTGAAAGAACTCCATTATCTTTGAACTTACTGAAAGCATCAGCTTCTAAAACCTCAGCCCACTTATAACTGTAGTATCCGGCAGAATAACCTCCAGCAAAGATATGTGAGAAAGAGTTCGGGAAGTTAATGTAATGGCAAGGCTCTATTACATCATGGTTTTTCACTAAGCTTAGATAGATGAAGCTTGGAGCTTGATAAAGTACATCTGATTCACTCATGTAAATTTCTAAATCAAATAATCCAAAAATAGATTGACGGATGCAAGCTATACCCTCATTGAAGTTTCTAGCTTTAACCATTTTATCGAGGAGTTCATCTGGCATTAACTCACCAGTTTCGTGATGTTTAGCAAAGAGAGCAAGGGATTCTTTTTCCCAAGTGAAATTTTCCATAAGTTGACTTGGTAATTCCACAAAGTCCCACTCAACGTTGGTTCCAGCAATTGGTGAAAGCTCAACCTTGCTAAATAAACAGTGCAAAGCATGACCAAATTCATGGAAAAGCACTCGAACATCCCATGGTGTAAGTAATGCTGGCTTATATTCTGGCTCAGTTTGAGCTTTAGTGATATTACCAACCAGTACACATTTCGGTCTTTTTTCTTTGCCATCAGGGTTAATAGAGGAATCTTCAAGTGGCATAACCCAAGCTCCACCACGTTTAGTATCGCGTGGATGCAAGTCCATGTAGAAAGTACCGATAAGAGAACTGTCTCTGTCTTTAACTTGATAAACTTCAACTTCATCATGCCAAGTCTCATATTTTTCAACTTTCTCAAAGCTGATATCAAAAATTCTGGATGCAACTTCAAACATTCCTTTTTTAGTTGCCTCTAGTTCAAAGTACTGTTTAGTTAAATTTGTATCGATATCATATTTTTCTTTTCTGAGCTTTTCTGCTAGGTAAGCAAAATCCCACGGTAATATTTTGGATGGATCTTTTTCAAGGTTTACGTAATTAATTTTCTTTTGGAATTCTACTAATTCAGCATATTCATTCTCCGCTAAGATTTTTGCTTGGTCGAGTATCCTTAAAATGAACTGTTTAACTTTCAGAGGATTCTCAGCCATTTTGGTTTCGAGAGAAAGCTCTGCATAATTTCGAAAACCGAGAAGCTTTGCTTTCCTGGTTTTTGACTTATAAATTTCAATTATTAAGGGTTCATTATCTATGTCTTCCCCTTTAGAATTTTTTTTCCCAGCTGAGGCTTTATTTAGATACTCTATATAAAAAAGTTGTCTTAGTTTACCATTGTCAGCATATTTCATGAATGGATCGTAAGATGGGAAATCAAGCGTAAATAACCACTTTTCAGCCATGTCAAGTTCAATTGCTTTATTTTTTGCAGCCTGAACTATGTCTTCAGGAATACCTGATAGGTCTTCTTTAGTATTGATTATTAAATTAAATTTACTATCTACAACATTGTTTGAGAATTTTTGAGTAAGATCTGCAAGTCTAAGGTTAAGCTCTTTAAACTCTTCTTTAGCTTCACCTTCAAGTTCGGCACCTGAAAGTTTAAAATCTTTGATCGTATTTTTTAAATATCTACTTCTATCTTTGCTTAGTTTTCTAGCTCCTTTAGATCCCGAGAATTCTTTCACGAACTTATAAACTCTTGGGTCCATTGAATAGTCGTTATAGAACTGAACTAGAATTGGTCTTGCTTTTTCAGCAGCTTCTCTAAAGTCATCCTCTCCTTTCAATGAAAGTAAATTCTCAACAGGAGTCCAAACTTTGTCTATTGCATCCTCCATTTCGATCAACTTATAAAGTGAATTCTCGAAACTGAGTGGGCGTTTAACTTCTAAGATCTTTTCTAACTCTTGTCTTGCCCAGGAAGTTATTTCTTCAACTGCTGGAACTATATGCTCAGACTTGATTGAACGATAAGGTGCAAACTCATCATAATTTAGTAAGGGATTTGCTAAGTTAGTTTCCATAATTACATTATATTATTCAATTACTTTAAGTCAAAGCTTTAAGTGCTAAAATCTTATACCCAGAGAGCCAAGTATGCAAACAATCAACCTTGATGACCTAAAGAACGAACTCGAGAAAATCAGTCAGGTAGCGAAAGACGATTTTAATGAAAATTTGACTTTAAAAAATTCAAATCAGATAAAAGCTAAATATCTAGGCAATAAAAGTCAGATAACTTCTTTTAAAAGATACATGAAAGATTTAAATCCTGAAGATAAACCAGCTTTAGGAAAAATAATAAATCAAACGCAAGCTCAAATTGAAGAAATATTTAAGACTAAACTCGAAGAATTAAAATTGAAGGATCTACAGCAGAAGCTTGACTCAGAGAAAATTGATGTTAGTCTTCCAAGTCAAAACTCGAAGTCAGGTTTCATACATCCTTTAGATCAAGTTACCCAAGAGATTAGCCAAATTTTTAAAGAACTTGGTTTTTCTTTGGTTGATGGCCCAGAACTTGAAAACACTTATTATAATTTTACGGCTTTGAACACAGAAGAAGATCATCCGGCGCGTGATGAACAGGATACTTTCTATACAGAGCTTAGTAATGAAATACTTTTAAGAAGTCATACATCTTCAATTCAAATCAGAGCTATGGAGAAGCTTCAGCCACCATTTAGAATTATTGGTCATGGCAGGGTTTACCGTAATGAAGAAGTGAACGCAAGAAAAATGCCTTTCTTCCATCAGCTTGAAATCATGATGGTTGATGAAAATGTAAATTTTGGCCATATGAAATGGTTTCTCAATGAGTTTTTGAGTAGATTCTTTGGTAAGAACATCCCTACTAGATTGAGACCTGATTATTTTCCTTTCACAGAACCTAGTGCTGAATTGGATGCTGAATGTGTTTTCTGCAAAGGTAAAGGCTGCAATACTTGTGGCGGCAAAGGTTGGCTTGAATTAATGGGTTGTGGGATGATTGACCCAAATGTTTTAGAGATGGCCGGGATTAATTCAAATAAATACTCAGGCTTTGCAGCGGGTCTAGGACTAGAAAGATTCACAATGTTAAAACATAAAATTAACGATATTAGACTCTTATTTAGTGGAGACCAAAGGCTTTATAGCTAAACTCAATGGTCTAGACTTATTAAATTATGAGTTTAGGGATTGAGTCTTATTGGAATAAAGATAATGTTAGAAGGATAATACACTTATTAATGTGTGCTAATATTTTTGTATGAGTTCCATCGTGCTATCACCCAAACAACAGCAAACAGCTGAGATTATATTTAAATTGACCCAAGAAGCTCACTATCCACCGACTTTAGATGAGATTGCGGCGGAAATGGGTATTACTAAAGGTACGCTCCAGTATCACATATCTGCTTTGAAGAAGAAGAATATTATTACTTGGACTCAAGGCGCGGCTAGGTCACTTCGAATCATTGATGATTTAACTTATGAGACTTGTCAGCACAAATTCCCACCAACTAGTAAGAGATTTTTATCGACACTACCAAGCCCTGTTACTGAATTAAGTGCTGTAACTGAGAACCAAAGTAATAGAGATGATTTTGAGGTTAACAAAGTTGATATCCCAATTTTAGGACAGATTACGGCGGGTTTACCTCTCGAGATTACTAATCAAGCGGAAGAATACCTTGAATTAGATTCTTTTTTCCCCGTTGGGTGCTATGCACTTAAAGTTAAAGGGCAGAGCATGATTGATGCTTTGATCAATGACGGTGATGTTGTTCTAGTCGAACCTAGAAAGGTAGCTAACAATGGTGAAATTGTTGTTGCTTTAATTAATGGTGATGCTAGTACCTTGAAGAGATTCTATAAAGAACAGGATGGCAAAATTAGATTACAGCCAGAGAATCCTTATATGGAAGCTATATATCTAGATCCTACAGATAGCCTTGATATTCAGGGGATAGTGAAGGGCGTGCTTAGAAAAATCTAATAGATTTGCTGTATAGCGCTCACTAGCTGCGTTTTTCAAGCTTTTCAAAGCCATCATTGACGTTTAGTCAACTCAGTCTTTTCAAAGCTTGAAAGCCTTGCTACTAAACACTATCCAACAAATCTAAGTGAGAACATTAAAATTCATATCTGGGTTTATTCTTTTTTAAGGTATTTTTGAGATAAAGAGGGGGGTCAAGAACAAGGCTTGCTAAAATCTAAATTGAGGATTTTACTACTTGTAAATGACGAAATTAAGCTTTTAGCTTAACGCAGTTATTGGGCTTCCTCTTTATCTCAAAATGTGGCAACTCTTTGACATAGCTTATGTAATACCATCAACAGTCTTTTTAGGATACTGGTTAGGTAATTATATTTTTGACAAATATGCCTATGATTACAAGGTTCCACTCATTATGGGCTTTGCACTTATGGGGATTATTCTCACTATTTTTAAAATAAAGAAATTCGTAGATAGAGAAAATAAGAAAAATCACTAAATTAGATTATTAGTATTCGAATAAATGCTAAAATCCTTTTTTGATATGACTATAGCTACAAATCTCAAAGAAGGTAAAGTAATTCAGGTAATCGGGCCTGTTGTTGATGTGGAGTTCAGTAATGGACATCTTCCAGAAATTTTTAATGCACTTAAGATTACCGGTAAAAACAACCTTGGTAATGATGTAAACGTAACAGTTGAGGTTCAGTTACTTCTTGGTGATAACCGTGTTAGAGCGATCTCTATGAACGCTACTGAAGGTTTAGCTAGAGGTATGAAAGTTGAGGACACAGGTTCTCCTATCGCTGTTCCTGTAGGTGAAGTTACTTTAGGTAGAATTTTTAATGTTTTAGGTGAGCCAGTTGATAATGGTCCTAATGTTGAAGCTAAAAGCAGTTTACCTATTCACAGAGAGCCCCCAGCTCTTTCTGAGCAAGCTACTAAAGTAGAAATTTTTGAAACTGGTATCAAAGTTATCGATCTTCTTGAGCCATACGTTAAAGGTGGAAAGATTGGTTTATTTGGTGGTGCTGGTGTTGGTAAAACAGTTCTGATTATGGAACTTATCAACAACGTTGCTAAAGCACACGATGGTATTTCTGTTTTCTCTGGTGTTGGAGAAAGAACTCGTGAAGGTAATGACCTTTATCACGAGATGAAAGATTCTGGTGTACTTGAGAAAGTAGCATTAGTTTACGGTCAAATGAACGAGCCTCCAGGAGCGAGAATGAGAGTTGCTCTTACTGGTTTAACTATGGCTGAGTATTTTAGAGACAAAGAACAAAAAGACACTCTTCTTTTCGTTGATAATATCTTCAGATTTACCCAAGCAGGTTCTGAGGTATCTGCACTTCTTGGTCGTATGCCTTCTGCTGTAGGTTACCAACCAACTCTAGCGAATGAAATGGGACAGTTACAAGAGAGAATTACTTCTACTGAGAATGGTTCTATTACATCTGTTCAAGCTGTATATGTACCGGCGGATGACTTAACTGATCCAGCTCCTGCTACAACTTTCTCTCACTTAGATGCAACTACTGTACTTAATAGATCTATTGCTGAGCTTGGTATTTACCCTGCTGTTGATCCACTTGATTCAACTTCTACAGCACTTAAAGAGTCTATTGTTGGTGAAGAGCACTATAAAGTTGCTAGAGGCGTTCAAGCTATTCTTCAGAGATATAAAGAATTACAAGACATTATCGCTATTCTCGGTATGGATGAGCTTTCTGAAGAAGATAGAAACACTGTTAATAGAGCTAGAAAAGTTCAGAAATTCTTATCTCAGCCATTCTTCGTTGCTGAAGTGTTCACTGGTATGTCTGGTAAGTACGTTAAGCTTGAAGATACTATCAGAAGCTTCCAAGAAATTCTTGATGGTAAGCACGATGATCTTCCAGAACAAGCTTTCTACATGGTAGGTTCTATCGAAGAAGCTGTTGAAAAAGCTAAAACTCTTTAAGTTTGCAGGATTATATAGCTGAATTTATTGGCACTTTAATTCTCGTAGCATTGGGAACTGGAGTTAACGCTAATAGTTCTCTAAAAAAAACATTTACCCAAGAAAGTTCTAATTGGTTACTTATTAGTGTTGGTTGGGCTTTAGCGGTATACGTTGCTGTTGTTATAGCAGCTCCTTATAGTGGAGCACATATTAATCCAGCGGTTACTTTTGCTTTGGCTATAGCAGGTAAGTTTTCATGGAATAAGGTTTTGCTCTACGTCTTTGCACAAATACTTGGTGCTATAAGTGGCGCACTAATTACTTATATTTTCTTTTGGAATCAGTTTAAGCTTTGCAAAGACAAATCTTTGAAACTTTCTTGTTTCGCTACTGGACCTGCAATTAAGGATAATTTGAATAACTTTTTCTCAGAGTTTTTTGCAACATTTATTTTGGTTTTCTCAGTACTGTATCTTGCTAATGCTTCGATTGCAAGTGAGTTAGATAGCTCCTTGAAGCTAGGTTTGGGTTCCCTGGGTGCATTACCTGTAGCTTTGATTGTTATGAGTATTGGTATTAGCCTTGGTGGAACTACTGGCTATGCTATCAACCCAGCAAGAGATTTAGGACCAAGGATTATTCATTCAGTTTTGGTGAATGCAGATAGTAACTGGTCTTATGCCTGGATTCCAGTTTTTGCGCCTTTAGGAGCTTCTGCTTTAGCTGCTTTACTAAGTATAATAATTGGTAGTTGATGCAAGCTATCAAAAGTAAATCAGTAAATATTATTGGAGCTGGACTCTCTGGACTTGCTGCAAGTTGTTTACTTGCTCAAGCTGGATTTGACGTTAAAGTTTTTGAGAAAAACTCTAAGCCTGGAGGCAGAGCCAATTTCTTTGAAGAAGATGGTTTTAAGTTTGATATGGGACCTAGTTGGTATTGGCTTCCAGATGTATTTGAAAACTTCTTTAAACAATTCAACAAGACAGTCAGTGACTATTATGATCTTAGAAAATTAGATACTTCATATAGAGTCTACTGGCAGAAAGAGGACTTCACAGATATTCCTGCTGGTATGGATAAATTTCTTGAGCTTGCTGAAGATATTGAACCTGGTTCTGGACTTAGACTCAAGGATTTTTTTGCTGAAGCAGAAAAAAAATACGACATCGCTGTTAATGATATTTGTCGTGAGCCAGGTTTGAGTCCTTTTGAGTTCTTGAAGCTTAAGTATTTAAAAGCATTTCTGACTTGTGATTCTTTGTCGTCTGTAAGATCACATATTGGGAAATTCGTTAAGGATGAGAGATTGAGACAGATTCTCGAGTTTCCAATGCTATTTCTCGGTACTGCTGCAAATCATACTATTGCCCTCTATAGTTTTATGAATCATGCTGATACAGCACTTTCCACATGGTTTCCTATGGGAGGTATACATGAAATTCCACGTGGAATTCAGTCTCTTGCTGAATCTTTGGGCGTGAAATTTTACTTTAATACCGAGATTACTGCCTATGATTCTTCTCAAGGCTTGATTAAAACTGAAGATGAGCAGGACTTTGTCTCTGACATATTACTAGTTAATGCTGATTATGAGTACTTCGAACAGAATATACTTGCTAAGCAAGACAGAGTCTATGATCAGAATTACTGGAAGTCTAGAACTCTCTGTCCATCTGTTTTAGTTTTTTATTTAGGTGTGAATAAAAAGCTTGAAAGCCTTCAGCATCACAATATATTTTTCGACTATCCATACGATATTAATGCTCATGAGATTTATAATGAACCGCAGTGGCCAAGTAAGCCTTTCATATATATTTCAGCAGCTAGTAAAACAGATCCTAGTCTTGCTCCTGAGAACTCTGAAAATCTTTTCATTTCGATTCCAATAGCAGCTGGTCTCGAGGATACTGAAGAAATTCGCAATAAGCATAGAACGAAGATACTAAATAGGATTGAAGATATTATAGGTGAGGAGTTTATCGATAATATAGTTTTCGAGCGTTCTTATTGTATTAAGGACTTCCAGGCTGATTATCACTCATACCAAGGAAATGCATTTGGACTTGCAAATACACTTATGCAGACACATTTCTTAAGACCTCGTGTGAAAAGTAGGAAAATTGAGAATATATATTATTGTGGGCATATGACAGTTCCGGGACCAGGTATGCCAACAGCGATTCTTTCAGGAGAGATTGCAGCAAAGCAAATAATTAAAGATAATGCAACTGAGCTTAAATAATAGCCAAATAAAAATATCACTCTTAGTTCTTATTCACCTAGTAGGTTATTTAGGTATTAAATCAAGTTTTCAAGATTACTTTTTATTACTTACCCCTTTAAATTTACTGATTTCCAGTTTTATTCTTTTTTACGGAAAATTCTCTAAAATTCCTTTGCTGAGCTATTTTTATATTATGTGCTTCACTCTTTGTCTTGAGATCTTGAGTGTGAAAACAGGTTTTCCTTTTGGACACTATAGCTATGAAGCTAGCCTTGGGCTTAAAATATTTGGAGTTCCACTGCTTATTGGCTTTAACTGGGCGCTTTTATTATACATCTGCAGCAATATTAGTAATCAATTGATTGAGTCTAATATAGTTATTAGTAATGTTTTACAATCTAGATTTATTAAGTCTCTCTTAACAGCATCAATGATGCTTATTGTTGATTTATTTATAGAAAGCAAAGCTGGCTATCTAGAATTATGGCATTGGCAGAATGAAGTTATTCCTCTTTCGAACTATATTTCATGGTTTGCTATAAGCTTTGTACTGAGTTTCTTTTTCAGAACAAATGAAAATGATACTGCTTCAGAGAACTTTATATATTTAATTATTCTCTGTCTATTCTTTGCTTTGTTGTAGTGCTGATATTGAATATTTAGTGGGAACAGCTATGTTTGCTACACTGTAAGCCATGTCTATTGTTTTTTTCAAGGATAAGTTCATAGATGAATCAGATGCTTTAGTTTCTATCAACGATAGATCTTTTCGCTTTGGTGATGGGGTTTTCGAGACTTTACTTGTTGTTAATTCCAAAATCTTTGATTTTGAGAGACATTTAGAGAGACTAAAAAATGGATTGAAAGACTTTTTTATAGATCTTGATGTATCGAATTTGGAGAATATATGTACGGAACTAGTTGCCAAGAATCAATTAGCAACAGGCTATCTTAGAGTCATAGTTTCTCGTGGACTAAATGGTCCCGGCTCTATTGGCTATTTGCCGCGCAACTGCGAAGCGTATTTAGTAGTGCAAAGCTTTGAAAAAGAACTTGCAGATTTCAGAGAACTGAATCTATGGCTTTCCTCCTATAAAGCTTTTACTAAGCCAAGCTCTAAAACTAATAGCTCTGCTAATTATCTACTGTCTATGCTGGAGGCTGATAGAAATTCCTGCGACAATGCTTTAATTCTTGACCATGAAGATTATATATGTGAGACGGCTTCAGCTAATATTTTCTGGTTTAAAGATGATATTTTATACACTCCTGAATCTAGTCTTGCCTTTGTCCCTGGGACAGTACAAGAAAAGATTATGGACTTATATGAAACTGAGATTATTGTGGGTAAATTCAAACTAAGTGATATCCAGGATGCTGATGAGGTGTTTATGACTAATATTGGCTGCTTGCTTGCTGGAATAATTACTATAAAAGCTGAGAAAGGGATGATTTATCAGAGTAATAGTGATTTTACTAAAAGTTTAGCTTTACGCAAAAAACTACTAGATATGCTCTTAGGCTGATAAAATTAGCTATGTGTTTAAACTATCGAAGTTAATAGTACTATTTGCTTTAGTTTTGAGTGGAGCTTTAGCTGCTCACGCTAGCTTACCTAGATATATTATTAATTTTAAGAATACTGAATTTGAAAGAAGGCAACTTAGGCAGATTAACCGTAAATGGGAATTTTACTTAAAAGATAACTCTGAAATTCTTTATAATAAACCAACACATAAGTATAAAAATGATCAGTTTTGTAGCTTTGAATTTGATATTGATGAAGAAGGGAAGTTAATACCTGAATCGATTCATTTAGCTAAACATAAAAAGAATTATGCTTTTAATTTGAAAGCCTTAAAATATTTACAGAATCTACAGTTGAATTTTAAGAAAGAGAAAGCTAAGGAGAAAATTCAAGCTGATTTGGCTTATTATGCTTTTTAAAGCTCATTAATCCTATGAATCGCTTTATAATGCTGTAATTCTTCGAAACTATAGTGATCTTTGATCCTAATCTCAGTATGAACATAGTGATCGCCTTGCTCTTTGCTTTTAGCATTAGGTAAACCTCTATGTTTAAGTCTTAGTATCTTACCGTTTTGAGTTTGTGGAGGAATGACTATTTCGACTTTCGAGCCAAGTGTAGCTACTTCCTTCTCTGTTCCAAGTATTGCTTCATATGGTTCCAAGTATAGCTTACTATGAATATCATCACCTTCAATTTCATAGAGTGGATGTTCTTTGATTCTAATCTTTAGATAGAGATCACCATTCTCACCGCCATTAAAACCGATTTTGCCTTCACCTGCGATTTTAATCTTGTTACCGTCTTTGACTCCAGCTGGAATTATTACTTCTAGTCTTCTTAAACCTTGTCCAGTACTGCTGATTTCAAGTTTTCTCGTGCAACCATGATAAGCATCTTCTAAGTCCAGCTCAATTGCAAGCTCATAGTCATCACCTCTACTGGTTTTAGTGGAGCTTTTGCTTTCACCACCAAAGAACATATTGAAGAAATCAGAGAAATTATTGTCATTAGATGAAGACTTGCTTTGCTTTTTTTCTTTGTTTTGACTTTCGTTTGGGTTTTGTTTTTTTGTGTGCGTGTATTGTTTTTGTTGATAGGACCTATGGCTGCTTTGGTATGAATCCTGTGGTTTTTGTTTACCGTAATTACTTTGTTCTTGCTTTGCTTGGCTTTCTTTTGCCTGATTTTCTCTTGCTTTTTGTGCTTCTTTTTTATAGTAGTCGTAAGCGCTTTTATTATCGTTTTGAGCTTTCTGTTGTTGTGAGTTTGATGAGTAGCTAGAATTATTAGATCCAGAACCGAAACCACCAGATGATGATTTGTAGCTGGATTGTTGCGAGTTTTTATGACTTTTATAGAGATTATCGTAAGTCGATCTTCTATTCTTATCTTTTAAAACTTCATAAGCTTCTTGGATTTCTTTGAACTTCTCCTCTGAGCCACCATCGCTATCTGGATGATATTGCTTAGCTAATTTTTTGTAGGCCTTCTTAACGGCTTCATCGGTAGCACCCACGCCAATATTGAGTGTTTTATAGTAATCTTTGAAGTCCATATTTAGGTTAATCATTCATTAGATTTTGTTGGTACACACTACTAAGTATTATGCCCGTTGCAACCGAAACATTTAAACTATTAAATGAACATGGAATATGAATTACGAAATCACAGGGTTTTTTGACATTGGGACTTAAGCCCTTGCCTTCATTACCCAGTAATATCACTGATTTTTGGTCAAATTTAGTTTCGTAAATACTAGCACTGTTCTCAGATTTAACATCGGTGCCATAAACCCAAAAGTTATTTTCTTTGAGTTTCTTGATACAGTTACTGATATTTCCTACTCTAATTAGATTAGTTTCGAAAATAGCTCCAGCACTTGCTCTAATCACGAAATCAGACAAAGTCGAAGTATTCCTATTACTAAAAATAATGCCGTCTAATCCAAATGCATGAACTGAACGAATCATAGCTCCTAGATTGTGTGGATCTTCAATATTCACAGCGAAGAGATATTTTGCAGTATCTAGCTTGTTTTCATAGAGGAACTTTTCATCATGGATTTTTACAGGGCTGACTTCAGCTACCACTGATTTGTTTTGTTCAGGACCTAGAATTTTACTAAGTTCTTTTTTCTCGAGCCTTGAAAAAGGTATTTTTCGTTTACGTGCAAGATCTTCTATCTCTTGAACTCTTTGGTTTATAGTCTTACTAAGCCAAATCTTAGTGATGGATTTGCCTGACTGTAAATATTCGAGTACTAATTTTGCACCAAAAATCTTGTTATTTTTACTCATATTCATCAAAGATACTAAATACTTTCTCTCTTTCCTGATCTTTTACTTCGTAATCTTTATCGTCGTCTTTTTTAGATTTCTTGGGCTTACTATTTTCAACAACTTCTTTAATCATTTTGATTTTCTCATCTTCTTCTGATATTTTACGGTTCTTGATACTGAAGAAACCATTATCTTTCTTATGCTCAGCTCTAGTGTTGATCTTGTCGACATCAGGGATTGGAGCATAACGTTTAGGCTCAGTTCCTGGTATGAATCTCATAGAGACTGGATTTGGTGTGTAATCAGTTGCGAGTAATCCTGTCAGTGGATCAATCTTGACAGATTTGTAATGGTTAGTGAATAGAAAAGCATTAGCTGGCTGCGGATTATGCTGGTAATACTTAGTCATGTACTCTCGCCATATCCAGGCAGGTGTACTACCACCAGTGGCATAGCGCGAGCTTACTTCTTCATTCTTCTCGTTTCCAGCCCATACTGTAGTAACAGTGTCTGGAGTAAATCCTGTAAACCAGATATCCCTACTTCCATCTGCTGTTCCAGTTTTACCTGCAATTTCACGACCATGTATCTTAGCATAGGCACCGGTTCCATAGTTGACAACATCTTTCATGATTTCAACTAACTGCCCTACATGCCTCTGTGGCAGTGCATCATGAGGGATAGGTTCATTAACTTCCAATACTCTACCGTTAATATCTTCTATTCTTCTGATTAAAATAGGTTCAATTCTAACTCCACCTCTAGCTAGTGTTGAGTAAGCACCAGCAACTTCAAGTGGGGAGAAGGCTTTAGAACCTAGTGCAAGTGAAAGGATTGGAGTCATTTCACTTTTGAGACCTGCTTTGTGAGCGGTATCTATAATGTTTTTCACTCCGGTTTTCATGCCAACTTTGATAGCTGGAATATTTCTCGAAAAGATTAGTGCAGCTCTTGCAGTGATAGGTCCATGGAATTCTAAATCGAAGTTCTGAGGTGACCAAATCATACTTTCTGATGAAGGATCATCTAGAATTAGTGGCTCATCTTGGATAATAGTATTAGGGTCTATAACACCATTCATAAACGCTGTTAAATATACAAATGGTTTGAAACCACTTCCTAAAGTATGAGGGTTAGTTGCTCTATTGAACTGGAAGTCCCAGAAATTACCGACTCCACCTACTAGGGCTCTAACTTCAGCTGATTCTACGTCTACACTTACTAGAGCGCCCTGGTTAATTCCAGCAGCAGCATTTTTGATACCAGTGTCTAGTATTTCTTTAGCTGATCTTTGTGCATCAGGGTCAAGTGCTGTGTAGACTTTAAGTCCAGTACTTTTTAGTTGGTTTCTAGTAAAACGCTTGTTGAGTTCGTGCTCTACTAAACTAAAGTAGTAAGGAAACTTAGATAGGTTACCTTTGGATTTTTTGAATTCGATTTTTGTAACATCAGCTTCAGCATAAGCTTCTTTAGAGATGTAACCAAGTTCAAGCATTCTATCGAGTACGTATTGTTGGCGTACTTGTGCTTTCTCCAAGTTCGAGGATAAATAACTTGGTGCTGTGAGCAAAGCTGCTAAGTAAGAGGCTTCCAAGAGATTTAAATCTGCTGAATGTTTACTGAAATATCTTTGTGATGCTCTTTCAATACCATAAGCGAGGTTTCCAAAGTAAACTTGGTTTAAATAAATTTCGAGGATTTTCTCTTTACTATACTTTTGCTCTACTTCGAAGGCAATTAAAAGCTCAATGATTTTTCTCTTAAAAGTTCTTTTGTAACGTTCATCTTCTTTGATAAAGAGGTTTTTAACCATTTGTTGGGTGAGAGTACTACCACCTTGAACTATTCTTCCAGCTTTGAGGTTTTTGAGAACAGCTCTAAAGAAACCACTAAAACTAAAACCAGAGTGTCTGAAGAATTGGTTATCCTCTGCTGCTAGAACGGCTTTCTTGGCTAAGTCTGAAATCTGTTCTAACTGAACTACTTGTCTATCTTCTTTTCCTTGAAGTACTCCTACAAATTTATCTTCAAAATCATAAATTTCTATACTACCTATAGGTTGGTAATCTTCTAGAATCGCTAGTGACGGCGCTCCCAAAATCTTATTTACCAAAGGTAAGGAAGCCTTGAATAAAAACGGCGAAGCTAATACTACTAGTAAAAGCAAAATGATTATTTTGTTACTGATAAGTTTCTTTAGCACTAAATTACAGTATAGCAGTATGTATTGTGAGCATAGTTTTATCTAAAATGAAGGAGGCACTCAAAATAAAGTTTTGAGTGGGGACTGATTAGTAATAATATTAAGGATCTACTCCCTGAGCTAGGATACTTTCCTCGGTCAGGGTTGAAAAATGTTACCTTAAACATTTTTTAGTAGATTCTTAAGAATTTGGACTCATCTAGTTTATGGCTAGTATCTATATTGACATCTTCAATTCTGAACCTATACAAGTCCTCTACTTCATAGCCTAATACTTTACATGATTTACGTATTTGTCTTTTATAGCCTTGTTTGAGAATTATTTTAAAACTATTACTGCTGACTTTTCTAACTATGCAAGGTAAGGTTTTGACTTTATCTTCTTTCTTATCACGGCTAATAGTTACTCCAGCTGATAGCTTATCGATGAAATCTTGGCTGATTTTCTTATCTACAGTCACTAGGTATTCTTTTTCGTGTTCGTGACTTGGGTGCATTAATTTTTGGCTGAGCTCACCGTCATTAGTAAGTAAAATTAGTCCTCTAGAGTTTTTATCTAGCCTGCCTACGTGAAATAGCCTTAGCTGTGATTTATTTCTCTTCTTATACCGTTCTTCTAATTTCCTGAATTCTGGGTCTTTTCTGAGGAAATCGATAATATTATTTTTGATTTCACTATTACAGGTACACTCGATATTTACTGGTTTATTAAGTGCCAGGTATATTTTCTCGAATTCAGCTTCTGCTATATTCTCTTGAAAAATAAAGTCTGCAAGTATTTTGTGATCTGGGCTTTTGACCTGGACTTTGTCATTCTCTATAACTTGGTAACCTGGGCTGGTAAACTCGCCATTTATGGTCACGAGCTGATCTTTGATCAGCTTATCTGCTTCTCGCCTTGAGCATAGACCTTTTAGTGCTAGTAGTTTATTTAGGCGCATAATTTTTATTAATCTTTAATTTTGAAAATATTTTTTGTGTTATTTGCAACGGTCTCTAGGTAAGCAATAGAGTGTTCTTTGAACTTCTTAATATCTTTTTTAGTAATATTAGTATCACTAATGTTTCCATGAGCGAGGCTATTTCTTTTATTGAGAATTGCCTTAATAGATTCTTTAACTGCAAATTCTAAACCATAATTTAAGGAATATATATCTAATAACTTCTCCCACTGCTTTTGAGAAAAATTCATTCTTTTAATATCTTGATATTGATTTCCATTCATACAATTAACAAAATCGTGAGCAAATTTAATTTCAGGGCTTTCAAAGCGTCTATCATGCATCTTAAATTTATACCGAGAAAGAAAAGACAATACTTTTAAATTTAAGTGATCTATTCCTATACAACCTAAGCTAGGGTTTGCTTTGAAATAACTAGTTATCTGTTCAATACAATCATTCGTGAAGCCTTCTATATTCAAAGCCGAGATTAAGATGAAGTATTTTTGCATGCTAGTAATTTCTTGACAATGATGAAATGCATCATCTATCTCTTGTTTACGTTGAGATAACTCATGATCAATTAAATTTTTAGACTCTTCAATTTTATGATTTTGATTTTGCATCTAGATACTTATTAATTTCTCCAATTAGAATTGGAAAAAAGCCACTACTTCTAGCACCAGTTTTTTTCTGCTTACATATTTCTTTAATTTCTTTTATATCTTCTAAATCTATCGATTGTTCTTGGATCTTTGAATTTACGAATAAATGACTTAAACCAAGAAATACTGTTAAGCTTAATTCACCTTGTTCAATTTCTTCTTCAGATTGTTTGTTGTATCTGTATTTTTTAAACGAAATTTCACCTTTAAGATTATTCATAGTTTCAACAAAGTCTGAAAAATACTCCTCAATTTCTTTCGCGAATTTTAAAATATCACAATAATTATCGCCAATTAGCATATCCAATAATTCTTTTGTATTCTTCTTAGATGGAATTTGTGTTAGAAAAGAGTTTTTAGTATTTAAAAAAACTCCTATAAACCATGTGACTAATTCATCACGGTAAGCATTTTTCTCTTTAAGGTCACTTATAGGGCTTATATTTTTGAACATTTGAAGTGAAGAAAGCTTGAAAATTAAATCATATAGTTTTTCATCAAACATGATCATGATACAGTTTCTGATTTCTTGCGGCTCTAATTTTTCTCCACCAGTATTTAGTCTTTGAAAAAGCTCATACTTACTTTTAGAGTCACTAACCCTATCTATAACAATGAAATTTAATCGGCTTTTTCTAAATTCTCTTTTTAGTTTAAGTGTGAGTTCATTCCATTTAAAATCATTAAACTCTAAAAGATTTTTAAAATTAATATTCAAACTCTCTAATTGTTTTTCTTTTTTATCTAATATTGCTTTGCCATCATCGTCACTAACAAATTCTAGAATTGTAGATAATCTCTGTAATCCATCAATTACAGCGTATTGATTATTTTCATTTAGGTATACGTAAAAGTAAGGAATTGGTATACCTATATATATTGATTCGATTAACTTTGCCTTTTTATCATCATCCCACCTATACATTCGTTGAAATTTTGGGTTTAAAACCAACTCATCTTCCTTATACATAGAAATAATCTCACCTATGCTAAAAGATATTTCAGTAGTTCTTATTTCAATACTTTTTTTGTCGACTTCTTCAATAAATTTTTCTTCATCAATAACCATAAATCTCTCCTATCCTAATATATTACTTATCTGTTTATTCACTACTACCCTATTAATTTCCTGGTATTCACTTATTAACCTGCCAAGCTTTTTGATAGAGTTTGTACTTGGAATATTTAATTTCATTAATTCACTTTTATTAATTTGTGTGCTACCACAAAGACTTCTGAAGTAGTCATCATATAGATAAGAATTTAAAATACAGGTTAAGCCTAGCGCTTCTTCATGTGTGAAATTTTCTTTATAAATAATATTCAAATGATTTTCTACTGCTATTTCCTTAAAGTTTGATTGATCCGGGTTAAATACAGTTGCAATAATTCTGTATTGATTTTCTTTAGGGGCAAATCTTCTTAGTAAAATACAGATGTCTTTTTGAACTAATCTTTCGTCTTTAGTTTCCTTTTTTTTCAGATATGTATTATTTTTGTCACTAGTCCAATTAATTTTAAATGCTTCTATATTCTTCAATCTAAGAATCGGTATATTATGCTCACTAGCTTTATTCGATATAAGCTTTTTCATACGAAATGGTACAATTGGACCAGTTTTCACCATGTATTCATTCTTTTCCATATTTGAGCATAGGTTTTCGACTATTTCTATAGATTTTTGTTGTGACTTGGATTCAGGTAAGAAAATAAAATGATTATCATTTTGTGACTTAATAATGTTCTGATAGCGATAAATATTTTTTGAATAATCAATATTGAAATCAAGATCTTTTGAATGGCTGATTTCTATAGACTTTGAACATTTATGTGATTTTCTTAATGAACAAACAATATTTTCCTGAAGTATAGAGTCCTTCTTGAAAACATTGATTCGAGATTTGAAAATATGTATGTTTTCGATATAAGATTCTTGTATTAGATAATCACGGAAATCTTTAAAATATGTTCCAGAACAGAAGCTCCTTGGGCTAATTGAAATTAATTGTCCTTCTGTTTTAAGAGCCATAAAGGCTAAAGCCATAAATGAAGCATAATCATTTGATATATTAAGAGGCACTTTGTTTGCATCGTACCTGAAGCTATGTTTATTCTTTTTGTAAGGCGGGTTGATTACAGCTAAGTCAAAGTGATTTTTAATGAGCTTGATATTTACTTTTAGAAAATCTTTCTTTATTACTGTATAGTTCAAATTAAGCTCAGGGTTTTGTATTTTTAAAATATTTAAATTTGATTTGATGATTTTATGAAGAGATGAATCAATTTCGTATAATTTTATGTCAATATTCTTGTAACCTAATTTAATTAATTTTAATACTGCAGCAAAGCTTAATATACCATCTCCTGCACCAGCATCTAAAAGTTTGATTTCTTCGTCTTTAGATATATTGGGAAGATTAATAAAGTCAGATAAAAAACAAGCTAGAGATTCATTACTAAAGAATTGACATAAATCTTTCTGCTTGTCTAGCACAAAACCTTCTAGTTCATTTGCGTATGTAAATAAATGAAACATTTAAACAGTATTATACATAGATTATATTATGTATTTGATAATCGACAGTGCTTCCACTAGCTTTAAAAGTCTTATATCAAGCTAGTGCTAAAATTAGCACAATGTCTGAAGACTTATTAATATCTATAGATATCTCTTTATTAAGCAGCAAGATTAAGTCAATTAAGGAGTGTCTTTGACCTTGAAGTTCTGAAAACAGAAATTCATGATTTGGAGCAGCAGACTTTAGAGCAGGGTTTTTGGGACGAGGTGAGCAAAGCTCAGGCAGTTTCTAAAGAATTAAGTTACAAAAAAGATCAAGTTGAGAGATTGGAGTCTTGGGATAAGCGTTTCCAGGATCTAAAAGATATGCTCGAGATGCTTGATCTGAGTGAAGATGAAGCTGAAAAAGAAGAAATTAAAGAACTAACTCAAGCGGAGTACATAAAGTTACTAGAGGAACTAGAAGAAGTAGAGTTTCTGTTGATGATGTCTGGTGCTTACGATAAATCGGCTGCGATTATTAATATAAATGCTGGTGCAGGTGGTACTGATGCTCAGGATTGGGCTGAGATTCTTCTCAGAATGTATAGTAGATGGGCTGAGGGTACTAAAGGTTTTAGCGTTGAAATATTAGATCGTTCTGATGGTGAGGAGGCTGGGATTAAGTCTGCTTCTCTTAAGATTAGTGGACCTTATGCCTATGGCTATCTTTCAGCGGAGAAAGGTGTGCATAGACTAGTGAGGAAATCACCATTTAAGGCTTCTGCTGATAGTAGGCAAACAAGCTTTGCTGGACTTGAGGTTTGTCCTGTGATAGATAGTTCAACTGAGCTTAAGGGTTTTAAGGAAGCTGACCTGGAGATAAGTACTATGCGTTCAGGTGGAGCAGGTGGGCAGAATGTAAATAAAGTAGAGACAGCTGTACGTATTAAGCATTTACCATCTGGTATCACAGTTAAATGTACCCAACAAAGAAGTCAAGCGCAGAATAAAGAAAAAGCGATAGAATTGATTAAGTCTAAATTACTTGCTTTGCAGGAAGAAGAAGAGCAAAAGAAAATTGCTGAACTCAAAGGTGATACAGTGCTTCCTTCATGGGGTAATGCGATAAGATCCTATGTTTTTGATGAGGGGCGGGTCAAAGATCATAGAACTAAGTTCGAAACTAGAGATGTAGATGCTGTAGTCAATGGAGAGATTATCTTGGATGAATTTATCAAAGAATATCTTAAATTTAAAGCAGCTAACTAATAAACGGACAGTAAGAAGCGGGTAAATTGAATATATGGATCCAAGCCACATTTTAATGCAAACATTAGTTGTTGCAATTTTTGCTGGTATCGCAGTGCAGGTTTTAGCGGAGAAAGTAAAACTTCCAAGTATTGTTTTTCTTTTGATAGCAGGAGTATTATTGGGACCTCAAGTCTCGGGCTTGATTCATCCAGAAATACTAGGCTCTGGTCTGAGTGTACTAGTCTCACTCTCGGTTGCCTTGATTTTATTTGAAGGTGGGCTGAGTCTTGACTTCGAATCTTTCAAAGGCGTCGACACTTCTGTAAGAAATATCCTCACCATAGGTCTTGGAATTACTGTTCTGGGATCTTCACTCGCTGCCTATTATTGCCTTGGCTTGAGTGCCCCTCTGAGTCTGCTTTTTGGATCTTTTATGAGTATTACTGGTCTTACGGTTATTAATCCGATTCTTAGAAGGGTGAAGATTAAACAAGACTTGGCTACGATTCTTAGAAGTGAAGGGATATTTTCTAATGCGATAGGAGCTATTCTCTCTGTTGCTGTTCTTGAACTGATTTTGGTTACAGAAGAATTGAGTGCTTCTTCTGCTGCTGGTTCCAGCGAAGCTGTTTCTCTTATGACTTTTGTCTACGCTTTCTTTATCAAGGTTTTAGTTGGTGTTTCTGTTGGCTATTTGATGGGAAGGGTTTTAGGGCAGATTTTGAAGTCTTCTCTTGTTGGTACTGACTTGAAGAATTTAGTTGTGCTTGCCTGGGTTTTTGGTACTTATGCATTGAGTAATCACGTTGAAGCTAATACTGGTATTCTTGCTGTTATTCTTACTGGTTTTGCGATTCAAAAAGAAGATATTCCTCAATTAAATACTTTGAAACGTTTTAAGGGACAGCTTTCTGTTCTGTTTATTTCTATACTTTTTGTGATTATTGCAGCAAACTTGGAATTTGAAAACTTTAGATTGCTTGGGCTGAACGGGACTATGATAGTCTTTCTTGTGATTTTTGTTATTCGTCCTATAGCTGTGTTTATTTCTAATATTGGTTTACTTTCAGTAAAAGATAAAATTTTCCTTTCTTGGATTGGACCTAAAGGTATAGTTTCTGCATCAGTTGCTTCACTTTTTACCTTTTTGCTTCAGAAGCAGGGAATTCAAGAAGCTGTTCTAGTAGAGACTTTGGTTTTTTCTACCATTATAGTATCTGTTCTTGCCCAGGGTTTAACAGCTAAAGCTGCAGCTAGAGCCTGTGACTGCCTGGAGAAAGGTGGTTATATTATTATTGTTGGAGCGAATGTACTTGGACGTATTATCGCTAAAGTTTTCGTTGATATGGGTAAGGATGTCTGTTTGATTGATAATAACCAAGATCATTGTAACTTTGCTGAGGAGGATCAATTGCTTACAGTTTGTGGTAACTGTCTAGATTCTAATGTGTTAGACCAGGCGCAAATAGATAAGGCTTCTATGCTGATCGCTACTACGGCTAATTCTGAGGTGAATTTTCTAGCATGCCAGATGGCAAGAGATTTATATCAAGTCAAAAAGGTTTATCCAGCTATAGGTAACCCAGATAAAAGTATTCAAGCTCGTTTGGTTGGGGAAATTGGTGGTGATCTCGCTTATACTAAAGTTCTTAATATCGAAGATTGGAAGTATGCGATCGATAATAATAAGGTTAAGATCTTTGAAAAAGAATTGGATGAATCTGGTAAACTCTCAGATTTGGTTATAGAAGAACTCGCTGATGAAAACTGGATTCCAGTTATACTCAAAAGAAAAGAGTCTTTCTTTTTTGCCCACGCGGCACAACCTTTTAATAAAGGTGATTTGTTGATTTGTTTGAGTAAGGAGCTTTAATTTAGTGGTCAAATTTGATTGGGATTGTTTGATGGTCATATATTGATTTTACATGTGGATTATTTATGCTTCTCTGAAAGTGAAGGTGTATACAAGTTGTTGCACCATTGTTGCCAATCTCTGCTATTTTCGTTCCTTGTTTGATTTGATCCCCAACTTTAAGTTGATTTGAACTGCTGTTTTGCTTAGTATGTGCATAAATATCTAGTTCACCATTTTTTGTTTCTAAAATTATGTAATTAGTATTTGGAATTTCATCAAGAGATGGATTGAATTCACCAGGGCCTTTATCTGGATTCTTATCTACTATTTCTTTTACTGTCGAATCTTCTACGGCAACCACTTCATCACCTATTTCAAGGTTGGAAATATCGAGAGCATGTTCCATTGGATTATTATTGCCATGCCAGTTGCTAACATGCAACATACCTACTTTTTTGGCTATAGGACTAATGAGATTCGTAATTTCGGCTTTGGGGGTATTTAAAATATCGTTATGTTTATTGTTGTCTTGTATCTCTAAAAATGCTGGAGATCCAGTTGCTTTTGCCACATCGTAAATATCCTCGGAGTGTTTAATTGGAATAAGTTTGTCTTTTTTCCCATGGCGAATATGAAGTAATTTCGTTGGTAAGGCAATTAATTTACTGAAATTAAGATTATTGGTTTTTGTAATTTCTTTTACTATTCTATTTGGAATAATTTTGAGTTTATCTAGAACTATTTTTTGAACACTTATTAATGGTGCATTTAATGTTATTTTTCCATATTGTTCATTTAAGGCATCGACAATTCCTTCCATTGTATATTTATTTGGGTCAGGCTTAGTATTTGTGGCAACCATGTCATCAATCATATTTTTATAAATTTTGATATAGCCTCCATTCTTCTCCTCATTCCTCAAACCAAATCCCTCGATAGCGACAGCACAACCCAAAGAATGTGCTTCTATATCTATAGATGAACTCGGTAAAAGCTTATCATCGATCAAATAATCAATAACAGCCTTAGCATCTTGAGTAAGACCGTTTTTCGATGGAAAGCCCGGATTCCCGGAATAGCCTCTATAGCTAGTTAGGCAGACGTTATAACCATCCCGATAATCTTTTTTAGCCATTTCACTGAACGTTGCTATATCACCAGCATTACCATGGAAATAAAGTTTGGTTTTAGCCTCAGGATTAGAATTTTGAGCAAACCAGGTTCTTAGTGGGATTCCGTCTTCAGTCCAAATGAAGTTTTCTTCTATTGGAATTCCTTCTTTAAGCATTTTCTCCCTGATATCTCTGAGAGGAAAGCTACTTATTCTTGCCTGTATGGGATCAGCTGGAGCAAGCTTAGCTGTAGGGAATAAAACTTTGTGCAGAATTTTTTGCATAAGTTTAATAGGTTTGAAAATATCTGTAGGCTTAAGTTTTAGCTCCAACCAGTTTTTTTTGATTTCATCGTATTTCTCTTGTTTTACTTGCCTTAAGGCTTGATCATAGTTATTTAAGTTAGTATCACTGCTAAGTCTAGGTTTAGCTCCCGTGCTGTCATTTGCAGCAGAATCTCTCCCGAGAAGCTTTGGCTTTTCAGGGTTAACTGGGCTATTTGGCATAGAAATAGTAGGATTCAATTCGTATTACATTTTAGCATTAAGTAGTGCTTTAAGTCAGCAGTCTCATAAATGTTAAGATCAGGTATATGGCAAAGATATCCATGCTTACAGCCTATGATTTCAATACCGCAAGAGCTTTAGAGGAAGCTCAGATTGATTATATTTTGGTGGGCGATAGCCTTGCTAATGTTTTTCTTGGATACAAGACTACACAAGAAGTGAGTCTGGAAGAGATGATGATCTGTTTTAAGGCAGTAAGACGCGGTGCTCCTAAGACTAAAATTGTCGCTGACTTACCTTATGTATCTGTTATTAAGCCTAATAGTGAGGCATATAAAGATGCTTTAGCTTTCTATGAGGCTGGAGCAAATATCGTGAAGATAGAGAATGCTGAGCCTAAGAGTCTTGAATTGATTAAGATGCTTACTGATGAAGGTTATCAGGTGATGGGGCATATCGGCTATACGCCCCAGAGTGTCGAGAAATTTAATGGTAAGCCTAGTTATGTAAAAGATAGAGAATTATTGTTCAGCGAAGCTAATAAGTTATATGAAGCTGGAGTTATGGCTATGGTGCTGGAGATGGTGCCAGATGAAATTGCAGAAGAGCTTACTGAGTCTCTAGAGTCTAAGTCTAGAGAGATTTTCACTATAGGTATAGGTGCTGGGCAAGGAACCTCTGGTCAAGTACTAGTGACTGATGATTTACTCGGGCGTTTTAATCTTTTTAAGCCTAGGTTTGTGAAGAGATACGCGGAGCAATATCAAGATATGACTCGAGCTTTTCAGGATTATAAATCTGAGGTTCAGGAGCTTAAGTTTCCTGAACAGCAAAGTTTAAGCTTTTCTAAGAATAAATAGTATTTACCCATATTGGCTTAAGATAATAGGTGGTGTTGCCTCGGGAACTATCTCCTCAAATATCAAATTACTTATTAAGTAAACCTCTTTCTTATGTAAAAAAGAGCATTCATTCTTATCTTGTCGATGCCAAAAATCAAATTTTTAATAAAGCTTTACCAAGTTTAGAACAAAATAAAAAATTTCATGAGTCTGAAAAAAAGCAACAAAAGCTTATAGATGAATCTTTTACAAGAGAATTAGAGAGTGTAAAGCAAAACTATAAAGAATCTATTGCTAATCTTTCTTCAGCTAAGGGCTCTGAACAATATAATGCGGAATATGAATCATTACGTCTAGAATTTTTCCAAGAGCGTGATCGAATCTATGAACAATATCCAGCTTCGATGAGACATATTTTGGAAACTGAATTTAAAAATGAAGAAAACTATGAATTATATTTCTCACCTAAAATTTCTGCAAGACCATCTTTTCAAGCTTATGCTGAAAGTATTTCTGAGAAAGCTAAAGCTAGGACTGAGGCTGAGCTCCAAGAAGGAAAAGTCGATAGATTTGGGCGTGGTTTCAAAGGGATAATCCAAGCTCCTACTGGGACTGGTAAAAGTGTTCAAATCGCTGAAACTATTAATAAATTACCTAGTCATATGCAGGTATTAGTTATAGTTCCAAGAATAACTTTAGAGGAGCAGTTACTGGAAACTATACAAGCTGCCAATCCAGGTAAAGATATAACTCATCTCTCTTCAGAAGATATAAAAATGACGGATCCTAATTCAGGGGAATTAGTTACAGTCCCCAATGGCTACCATGGTGATATCGTTATTGCTGTTGCTGATTCGATCCCACAGATTTTAGAGGAGCTTGAGTTAGCTGATAAAAAACTTGGACATAAAGTTGATAAACTATTTAGCCCTTCTGTAGTATTTACAGATGAAATTCATAACTTCCATCAAGAACCAAATCATAAAGAGGCAGGAGATGGTGACAAGAAGCCTAATTTACAGATGACTCTGGGTAAGCTTTATGAGCGTAATTACCCGAGCTTCTTATTATTCTCGGCTACACCAGATTTACTTACTACTGAGAAACCTGGGTCTAAAGAAGATTATAGTTTTTTTAGAATTGGTAAAAATATTTTATACGCTTTGCAGGAGAAGTTAGCAAAGAATTTTTTAAAGTCTATAGACGGAAAAGAAGCTGAGTTAATTCATTCCAAAGATTTACGTTCTGCGATCAATGATGAATGGTTAGTTGATTTAAAGTGGGATCAGTTGGTGATTGATGAAGTTAATGAAGCTGAAACAGACTTAACTAGTGAGGAACTAGATGAAGAAGAAAATGATAAATCTTTAGATAAGTATACAGAACAAATTTGTACTGGGGTAATCAAACATTATAAGACCAATCATAGTGAGAAGCCTGTGAGATGCCCTGACTTCAAGAATAATAAGAAGATTATAGAGACTCTAGGTTTACATACTATTTCAATATGTCCCAATGTTAAATTTGCAGAGCGCTTAACGGAAAGAATGAATGAAGCTGGATTAAGCTCTGTGACATTGAGTGCAAATGGAATTTATTTATCCTATAAACTCGCTAAAGAATATGGAATGTTAGGGACCAAGACCAAAGCTCCAGAGAATGAAAATTCATGTATTAGAGTTTCTAGCAACTCTAAAAATAGAAAAACACTGATGAATATGTATGAGACTGGTGTCATAAAGCATTTGACCAGTGTCCATATTTTAGGAGAGGGCTGGAGCTCTGATAGAGCAGCAGTTTGTTACTATCTGGGTGCTACTAAAAGTTATGCTAAGTATCTTCAGGCTATAGGTAGAATCTTAAGGATAGATATACTCAACTCTATTAAAACAGGCACTAAGAAAATAGCTCAGGTTGTTGATCTTTGTAGAAATAGGTTGCAGGGCTCTAAGCCTCTAAATCTTTCAATTGTTTTAGATGTTATGCCAAGAATCATTGCTAACAATGAAGAGACCGTGAGTGAAGCTTCTCTAAATGTTAAGAGTAAAAAATCAAAATCAAACCAAAAGGAAGAAGATTACTTCAAAGATTTTTATAACTTTGATAATGTCTTCAATGAACTGAAGAGGAGATATCAGTCTGAAACAGATCAAGCCTTTCACTACAATGATAATGAATTTGCTGAAGCTTATTTACAAAAACTTTTAGATATTGAACTAGAGAGGTTTAATGATGATTATGGTGAAGAACTTGTTTTTGATGAAGAATGTAACCCCGCACTTCATGAAGAAAATAGATATAATCCATTAATTTGGCATGAAGCCATAAAAGCATTTGATGAAAAAGGATTTGAAAAATTTTTAGAGGATAAAAGTTTTAAATTTGATGCTTTGCTTAAACAAGTTAAGCTGGTAAAAAGCCCTGGTTATGTTCTCGCTTTTATCAAAGAAAAATTAAAACCTAACTTTGAAACTCCTACTGAGGCAGCTTCTAATGATGAAAATAATAAAGAATCTAAGTCTAAGAAAAATAATTGGGATATGCCTTATAATGCCTACCGAGATATTATGGAGCATGAATCTGAGTTGAAAGAATATGCGCAGGAGCAGGAAAAACTTAGAAAAGAATATGAAGGGAGACTACCCGATGTTGTAAGACGAGCAATGAGGGAGACAAATAAGAGTAATTTTCAAGGTATGCTTGAGTTCATCATTGCTGAAGAAGCTCCTCTTTTTTCTGAAAATTATCTATATGACGAGCATACTTGTATTAACAAACAAACTGGAAAGAGAGATCAATACTACTGCTTAAAAAAACCTATAGTAGAGAAGCTTGAAATAATTTACCAAAGTCCAATCTTTGTTAATAAGTCTGAGTGGAAATCTAGTGAATCTTTAGATGAAAAATTCATTTCCGTTAATGAGCTTAGAAAAGAGTTTAATAAAGGTTTATGCTTTGAAAGTGAAGATAAATCTAAGCTAGATAGAAGGGATTTTGATTTTAAAAATAATAAGCAATTTAAGAAGTTTCTGTTTAATCTTATGCCTACTATTATTAGCAGTGAAAATAATGCTAAAAGTAAATTTATTCAAAATCAAGAAAGACTAACTTCTCCGCAGGATATTACTTATGTTGCAAGATCACGAATCTATCAATTGAAAAAATGCGTAGCTCAAATTCGTGACTATAATGTAAGTTTGCAACATACTTTACGTAAATTTAATGAATATATGAAAACGAAAAATAATAACTGGAAAGATTATAATCAAGAGCAATTAGAGGAACGTCTCACTGCTAAAGGGATAACATTTAGTAGAACATTTGATTTTCAGGGTAAAGAAGTTAAAGCTTTAACTAACAATGACTATGAAAGAGTAAAACAGATTTTTGAAGATTTACTTCCTTTTTAAATAAAAAGCCTCTCCTCAGCTAAAAGCTGATAACTCTCCATGCCTCTAACCTCTAGACTATGAATAGCTTTAATAAAATCAACACAATAGAAGAGATCTAGATTTCCTTGGCGCGGCAGTTCTGAAAGCTCCCCTGCTCTAATACTTTTACTCTCTGGAAAATAATCCTTGTTCATAGAATCTACCAGGCGAAATGATAGATAACGCAAACTCTCTTTAGAGTTATTTTGGTAATCTAGGTTTACTTTCATACATTTTTTACCAAATTCAGATCCAGACTTTTTCACTTTATTAATTTTAAGTTCCACGGGCTGTTTTATATTATGCGTAACCAATTCCTGATAGCCAGCTTCTAGAAGTTCATCGGTGAAAGCTTTTTGGATTTTTGTTTCAATAGAATTAGAGTTTTTCTTAAACTTACTCTCGTCACGCATCAGCATAATAGCTTCTGCTAAATGCTCGTCTTCTAGTTGTGAGATTAGCCAATCATTATTAAGTTTAATTTTAAGTTCAGAACCAGGCTCTAGGTTGAAGTTTTTACCTTTACTGTAAATTCCATAAGCAAGTCCTGCGCTTGCACCAACTGCGGCAATGCCGCCAGTCACATAAGGGTTCGAGAAGGCAAGTAAGCCAGCAATCTTATAGGCTATGAATGGTGCTACCAATGCACCACCTAGAGTTAGTGCAGCCGTTTTACCTACTTTGGATGCTTTGTTTTTGAAACTTTCTCTAGCTTCAATATTATCTGCTCCTAGAGTTCCTGCAGAAAGATTAATGTTCTCACCTTCAACGATAATCTGCTCAAATTCTAATTGCACATAGCCATCACGATTAAAGTGTTTAGCGAGTTCTGCCTGAACTATTTTCCCTATAAATGAACTACCTTGAGGAATTAGGACTTTCTCTTTACAGGCTTCTTCTGTGTCAGTGAGTGATTCACAGACTTTTATATCTTCAGTATTCTCGAAGATTACATACTCCCCAGCACCGAGTGGTTTCACTTTACCATCTAAGTCTTTTTGCAGCATGCCATATTCTGTTGGCACTCTGGTTACTCTTAAGGGAATTTCTTGGTCGTATTCTAGTTTATATTCGATTCTTGCTTTGAATTTTTCTTGTGGATAAGCTGCATTAGACTGCTTTATAGCCCAAGCCTGCTGGCTAATTACTAAAAGTAAAAAGACATATATTAAATTTGCAAGTTTATGCTTAAGGCTCATATTTGTAGATCTATAACTATATTTTATAGCTAATAGCCAAATTAGGCATTTACAAAATCTCTAGCAGCTTCAGTCTCATAATTCAAAGCCTTCTCGACAGTATAGATTTTCTTATCCTGAGACTCATAGTAAGTACGCATCAGCATATCAGCAAGTAATCCCATCATTGCAACTTGGATCGCTACAGTGAAGAACATAGTACTTATTACAGGCAGTGGAGTAGAATCTAAATCAATTCCATATCCAAACTTAAGAGCAAGTGCCCAAACGGCTGAAGCCATAAATAAAAGCATACTTAGTATCGCCATACCACCGAAAACATAAATTGGGCGTGTTGCATAATTAGTCAAAAACTTCATTACGATAAGATCAAGTATTACTTTAAAAGTTCTATTGATTCCATACTTGGACACTCCAAAGCGTCTTGCGTGGTGCTTAACCGGCATTTCTGTTACTTTAGCGCCATACCAGCTCGCACAAACTGGAATGAACCTGTGTAACTCTCCATAGAGTTTCACGTATTTGAGCACATCAGTTTTATAAGCTTTCAAACTGCAACCATAATCGTGCAAATGAACTCCTGAGATCATAGAAATGATTTTGTTTGCTATAACTGATGGTAATTTACGATTGATGAAAGTATCTTGTCTGTTTTTCCTCCAACCACTAACTACATCATAGCCTTCTTCTACTTTGGCAATTAAATCAGGGATGTCGGATGGATCATTCTGTAAATCAGAATCAAGAGGAATCATGATTTCACCAGAAGCATTTTCTATACCTGCTTGCATAGCTGCGGTTTGCCCGTAGTTTCTACGTAATTTGATTACTTTAGCGTTAGGTTTTTGCTTAGCAATTTCTGCTAATAACTCATAACTACGATCAGAACTACCATCATCTATGTATATAACTTCATAGCTAAGCTTGCCTTCTAGTGACTTCTCTATTTCTGTTTGCAATAAGTTTACGTTTTCTTCTTCGTTGTAAACAGGGATTATAAGTGAGGCTTTATATTGGTATTCAGTAGTATTAGCGTTTAGCATTTAGATTATTATAGCTGATAGTTTAAGGCTTAATACAACTAAAAAATAAGAGATAAAAAAAGCAAAACAGGTTAAGATAATGCGCATAAAGCCTTCTAGTGATTACCCTATTAATTTTCAATTGAATAGCTTACGCTCAATTAAGGGTGCATCAACTAAGTTACATAATAATCAGTTTGGAGATAGGGAAAGTAAAGAAGCTAATAATCACTTTATTAAAGAGATGAGTATGTTTTCACTAGGTAACTATTTTAGTGAAATTATGAGGAGACCTACATCTGATCCAAATCTAAGACAAGGCAAATTTATTGATTTGATAAATCAAAGAAGCTTTCCAAATTTATTGAAACAAGAAAATATTTCACTAAGTAAGGATATGGAAGAAGAAATATTCTACTCTTTGCTTAATTATAATGATGATTTTGATAATAATATATTCTTTGAGAATTTGGATATGGATGATCCAGAAAATAAATTGGTAAAAGAGATATTTGATAAAAATTCATCTATTCCTGTTTTCTTTGATAGAGGTTTTATTTTAGATGCTAGAAGAAACGCATCTTTTAATTCAAGTATGTTTGAGGTGGAAAATTTAGAATTATTTATGATTTATAAAGCAATTAGTGAATTTGCTAACGCTGATAAGCTTCAAGAAATTGACTTAGCTAAGATTTTAGATAGAAATATTATGGATGATCAGTTTAAGAGTAATGCAGGTAAATTTTCTTTAAATATTGATAGAAATAAGCTCATGTATATTGGGTACAATCCAGAAGATAAGTTCATACCGGGCTTCTCTAGTAAATTATACAAACAAGCCTATAACGGGAAATTTTATCAGGTTAGGTCTGATGCTCCATTATCTATTATTCTTGAATACAAAAAAGAGCCTATTGCTCAATTAGGATTTTCGTTTTTCCCAAAGGAAAATGCAATATCTATAAACCAACTTCAACTAATCAAACATTTCAAAGAAGATGAAGAATTTAGTAGAGTCCATGGTGTTACTGGTAATATAAATGCCCAGAAAGTATTGGTAGAATCTTTGATCGAGCTTGCTGTAAAAAATGGATTTTCCAAAGTATATATGCAAAGCGCAGAAAATAATTTGTGGACTAAATACAAGGAAGCTGGAGATGAAAATCCACATCTGGATTTAGAATTAGCACGTAAAATCTATAATCAAACCGCCGAAGATTTATATTTCACCCCAACTGATGAGTACTCTCCAAAAGTATTTCAAGCCATGGGATCTCACCCTAACTACGTTAAAAATCTAAATTTTAATATACCTACTAGTAACCATATAACTACTAGCAGAACATACAGTAACGCCAGTAAGTAGCATGATAAAGAATATCAAACCAAGTTCATTACTTGAATCGAAATTAAAAGTCAGTGGCATTATCGTCTTAAAAGAACTCTGGAAGCTATTCCATATAAATTTCTGGAATATAAGTAATGGAATAATCGCGATAAAAGCCGAAACTACTCCATAGAAAATACCATGAGTAATAAACGGACCACGAATAAACCAATCATCAACTCCAACCAATCTTAGAATCTTGATTTCAAGCGAGCGAGACTTGATAATGAGTTGAATAGTATTGGAAATAATCGTTATAGTACTAATAGCAAGTATCAGAGTTATGAATAATCCAAATGAGAAGAGTATAGATCTTACTCGTTTTAGACCTTGGAATAATTCTGGTGCATAGCTTATCTGTTCAATCCCTGAGTAGTTTTTGATTTTCTCGACTACAGGTTTAAGGTCTTGAGCCTTGCGGACATTAACATGCAAGGTATCGGGCAATGGATTACCTGCTTCATTACTAAAGCCAAATTTAGCTCTAAAGTTTTTCCAAGCTACGCTTTTGGGGATAATATCTACTTTCTTAACTTCTTCTATCTGACTTATTTTATTCGCCAAGGATTTAGTTTCAGCACCATCTAAAAGATATACCGAGAATTCTAGTTGGTTGTCGAGGTTTTGGTAAATTTGTTTAATGGAAGAGTTGAACTGAAGCACCCCTCCAAATAGAGCTAAGGTAACAGTAAGAATACTTATCACCATAAAATTAGACATACCAGAGAACTTGATGCTCTGATATGTTTCTTTGAGAATACGCCAAATAATTCTTAGACTACGCATAAGGGCTTGGATTTAAAATAGTATCATTAACCAGTTTACCACCTTCAAGAACAAGTACTCTTTCTCTAAATTCTTTAACAATCTTATGGTTGTGAGTACTAACTAGAACTGTAGTTCCGCGAAGGGAAATGCTTTTCAGTAAGTTGAAAATTTCAATAGATGTCTTAGGGTCGAGGTTTCCAGTAGGTTCATCTGCTATTACTAGAGGTGGTCCTTGTACTATCGCTCTTGCGATACCGATTCTCTGTTGCTCTCCACCTGATAATTCATCTGGATAAGCATTTGCTCTATCTAATAGGGCTACTAAATTGAGTGCACCGCCAACTCTTTTCTGAATCTCAAACTCAGAAACCCCAAGTCCTCTTAAGCCATAAGCGATATTATCGAAGATGGTTTTATTAGGAAGTAATTTGAAATCCTGGAAAATTATTCCCATGCGACGACGTAAATACGGGATTTTGTCACTAGAAAGTGAACTTACATCAATATTATTAATAGAAATCTGTCCGTGGGTATTCTTCTCCTCACGATAAAGAAGCTTCATCAGTGTCGACTTGCCAGCTCCACTAGGTCCAACGACAAAGACCATCTCACCAGCTTCAACATCAAAGCTAATATTATCAAGAGCCTTAATCGGACCGTAAAATTTACTTACGTTTTTGAATTTAATCACTCTTTTTGTTATTATACAGCAGTAAAGCTTCTTTTACCGGGGACTTATTTTATTTTATGCTTTCTGATCTCAAAACTGAAAAATCCCGCAAAACTTGTCAGAAAATCATGGATGCAGCTAGAGAGGTTTTCTCTGAGAAGGGCTTTAATTCAGTTACAGTTAAAGATATTGCAAAACAGGCACAAATAGGTCACGGGACTTTCTATTTATATTTCCAGGATAAAAAGGCGATTTTTTATAAGTTGCTGGAGATGGTTGAAGATGATCTTTATACTGCTTTTGAAGGTGGTGTGGATTTAGATATTGATTACGCTGAAGGTTTGAGTGCTTATAGGGCTCTTAGAAAAGATATCTCCGCTGTTTTTGAAAGCTTCAAAAGAAACTATGACATTATTAGACTTTGTCGTGAGCTTGCTAGTCTAGATTCAGAGTTCGCTGATAAGTACTATAAAATACGTTTGCGGCTCATAGAGCGTAGTGAAAGGATAATTCAGAAGACGGCACTCGCTAAGCACGTAGATTCTAAAATCGCAGCGGTGTCGATATCAGCTCTCATCGAAGGTGCTGTGGAAGAGTGGTTGAATGAGACTAATCCACATAGAATTGAGATGGACCAGGATAAGTTACTTTCAACTGTAGCTAAGATGTATTTTAAGTTATTGAGTTGATTCTTTATTTAGTTAAGTCGATAACTTTAAACATAGATTCAGAACGATCTTTACTACGAGCTTGATCTTGCTTATCCGTAATGAAAGGTTTTTTAATTACTAAATTTTGAAAATCACCTGAACTTGTTATTAAAAGTTTTTTTCCATTATCATGTGCGTAAATAATTGCTTTTTTCATGAAGTCAGCTTCTCGACTAATCGCTTTATCATAGTTTTCAATAATGATTAGATCTTGATCTTTAAAGTTTTGAATGAATTCATGCTTATTAGGTTCGAAGATATGGACTTTTTTACCCTTGGCTTCGAAATCATTTTTAAAGCTTTAACTATATCTTCTTTTTCATTGTTAGTATCAGACCTTATAAAAAGAGATAAAGCTTTACTCCCATCATATTCAAGAAAATTTCGAAGATCATTATAATCACTTTTTCTTAGATGATTAATGGAGTCTATTTGTAAATCACCATCTTTTTCATAGATGTTTGTACTTAAATCTTGCCAAATATTTTTTGAGCGATTTGACTCTCCTTCCATAGCTTTAAATTCAAAAGTAGATTTTGTTCTGTCTAGATAACGAGGCATTTCATTTAATTCTGTTATGAATGACTCTTTAAAGACTTTGTCAAACTCAGAGTTACTTGTAATAAAAACTCTGCCACCACTAGTGTGAATCTTATTAATCACTTTTTTAAATAAGTCTCCATTTGTGCTAAAGCCAGAATTGAAATCATCTAACACAATTACATCTGTATTATTAATTTCTGCTTGATTTATTTTCCTTTTATTTGGTGGGATAAAAAATGTTTTTGCGCCTTGTTTCATAAACTCTTTAGCAAGAGCAATTGATAAGTGAGTTTTACCAGTGCCAACATTACCGACTAAATACAAACCGGTAGGCTTGTTACCTGAATAATTTAAAAGTTTTTTGGCACTTTTAAAGGCTTCTAGTTGAGTATCGTTTCTAGGTTTGTAATTTGTTAAATTGCTACATAAGTTTTCAATTGGTAAATTAGGATTCTCGATATAAAACTTCAAGTCTGAATCTAAATTTAATTTATCTTGAGGACTTAGGCTTGAAATATCTAGCCGAATCATTTCTAGTGGTTCCGAGATTCTTTGATATGATATTTCTGGATAGTTTTCTTTTAATTCAAGTAAAACTTTATTTGGAAACTCATTTGCATCTAAGTTATATCTGTTTAAATTATTAACACTAGATAAGTCAAAGTTACGAATTTCAGTTGATAAATTCTGATCTGAGAACCAGGCTTCGGTCTGTCTTTGTGAGTTCCCCTTTACATTTATAAGCTTGCACATTCCTTGTAATCTATCTAGGTACCTTGGTTTTTCCTCGCCGTGCACTATAAATAAATCTTTCATTAACTGCTCAAAGTCACTATTCGATGTAATAAATAGTCGCGCGTTATTCTGATGAACATGCTTTATGACTTCCTGGAAAGTTTCGCCATTAGCAAAACCAGAATTTAAATCATCAAGAATAACAACATCACTATTTTGCAGTTTATCTGAGTTAATCTTAGGGAATTTGCCTCCCAAGAAGTATACATTCTGACCACGCTTCATGAAGTCTTTTGCAATAGCAAAAGATATATGACTTTTACCAACACCGGGACTGCCTTCTAGAAATAATCCTGCTGGGCGGTTATCTTTGTAATTTAGTAGTTGATATGCAGATGTCAACATATTTTGTTGATCCTCTGAATTTACATTGAAATTTTGGATGTTTGCACATAAATTTTCTCTATCCAAATGGGGATGCTCTTCAAAAAATCTGATATCAGTCTTTAATGATAAAGCTTGATCTTTACTTAAATTAGATAGTTCTAATTTAAGTAAAGCATCTGTTTCACTTGTGAATCTTATATTTGGGTAATTTTTTATTAGTTCATCAATAAAGTTTTGCTTAAATAGATCTTTATTTATAATTATAGGGGAGTAAAGATCTTCAGCAAAAGTATAGTTAGGTAATTCTATTTTAAGTTCTGGATCCTTGTATCTTTAAAATAGACCAAATAAATTAATTTTGTTAGGTTGAGAAAAGAGGGGAGACTGCTTCTAGAAGCAGTCTCGCGATCTAAGTAAACAAAGTTTACTTGATCAAAACCATGTAGTTTGTTGGATCCTTTAACTACTAAATATATTTTAGCAAGTTGATTTTAAGCTTAAACACATGATTTTCCTTTTTTTTTAAATTCGAACGATTGATAGAGCAGCTCTGCTAGCTCGTATACAAGGAGGAATAAAAATGAATGAAACCTTTGTAGGAATAGATATAGCATCTAAAAAAATAGATGTTTACATCGATAGTATTGATAAGCATTTAACTTTGGAAAGATCTCAAGAAGGAATAGATAAACTTATTGAATATTTTCAAGACTTAAATATTAGCTTAGTAGTAATGGAAGCTACTGGAGGCTATGAAAGCTTTGTTGCTTGTACTTTGAATGCGCTTAATTATCATGTTTCAGTAACAAATCCAAGAAAAGTTAGAAACTACGCTAGAGCTCTTGGTAAACTTGCTAAAACTGACGAAATTGACTCAAAAATACTTGCTAGTTTTGCTAGGAATGTTCAACCGATGAAATCTTCTTTCATTAACAAAGAGCATGTAAAGCTAAAAAAACTAGTTAGGCGAAGAAATGATTTGCTTTTAATGCTAAGAATGGAACGGAATCATCTCTACATAGAAGAGGATACAGATTTACAAGAAAACATTCACGACCTACTTGATACTATTGAAGACAAATTGAATGAAGTTGAAATAAAGATTCAAGAAATAATCAATATAAATGAAAAATTATCTACAAAAGCTGCATTAATAGAGTCTATGCCTGGTGCTGGCAAAGTTTTATCTAGCACTTTACTTGCTGAATTACCAGAATTAGGGATGCTCTCAGAGATAAAAGTTACAGCCTTAGTTGGACTTGCACCGTATAACTGTGATAGTGGTTTAATGCGAGGTAAAAGAAAAATTTTTGGAGGTAGATCTAAAGTTAGAGAAGTTCTTTACATGGTCTCTTTAGTCGCTATTAGACATAATCCTAAAATTCAAAAATTCTACCAAAAGCTTTGCTCTAATGCTAAACCTAAAAAAGTTGCTATTGTTGCTTGCATGAGAAAAATATTACTTACTCTCAATTCTATGATCAAAAATTCACAAACTTGGATTTTAAATTATTTCAATACTTGACTTTTGAGACGATTGCTTATATCACGCTGCTTTCTGCCTATAAGAACTTCCATCTACTTTTAGTCTTACTAAATTATCTGCAATATGTTCCGGGATGTTGTATGGGTTATCAGGTAGGAAAAGTAATCTCCTAAATATTTCTGTGGAATTTTGATTACTAGTTATTAAAACTTTTGCACCTGTTTTTTTTGAGTGATTCAAAATATCAGACATCATAGGTTGTTTTCCAAAACCATCATTTAAGTCATCAACAATAATAAAATCTGCTTTATTAAGTTTATTTTTATCTAATTTAAAATCCAAATCCCCTCTGGTGAAATATAAATTAGCACCTCGAGCATATTCTGCCTTAGCAGCTGCAATTGTCATATGTGTTTTACCTGTACCTGCAGATCCTTCAATGTATAAAACAGATGACTTGCCAGGTTTTCTTTCAGAGTTAACGAATTCTTTGGTGATTTCTACTAGTTTTTCTTGTGAAGTATTTTTAGGAACATAGTTATTTAGGTTTGCACATAGTGACTCATTGTAAATCCCTGGGTTAGATTTGTAGAATTTTAAATCATATATGAGTCTTTTAAATCCTCATTATTTAGCTTTTCAGTATTTATTTTTAAAGACTGCCTATCACTTGAGAAATTAAGCTCTGGGTAATGTTCCTTGAATGAATTTTGCGCTTTTACCGGTATTAATTTATTAGAAGTAATTATGGTTTGAATATTTCTTCTCTGACTTAAGTCTCTGAGTTTTGATCTAATTTTCAAGCCATTTTTGGATAAATCTTCTACAGATCCAAGTTCATATTCTAATTCACTATCAGTGTTAGGTGCTGCAATAACAGCACCATTGTCAACTCTTGCCCTTATTATAGTTCCCTTGCTGATTTTTCTATCAGGTAAGAGTCTAGATGCATTATTGGGGCACTGACTTAATGCTTTTTGATAAACTTTAGCTGATCTATTTAATACCTTAGACATTGTAAATATAAATTATGCAATATTATCTTGACCTCAAGGCTGCGTGTGTAAAAGTTAAAGCAACTCAACTATAGTTGCAATACCCTGACCAAAGCCAACGCACATAGTTAGTAAACCACGCTTAAGTCCACGTCTTTCAAGTTCATTCACTAAAGTTGCAAGTATCCTCGCTCCAGAGCAACCAAGTGGGTGACCGAGAGCTATAGCTCCGCCGTTTACATTGAGTTTCTCTAGTGGAATATTAAGTTCTTTTACACAAGCTAGAACTACAGAAGCAAAAGCTTCATTTACTTCTACTAAATCCATGTTAGCCATACTTAAACCTGTTTTCTCAAACAATTTGGTAACTGCTGGAATTGGTCCTGTTAACTGCATTTCAGGATCACTACCGCAGACAAAGCTTCTAATTATTTTAGCTCTAGGTTTTAGATTGTATTTAGAGACTGCATTTTCACTTGCAAGTAATACTGCTGCAGCGCCATCTGTGATCTGACTTGCGTTTCCTGGAGTGATTACACCATTATCTTTAAATGGTGTTGGCAATGTTGCCATCTTCGCCATGTCTATAGAGGCACGAATACCTTCATCTTTGTTCACCAAGCCAAATTCCTTGGTTTCAACTCCAATTAATTCTTTATCGAAATAGTCATTTGATTGAGCATTAAAAGCTTTTTGGTGGGATTCAGCACTGAATTTATCTAATTCTTCTCTAGTGAAACCCCATTTCTCAGCTATCATCTCAGCAGATTCACCCATTGTTTTTACTTGGTATTTCGTGAGGTAAGAATCAGCCATGCTGGTTCCCTGGTTAGCTGAACTTGGGATTGGTAAAGTATCCATTCCCATAGGTATGCGGCTCATATGTTCTAAGCCACCAGCAACCAAGAGATCATAGTCACCTGATTTTATTGCTTGATTAGCAAAATCCACGGCTTGCATACCAGAGCTACACATTCTATTAATCTGAATACCAGCCACACTTTCATCAAGTGCCATCAAAGATATGAGACGAGCAATATTCATACCTTGCTCTGCAATTGGTGTTACACAACCGAATATCAAATCTTCAATAGTTTTAGGATCGATATTGTTGCGTTCTACTAGTGCTTTAACCGGCGCTGAGCCTAGGTCGACTGGATGGACGCCAGATAGCGAACAGCCTATTTTGCCTCTGCCCATTGGGGTTCTTGCTAAATCTACGATATATGCTTCTTGTGTCATTAACCTATTCTTATTATTCCACAGAGAATGGAATTTCTTTGGCTCGTTTGATGAAATCCATATAATTACTTGAAGTTGGAGCTATAATAGCTTTATCAAGTACTAATTGATCACTAGATATATTTTCTCTTTTTAAGTCATTGCTCATTTCTTTCTGCTTACAAGTAATCTCACCATTTTCATCTACTTGTCCAAAGTTTACATAGGCTGTATATGAATCTTGATCTGAGTTTCGTTTGAAAGAAGTAAAGGCTATTAAGCCGTCATCTGTTTGAGATACGTGAAAATTATCTAAGCCCCCATGCCCTTTATTTACGAGTTCTTGTTTTTTTGAGTTTGCAAGTTCTGGGGCACGATCCTGGAAATTATTAATTCTTGTTTTTAAATTTGATAATTCAGATCTAATTTGATCTGGATTTCTTGCTTCATAGGCATAGGTATTCATTCCATTTTCAACTAGATCACCAGGTCTCATTCTTTCTAAAGATTCAAACTGATTTTCTTCTTCATTATATTGAGCGGTATATAAAAGTTCATTACCTTGATCATCACTGGCTTTAAACATTATCCAGTTACTATCAGTTAATAATTTGTTTTTGATATTATCAAAATATTTGCCAGCAGGTTCTAACTCTATATTTAAGCCCTCACCTAAATTGAGTTCTTCTACTAATTTGTTTTTTATATCTTTTTCAGTATCTGCCGCTATTCCCTAATCCGGATCTGTAAGTGCAAAACGAATGCTATCTTCTCTAAGACTTTCTGCTGTTGTTGAATTATTATTTCGGGGAGGTGGGCTAGCTCTATTATCTGTTACCCTTGAAGTATTTGAATTTCCGGAGTTAATTGTTCCATCTCTAGTAAGAACTGCATTTGAAGAAATATCTATATTTAAACCTCTAAGCTTTTCCTTAATAAGTTTTGAGGCATTTCCAGGACTTCCTGAATTGATTTTCTCGAAAATAGGTTATAGCCTCTTCTTTTCCACCTAGTAGCCCCAAGCCCGTAAAAGCTTCGGAGCCTTGAAGAAACTTGTCTCCTTTTTCATTTAATTCATCTACTACCTGCTCAGCCTCTTCTTCAGAGATATTAAATTCATTAGATAGAACTTGTGTAACATCTGAGATTCTTACACTATTTGGTGGGATTGATTGATTCACAGTACTAATTTACCCATTTTTAACCCTCAGCTAATGATTTAAGGGTAAAATTAATATATGGTGTCTGATTACATAGAAGAAGAGTTGCAAATGATGGATGAGGGAGCTAAGCCTTCTATGGATAATATTTCAGCAGCTATAGAGGTTAATGACCCTATTAGAGTTTTAAATTTGGATTATATTCATACAGTTGACCAGAATACTGCTTTAGAAGAAGCGTTAGAGTATATGGCTGATAATAATAAGGGCTGTGTTGGTATTCGCGATGAAGCTGGTGCACTTGTTGGGATTTTTACCGAAAGAGATTTACTTAGAAGAGTAGTTGTTAAAAGCATAAATATGAAAAATTCTGTGATTAAGGACTATATGACTAGAAATCCACAGATGCTTTCAGAGGAAGATCCTATTGCTTTTGCCTTGAATAGAATGTCAGATGGTTCTTATAGACATATTCCAATTATGAAAAACGGTGAAGTGAGGTATATGCTCTCTGTTAAGGATATAGTCGATCAGATTTCACTTGCTTATAGAGATAAAGTCCTAAATCTTCCACCAAGACTTAACCAAGACTCTTCTAGTCAGTACGGCGGTTAGCAGCTTCTTCTTGAAGAGATTCTATATCTTCTTGCAAACTAGCAGTTTCATGAGGCTTGAATTTACCTGCTGGTACCTTCATATGCTCAACTTCTTTTGCTATAAGTTCTGATTGGATATACTTTTCTATATCTTCACTTTTATTAATTAGTCTAGAATTTAGTTTCTTTAAAGCTTGTAATACATTGTTTAACTCGAAATCAATCTTTTCTTCACGCTTGGATTTAATTATCTTGAAATTTTTCTGTATAAATTTTAAATCTTGATTGATATAGGCTATTGAATTTATGTCAATATTATTTTCTGGATCTTGAGTGATTTTATTAATAGCAATTTCTAGAATTTCGAACTCTATTACTTGATCCTTAGAGAAAAAAACCATAAACTCTGTTTTGAATTGTCCTAATAAATTATTAATATCTTTTTTTAAATTTTTTAGAATTAAATCAAGAGATTTATCCCTAGTTGCTTTAGTCTCACCCATACTAAAGTATGTAAGTTATTTTGACTAAATTTTGGTTAAGATTCTTGAGGATTTTCTGGGTCTGCGTTGAGTTGTTGAATTACAGGATTTGCTAATTCAGTATACTTTTCTTTCATTCGAGATAAAACGGAATCAAGTTCAATATTCTGAACCTCTCCATCTACAGTATATTTCCCCATAATATTATTGAAATTGTCTTCAAAGCTTTGCCCTCTCACTCTATTAATATTCTCAAGGTTTACGGTCTCCATTGTTTTCCAGCGATTATCACCTTCCTCGCTGAACAAAATATTTACAGCTTTAATTAAATCTTCTTCTTTAGCATTAGGTATTTGCTTTTGCAAATTTACAATTACTTGATCTGCTAATTCTTGATCGCTTATGCTCTCATTATTATTGGAAACTTGGTTAATTGCAGTAAGTGAACCATTGGATACGTTGGTATTGCCAACATTTAAATTATCTTTTATTAGTTGTAGTCTATCAGGAACCCTTGCTTGAGGAGCAGTGCTATTGGTTCCAAGTTCTGACTCTACTAATTCTTGTGAGCTAGTTAACAAGAATCTACCACTATATCAAGAGACTTGGCTGTCTAAATCCGTTTTTTCAATATTACCTGGCATTCTTTCAATTTGAGTTCTAAGATAAAGCTCAAGATTTTGATTATCACTTTCTTCTACCCAAGGAATTGCTTCAGAATACAGGCGAAATGTTGAAGGGAATATTTTTTTACCATTGTTATCTCCATAGGCATCAGCAATTTCTTTAGCTGTTTGATTTGCGTTGGAGAAATATTCAGAGACAATTTCTTTCTCTTCGCCACTTAAACCATATTTTTCAGAGAATCTATCTATTTCTCCAGGATTTACTTCTCTATCTTCTAAGCTATAAAAGCTTGGTATTTCATAGTTCTGAGCTGAAGTACCTAGATTTTGGCTGATTATTCGTGGGCTCTGGATTTCAGCGGTTAAATCCGTATGTGTAGCGTCATAAGGTTTACTACTGCTAGATGTTTCTTTTGATTTATTCTTGATTATCTGTTCTTGGTTTTGAAATTTTTGCAAAAGCTCTTCTAAGAGTTTGTGTTTAACCAAGTTATTTACTCTGTCTGACTTTAAAATATCCAAAAAGTCATTTAACTTAATTTGATCTATATCTTTTTCGTAAACTTTTGAACTCAGTTCATTGCTTGTGAAGGGGAATTTTTCAAGCGCCTTGAAACCAACAAGTGAATTATCGAAGGCTTTCATTAGTTGCTGATCAAAATTTATTTCTCTAAGCTCACATTCATATTTTACCGACCTTTGTAGTATATCTATTAAAAATGCAATATTATTCGCATCAAAATTACTCCCATCATCTGGAAGCATTCTACTGACTAGAGCTTGTTTCACTTCTTTACTCAAAGACTCAGATAGAATTGCTGAGTAATTGGGACTGGAGAGTTTTTTTATATTAGATGCAATATCTAGAATTTCTGATTCTTTAAAATTTAAATTTTTTAATTCAGTTAGTAGTCCTCCGTTTCTTTTGGAAAATTCCTCAATTATCAATTTGTTAGTACTTTGACTTTGATTATCTTTGAGATAATTAATTAGATCTGCTCTTAAGCTTGAATTACTGTAAATAGCATTTAGAAGGTTCACTCTGGATTTGATGTTTAATTTTATATCCTCAAAGAAAGGGATTCCTACATTCTCTTTTTCATAAATGAAATTGATATTTTCAGTGATAATGTTCTTGTCTGACTCAGAGAGATGGTTTGAGCTTAATGCGTTTATTAAATTGTTATCGTTTAAGAGTCTTAGTTTTGATAAAACTATAGCTTTTGCTTCTTCATTTAGTTTACTAATTTCTTTGAAAAGTTCTTTGCAGGACTCGTCTGGACTCATACTAATATTTTTTACTGGAGTGAGTTTCTCGTTAATAGGGTAGCCAAGTTCTATCATTTTTCTTATTAAACTGATTTTATTAGTAGCTGTGACATCTTTTAATTGCATGAACTTTTTATGGGCTTTAGGGTTTATATAAGAAATTTGATCAATGATATTTTTTAGGTATTTCCCTTTGAAACCAATATCCCTAGCAAAATATAGAAGATTAGTATTGCGGATGAAAAATCTTTCAAGTAATTTTTTTTCATCTTCATCTAAGGATTTAAATTTGTTTTTCAGATAACGAAAATAGGGAGCTGTGTTTACGAAGCTGTTTGTCTGAAATATGAAATCCTCTGGATCATTTTTAGATTTATTCAGGTTCCTTAATTTACTTATAAGACCTTCATTTAGTAAGTCTTCCATTCTTTCTTCTTGGTAGAGCTTGTTTACAGTACTTTTGCTTAATCTTTGGCTGGGAACACTTGTATTGATAAAGCTTTCTAATTTCATTAACCTTGCTTCTTCACTATAGTCTTTGCTGAATACTACAGAATAATTTTCAGCTTTGCTCAAGTCTATATTTTTAAGAGCTAAATCCCTTTCATCTTGTGAGCCAAGTAAGTATTTTTTCAGGTCTTCTATGTCTGCCTGGGATTTAATTTGGATAGAGTTAATTATTTTTTGTTTTATAGTTTTATCTTGGATCCTTTCGAAGCGCCCTAGTAAACTTTGCCTTTCTATTTTCCCTTGGCTTGAATTTGCCTTTGGAAGTGAAAATTTGCCTAAAGGAACTTTTTCTATAATTTCTTTGAATGCTAGAAGAGAGTTGCTATCTACTACGTAGGAATTCTGGAAACTGCTGAGTTTATTGTTGCTATCCAAATAAGCTATTGCTTCTTGGTAATTTTCTGCAAGCCCCCAAGCTCTTGAGACTTTATCATCATTTTGGAAATTGATTCTAAAGCTTGTCTCTGTCTGTGTCTGCTCTTGAAGGTTTAAGAAGTTATGAATATCAATATCTTTGATTAAGTCTTTGATATTTTCATAGATATCAAGTTTATTTACCATGGTGATTGGTCTGACCTCAGCAAAAGCTTTCTTGGAAGACTTTTCTAATTCTGGGTATTTAACTCTAAACTCTTCTAAATCTAAGATGATTGGTGCTTCTTGTCCTCGACTGGCTTTGAGTTCAATTAAATCATCCAGTCCATGATCTATCTCTTCATCAGTCAATGTTTCATTTAGGAAATTTTCTTTGAGATTTTTAAAAGCTTCTTTGTTGATAAAGGATTTTACTATTTGCAGGTTATGCTGATTAAGAGCTTCATCTATGCTCATATCTAATCCTTGTTCTTGACTTTGTGTTTTAAATTCTTCTAGGCTTGAAATTAATACTTTCAACAAGTCTTCAGTTCCGGTTAATTTTTCATTGAATAAATTATTTAGTAATTCGGGGCTAAGATTACTTGGATTGTAAATTATAGAATTAACTAGTGTTTTAGCATCCATAGTTTTAATCTTCTTTAATAAAAGTTTTTTAGTTTCACTACTGATTTCCGTTTGTTTGTTGATTTCATCTAATACAGCTAATATTTCTGCAAGATCTGGAATATTTTCAAATTCAATATGACTTGAGTAATTAAGAATATTTTTTATTACGCTTTCTTTATTGCTATTAGTTTGCCCTTTTGTAAGTTCAGCGATTTTTTTTATTTCGTTTAAATTTAAATCAAAAATTTCAATTTTTCTTCTCTGCTTTTGACTTTGTAGTTTGGAAATGAATTTTACTTGATCAAGGTTCTCTGCAAAAGTTCTAACGAGTACTTTTATGAATTTAGGATTAAGCTCTGGCAGTGAACGATTATTTGCTAGATCAAATATGATCGATTCAAGTTTGGGATGTTGCTTCATACTTTGTTGTTCTTCGAAGCGATTACCAACTTTTCTTACATGATTATCATTTATAAAAAGAAGTATTTTGGCGATTAGCTTCTGTGCTTCTTCACTATAGGGTTTATTTATTAAATTAATCAAATCTGCTTCTTTGATTGAATGTTTAGAATCTTGCGCAAAATTATTTTTTAGTTCTTGTAGGTTCACAGATCTAGAGTGTATTTTTTGGTCAGAACGTATATTCCTCATGGACGAGATAAGCATAGACAACTTGAGGAATTCACTCACAGTGAAGCTAGTATCTATATTCTTCGTTTTAAGTTTTTCATCATTGAATTTTAGAGGGATTTCTTCAAACATCAGTTGAATAGAATTTTCACTAATACTCGGAGATCTAGCAAGTTTGGCAAACAAACTATTATTTTTTAAGGACATATTAGATGAATCTAGATCTGTATTCAGTATTCCTCTGTCTTGACTTTCTTGATCTTCACTGATATCCACTCCAAGTGTAACGGAGGGTATTGAAATTAAACTTGGCGAATTCTTTAGTTTGTTGAGAAACAATATGAGTCTCTCTATATTGCTATTGTTGATTTTGATTCCATCTCTTTTGAGTTCAATTTCAGGGAATCCATATTTATTATCCTCTCTGAGATTCTTTTCTATTAAGGCTCTTGCTCTTCTTGATTCCGTTCCATATTCATTAAGCAGGTTTTGGAGATATTTGTCGTTCTTGTAGCTGTTGTTTAAATTCAGTGCTATCTTTCCACTAATCTTGGTGTCTATATTTGGACTTGTGAAACTCTCTTTCTCATTGTCAAATTGATCGGCTCTTAAAATGCTGAAAAGTGCAGTTAAATCATTTGTGCCTCTTTGATTTTCAAGGCTTCCTTTGTCTATAAGTGACTCTTTATATTGTTGTGTTTTTATTTCATCAAAACGCAAATGAGGAAGATGATTTATTAATAAGTTCTCCAGAGTTGAATAATATTGATCTTTACTTGAATCTTGCTTGAAATGTGATTTCTTTGAATAGAGCTTTAGAAGGTGATTAGCTAATGCTTCGTTACCTAGTTCGTGGTATATGCTTTTATCAAATTTACTCTCAATCTTGATTAATTTATTTACAAAATTTAGATAGTTTAAGTAATTATTTTGGTGTTCTTCAGTGTAATTGATTTTATATTTTGAGCTTTTATTTAATTCTTTATCTTCTTGGGGACACTTATCTATTATTTTTTTTACTATAATTAAATCGTAAATTAAACCATCAATCGCATAATTGGTACTAATAGCAAAATTGTCATTTTTGGGTATTTTTATATTTTGTTGGAGTTCTTGAATATTTTTATCTCTATTATTGTAGAATTCCTGCAAATCTGATAAATTTGGAAATTTTTGAATTATTTGGGCATTTTTGTCACTTGAGTACTTTTCTTCAACATATTTTTGAAATTCTTTATAAAAGCTCACTTGGTCTTTGATCAAATCAACTCTTTTTCTCTTATCAGGGTATTTGGCTTCGAAAAATTTGCGAAAATCGCTAAAGTTTTCTGCTTTTATTGTGTTTCTGCTCGTTCGATTAGAAACATTGCTCGTTTCCTTATTGCTATCTGCTCTTTTTGCGCCCTTGAGGCTTGCTCTTTTTTGATTTATTTGTTGAAGTTGCTTTGTTTTGTGTTTGAAGTCGTGTCCATCAGTTTGCATTGCTTGATATTTTTTGAAATTCTATATTGAATATACAATTCTAATTTTTTTTCATCTTCTGAAAATTAATTTATATTTATCTATCTTTTGATAAAAGTATTAGAATGTTTATGGTGTCTAAGCAAACATATACAAAATCCAAATTAATAACAAATATGGAAAGAGCAGCAAGAGCTGCTGCCGAAATTCAGTTAAGTTACTTTCAACAATTTGATAGATTGGACGCTAAAGAAAAGCAGCCTAAGGACTTTGTGACTATAGCTGATAAAAAATCTGAGGAGGTAATTATTCAAATTCTCAAAGAAGAATATCCAGATTATGGTTTTATTGGTGAGGAGTCTGGTCAGACGAAGCCTGAGGCTAAGATGAAGTTTGTGATTGATCCTTTGGATGGTACTGTGAACTTTATGAAGGGTATTCCTTTCTTCTGTATCTCTATTGGTCTTGCTGATTTGAATGATGGTCCACTTGAGAATATTAATCAGATTCAAGCTGGCTTAATTTATGTACCTTGTAATGATGAAGTCTTTTATGCAGAGAGAGGAGAAGGTTCTTTCTTTAATGACAAAAAACTTAAACCTTTTGAGACTAACCCTGAAATTCTTTATAGTATTGGTTTTAAGAATATGCGTAAAATTCAAGATTATCCAGATATTAATGCTTTACTCTATGATTCTGCTCATAGACGTTTTTTGGGAGCGGCGGCTCTAGAATTAGCATATTTATCTGTAGGGCGTTTGGATAAATTTGTTCATTGTTGTTTGAATCCATGGGATATGGCTGCAGCTGTGATTATCCTTCAGGAATTAAATATCGATGTTAAAGACTTAGATGGTGGTGTTGAAGTCTTTAAAACTAAAAATATTATTGCTAGTATTTAGTCAATGTCTGAAATTGATTTGTGTCCTTGTGGAAGTGGAAAAGAATATTTTCAATGTTGTCAGTTGTACCATGATGGCTTAATGAATCCTTCTAAGGCTGAACAATTGATGAGAGCAAGGTATACGGCTTATGTTAAAAAGAAGCGTGATTTTATCTTAGACACTTGGGATGAAAAATCCAGACCTAAGTTTTTGAGCTTTGAAAAAGATCTAAAGTGGCAGAATTTAGAAATAATTTCAACTAGGCTTGGTGCAGAATTTGATGAAGAAGGCTGGGTTGAATTTAAGGCATATTTTAAACAGAATAAGAAAAAATCTTTTCAGTATGAAAATAGTTATTTTAGAAAAATTGATGGTAAGTGGATATATTTTATGCTAATTTAATTTCCTCTTTACGCCTTAAACTAGCTCATCAATTGAATCATAGAAATTTTGAATTTCAGTAAGTCTATTTTCAAATTCTTCATATAAACTTTCTTGATCATGCTTAGTGAATTTATTGTTATTAAGAGTTCCATTGATGCTTGAACCATAGATTGTTGCATTAGCACTTGTTCTTGGATCAGTTAAAAATTTATGGAAGCTATGATTGAAATTACTCGGATGATCTGTAGTTTCAATTAAATGAATTCCTTCAGCTCTTCCTGGGTATTGGTTATAGAAAGCTATTAATGAATTAGGGAGTATGCCGTATTCTTCTTCAGAACTTGGGATGATTGTAGGTTCAGTAATTTTATCTCCAGGATATAGTATGCTTTTTGCGGCATAACTAAAAGGAAATAGCTCTAACGCTTTTGATTTGCCTGTTTCCAAGTGTTCTAACTGAAGTATATCGTCTTTGAATTTTTTGATTTTATACTTTGATTTCTCTGAATTGAAATAACTTAGTACCAGTTGCTTAATTTTATTTCTTTGGCTTTCTGCAAGTCCTCTAATCTTTTTTTGTCTATCACCATAGGATATATCACGGTGCTTAGCAAAATTATTATAGTCTTTGAGACTGGATTCATTTTCTAAGAGTTTTTGTTTCTCGCCTTGACTAAGTGGAAAAAAATCTTTGTATAAATTGTTTTTAAGATCAGAATTATATAGGTCTGAGTAGTTATTAAGTGCTTTACTATGTAAATCTTCGGCTAGCTGCTCTTGGACTTTAAAGATTATTCTTTTAGTTTTTATATCCAAGTCATCATTTAGATTATTTTTGTATTTATTAATAAGCTTGCTGAGTTCAGGATTTCCAGAGAGGTCTGGGTCCTCTTGCTTTCCTGGAGAAAGTAATTCATATATGAAAGCTGCTTCTATTAGTTGATTGTGAAAACGTTGAACTTTAATTGCATTGTGCAGTTTGTTCAAAACTTTCTCCACATCTTCATTTGGTTTATTCTCTAGTTACTTTGTTATAGTCTCAGTAATTTCTTGTTCCGGGAAATTTTCTACCCAGTCAGGTATTTTTTCAAGAATAAAGCCAGGTATTTGCTTAAGCTCTGTATTGGAGATACTATTTTCTTTTACCCAAGTATCAAAACTATTAAAGGAATTAAGTTTACTTGGTCTTTGTGAATTAGTGTTAACTGAAATCTTTACATCTTGTAATTTTAGCTGTGCATTCTGCATAAGATTTTGAACTGGATAGAAAATTATTTTCCTGTATGGTGCTTGTGCTTTCTTTGGCTCTACTATAACCTTATCTTTTTCATATCTAATTTCAGGTGGGAAATCTTTAAAAACGGTGTCAGGATCTACTAGCTGATAATTATTAGGATCACCCAAAAATACTTTAGTGAAAACCATTTGTTTATCATTGCTTTCATTATAAGAATTTAATGCTTCAGATACTTGTTTCTTGCTTATATATTTGAGGTCTGGGGAGATACCACTGGAGCTTTTTACTTCTAAGATTATATCTTTGCCGTTGGGAGAAATTTGTTTAATAAATTCTGAATCTGTGCCTCTCACTGGGATACTGATGTCATAAAAATGCTTGGACTTAGTATGGTTCTTATGGTTCAAATGAAGATGATTTTTAATTAAAGAGCTAACTAATTTTTCGCCATTAGCACCAATGTTACTGTCTAAAAAATGCTCTGATTTTAGTTTCATTTTATCTGTATCAAGCAACTTTTCAGCTTCTTGCTTTGCTTTAATTTGAATTTTAAACTTTCCATTGTCTATTTGTACTCTTAAATCTTGTACAGGTGCATCAATGCTAGTTGCTCTTCTGAAATTGTTAAATTCAAGTGCTTCTCTGCTATTCCTTTCATGTTCAAGGTTAGACATGTTTATTACAATGTCACTTGATTCTTCTGTCTCTGATAGTGACAGGTCTGTAGATGAGTCAAGCTTTGCATTTTCTTCTTTGATTACTTTATTAAATTCAGCATCTTGATAGTTATTTACTTTGATTTTTTTTTAAGATATTTGAGTTGTTGACTTCATATACAAATCTTTCTATCTCTCTATCAAGCTTATAGTCCATTAATTTTGGTTTAAAATGAGCAAAAAGCTTTTTCATAGCAAGCTCAACAGGGAATCTTTTTGAGCTTTCAATATTAAAATGATTATTTGTCTTGTTAGAATCTTTTAAAACCCAGCCTTTGTTAGTTTTTTCAATTTTAGCTTTGCCTTTTATTGCCTTGTATGCATCTTCAGGTCTATCAAACTTTAATTCTATTAATTTTAAATCTTCGATATCTTTTGCATGCTCGTTAACAAATTTATTTAATTCTTTTCGATTTACTTTTGAATCTTTAGGTGTGAGAATGTATATAATATTATTTTTGATTGCTCCTTTAGAACTTTGAACCTTGCTTGTAGCAAGGAAGTTATAAGGAAAGCTTTTAGAATTTTTGCTTTCAACGCTTTGAATGTTACCTGAAATATTTGAAAAAAACTGGAAGGGATTATTTGATAAAGCAGCTATCTTGAGTGGGGATGATGGAAGTGTGTTCGCTTGGTATGCTGTATTTGTGGTTAAAACCATGATGAGTTCCTTGAGCTTCCCTCAAATTCAATTTTATAAAGTGAACTAATCCTTTAGAGTTAATAATCGCTCATATATTATTTTGAAACTTAAATCTCAGTAATGGTTTTAATAATAAATTAATTCTGATTAATATAGAATTACAGAGTGAATATTCCATTCTATGAAAGTAGCTATGTGACAGAAATAGTCTTTTGCTTGGGTCTATAATTAATAATAGCTTTCGCCATTTCTTTAAATATAAAAAAGTGAACAGGAATAAGAATATACCAGTACAATCTGCCCAGAAGTCCTTTGGGGTGAAATGTTGCTCTAATCACAAAGATATTTTTTTTATCTCTTTGCTTGATCTTGAATTCTAGCCAAGCTTCTCCAGGTAATTTCATCTCTGCAAATAGCAGTAAATGTTTATTATGCCTATTGGCGATCAGTACTCTCCAGAAATCTAGTGCATCACCAGGTTCTAGTAAGTTTTCACTTCTTCTGCCTCGTCTTAAACCAACTCCTCCAACGAGTTTGTCGAGAAAGCCTCTTATCTCCCAAGCCCAGTCCATGTAATACCAACCTCTAGTGCCACCTATGCTCCACAGGTTTTCTATGACTTCATTAAGATCTCTGTCAAATTCAATTTCATTTTCGTCTATAAAGACTCCTTTCTGTCTATCATAAAGTCTTTCTATACTATCCAAGTAGAGAGAGTCTTCCATAGCTCCTTTTACAAGTGAGTCTGTCCAACTGGAAAACACGTTGTTGGTATTAACTCTATAGAGGGCACGTTTAACTGCTGTTTCATAGTCGTAGCATTTATGCTGTGGGATTATATTTTTGATTCCTTCACGTTTACAAACTACTTCGTTTTTTAAACTATCGACAAGTGCTCTTGCTAAGGAATAGGTTGTAGAAGTTACTAGGTATAACCAATAGGATGAGAAGCGAGTACTCATAAATGGTATATCGATTACCCATCTCTTGAGTCCACGGGCTTTAGCATAGCCGAGTAACATTTCTTTATAACTTAGAATATCTGGTCCACCGATATCAAAGGCTTGGTCGAAGGCTTCATTTTTTAGAAGCACAGCAAGTAGATATCTCATGACATCATATATTGCTATTGGTTGGCACTTGTTATCCACCCATTTAGGGGTGAACATTATTGGTAATTTTTCAACTAAGTCCCTAATGATTTCAAATGAAGCACTGCCTGAACCAATGATAATTGCAGCTCTGAGAACAGTTAAGTGATAATCACCCTCTTTTAGGATTTCTTCTACATGTAATCTAGAGCTGAGGTGCTTAGATAGTTCGTGATCATTCGCTATGCCACCGAGATATATAGTCTGTTCAATCTGTGTTTTAGATACTAATTCAATAAAATTTTTCGCACATAATGTTTCCATCTCATAGAAATCACTTTTGGGTTTGGAAGCTGACATGGAGTGAACTAAGTAGTAAGCAGCGACAATATCTTCAGGTATTTGTTCACAGCTAGATAAATCTGTTAAATCACCTTGCAGGACTTTTAGTCTTTTTTGACCTGATCTTATAAATTTTTTGTAGCAATTATAATCGAAGCGCCTAGTATCTCTCACTAGTGCAACAACATTATGTCCAGCTGATAATAAGTAATTGATTAACCTTTTGCCAATATAACCATTAGCTCCGGTTACTAAAATCTTCATATAAATCTATTATAAGCCTGATTTATCTTTTTCAGCGATTGCCTAGACACTTGCAGTAACTTTCTCAGCTTTACCAAGCATGTGTCTTAATGCAGATTCTAGATTCGGATAGCTAAATTCGTAGCCACTGTCACGAAGAGCTTTAGCATCAACCTTAGTACTAGAAAGTAGTAAAGCATCAGCCATTTCTCCAAGTGCAATCCTTAAAGCAAATGCTGGAGCTGGGAATAAAGCTGGTCTAAATAAAACTTTCGCAAGTATTTTAGTAAACTCTTGGTTCTGAACTGGCTCTGGAGCAACTAGATTCACGGCACCTGAGATATTTTCATTCATAATACAGTGATGTATTGCACCAACTACGTCATCTAAGGCTACCCAACTCATCCACTGTGAGCCTTTACCTAGATTTCCTCCACCTCCGATTTGGAATATAGGCAGCATTTTTGCAAGAGCACCTTCTCTAGGGTCAAGAACAACACCGATTCTAGTGTTTACAACTCTAATTCCTTTATCTTTAGCTTTAGCTGTTGCATCTTCCCATAGCTTACATGTTTCAGCGAGGAAGCCTTCACCAGATTCAGAGTTTTCATCATATAACTCATCTAAGCTATGACCATAGTAGCCAATAGCTGAAGCACAAATAAAAGTCTTTGGTGGATTCTTTAAATTACAGAGTTGATCAACTAAGAATTGAGTACCAAGCACTCTTGAATTTTTGATTTTTTCTTTCTGCTCAACTGACCATCTTTTGGATGCTATATTCTCACCTGCCAAATGCACAACTGCATCTAAGCCTTCTAGTTTCTCTTGGTCAACTGATCCAGCGAAATCATTGTCTGGTGGAGTCCAGTTTAATTGGTCGTCTTTATGAGCTTCAGATCTGCTTAATTTAAGCACTTCGTGTCCGCCCGACTCTAAAAATTCAGTAAGAGCTTTACCTACTAATCCTGTAGCACCTGAAACTAAAATTTTCATGGCTTTTCTCCCTTTATATTTGAAATGTCTTTTTATGTCATTTGAGATGACTTGAAATCTATATTGGAACAATTTCTTCAGTTTGTCTATAGCAAAATACTTAGAACCTAGTGAATGAAATACTGGCATTTTGAAATTTACATTTTCAACAAGTAATGAATTACTATCATTCATCTCACGCATTTCGTGTCTATGTGTCCATTCCTTGAAAGGACCTTTGACTTGGCTGTCACAAAATTGTTTACCTTCGACAACATCGTGTATTTTCAGATCCCAGTTCAAAGACAGTGGTCCCATTAGTAAATCTATATTAACTTCAGATTCATTGATTAAAGTACTAGGATGTTTCTTTACTCTTACTTTTTCCCATGGAGGAATTAAACGACTGAGAGCTTTTGGCATATTATGCCAATCGTAAAGATACTGTGAATCACAGGGTATTACTTGAGAAAATTCGATAGCTTCGCCCATTGGAGACTCCCTTTATGACGAACACGCACCCCTTAAAAAAAGTAACCAGAAACTAAGCGAAGAGAAAACATAGTTTCTGGCATAAGCTGGTTTTATGTGTATGTTAATATAATAGCCCTGATTCTATATATTTAAGTTAAGGAATGGCTAAGTTGCAGATATGCGTCTCAAGTGTCATTTGCTTGTCGCAAAATGCAGTCCGACAATGGGTATTACTGTATTTGCAGGTCTTTAAGAATAGCTTTTGAGCCACTTCTAGATGCTGTGATTTCAGCCTCTCTCTTGTCTTTTAAAACTATATCGTAAGTACCATCACCATTAGGGATCATATGTTCAATATAGTTAAGGTTGATCAACGCACCTTTGTTAGCTTTGTAGAATTCGCAGTGTGATAGGCGTCTTTCAAGCTTCTCAATAGTGAAATATGTAGGAAATGCTTTCTCGTTAGTGTATATGATTACCTGTCTGCTTTCTCTTTCGATGTATATAATCTGCTCTGGAGAAAGTAGTCTGATACTTCCCTCTTCGTAGTCTTTAACTGCAATTTTGTTGGATTTGTGTTTTGCAAGTTCCTGTCCTAGGATCTCTCTTCTTGTGACGTCATTCTGAACTCCAATAAAGTGAGTTACTTTACCGTTAGAATCTTTGATTGGTGATAAATAAAGCTCGTTGTAGAAAATTGTACCGTCTTTTCTGTAGTTCCTAAGGGTGACCATAACATCTTCACCCTCTCTTAGTGCATGTCTAAGTAATTCTAACTGAGGTTGTTCTGTATCATCTCCTTGTAAGAAACGACAGTTTTGACCGATGACTTCATCTCTAGTGTAGCCCGAGATTTTCTCAAAACCTTTATTAATATATATTAGCGGTTGATCCTCAACTTGCATGTCTGCAATTGCGACACCGCAACTCGTAGACTCTAAAGCGAAGTTTTTAAGTTCTCTTGCTAATTTCTCATCACTCACAGCCGAAATATCCATTAACTAAGCATTTTAGCAGATTGTGGCATAAATTATATATATGCTAGTCATACTTCTAGAGTCGCTCCGCTTATTCAATAAAGGCAAATTTTTCCATGCTCATGAGCAGTTAGAGGAGCTCTGGCAGTCATATCGTGGTGATGACAGGCCTTACTACCAAGCTTTGATTCAGTTGATGGTCACTTGCCATTTATTGAGTGAAAACAGGGTTACTGGGGCTATTAAGGTTGCCAAAAGAGCGACAAATAACCTCAAAGATTATGACAATAACATTGCTTGTGTTGATATTGTTCAACTCTTAAAAGATGTATTAGAGCTGCTTAAAATAGCCTCTGAGTTGGGGGACAACCCAGAGCAGACCACGGATAAGACAGTTGGTCTGAAGTTAAAATTAGAACTTAGTAAAATACGTATAAAACCCAAAGACGTTGTGCTCTATGATGATACTTGTTTTCTCTGTTCTAATAGTATTGGCTTGATTATGAAGCTGATGAATAGACTAGGTCTAGAGTCACTTGGTATTAATTCTGAATTTGCTCAGAAAATACTTAAGCTCCCTAAAGCTCATAAAGTGCAAGAAATTAAGATGTTCACCAAAGAATTTACTTTAGTATCGGGTGTGGAAGTATTTACATGTATGCTTAGTAGAATACCGATTCTACTTCCTTTTTTATATTTATTAGACTTGCCGCCATTTAGATCTATATTCAAAGGTTCATATAGATTTATAGCTGCTAATCGTTATAAATTTAATGCAGTTAAAGACTGGTTGCTTCTAAAGAAGCGCTAAAGATAAATTAGGCTACGAATAAGTGAAAGCTTACAAATGCTATAAGAAACATTAGAAATAAGCTATCCCAAAACATATCTTTTCGTGCGATAACTCTTCGCTTAAAATTGTACATATTTCCTTCTCTCCTAAATTCCGAATATATATCCGACTATATACTGTGAACCTACTACGACTTACCTAGTCTATTTGATGCACAGCTTTGATTAAGTTTGCGTTAATTTATCAAAAATAATCTAAAAATTACTTTGTATATTTGCGATGTTGTTTACGAATAATATTATAGATGGGGATAAAAAAAGTTTTGATGTTGGATTAGCTTATATTAGTGATTTTGAAGAATATAAACAAGCAGAGGAAGAAGGGAAAATTCCTGTTACTATATTTCACCCTGATTGGGGTCTAATAGAAACATATGAAGGAGCGCCAGATTTACCTTGGCTTCAAGAACAGGCAACAATAGCTAATTTTAGAGAAGCTACTTCATCTATGCTTGGAAATGATATTAAAGGCTATTCTCAGGCAGCAGCTTTGGCTATGGAGAATGGTGGCTTTGTTCTTGGTTCAGGTTTGGATATGATCCCTGAAATACAAGCTTCTTTATTGAATGTTGCGAGGAATACTGACGCTTCATCTGGTCTTAGTATGAATGATATTCAAGGAGATTCTAATATTCAAGCTACTCTTGGTAATACTTCAGTATATAAAGAATGGTTAAATGAATATTCTGGACTTAAGCAAGGTATCACTGAACATCCAGCTTTATTTGCCCTTAATAATCAAGAGATGATCAAAGCTCAAAATCTAGATAGTGATTTTAGTCTCACTGATGAAAATTTAGATAAATTGAGTTTAGCTAAGCTAAATGGGATCAAAGAATATTTGGATGCTCAGATTAGCTAGGTTTAATTTTAGGCTTAATCAGATCTTAAAATAATACTGATATGAATATACGTGTTAAGATAATAGGGGCTTGGGCTATGCGTATAAAAAAATTATTGTCATTTTTAGTTATACCAAGTAAATTAATTATTTCGGAGTTCAGTCCATTTTCTTGAACATAGCTCCTTAATTTTATTTTTCATA
>JAKVAO010000079.1 GCA_022447685.1 Candidatus Caenarcanales bacterium | reverse complement strand
TATGGTCAAAATAGCCATGATCCGTATTATGACTAAAAGACTCGCTTGATTTAATTAACTTTCAAGACAGGCTCTAAGACTTAAGAGCCTCTCCAGCAAAAACTTTCTTAACTTTCTTAACAATATCCGCTTCCACTAGTAACTTTGCATGCTTCGCTGCATTCCTAATAGCTTCAGCATTAGAACTCCCATGAGAGATAATAGAAATTTCATTCAAACCACCAAGTAGTGCACCACCATAACTAGATGGATCGAAGTGACCTTTGATTTTCTTGAAAGCACCTTTGGCTTTCAAAACCAAGCCAGCAGCCTTACCAAACATACACGAAGATAATTCATGTTTAAAACTATCAGCCATCATTCTTAAACCACCCTCAAGAGCTTTGAGATGGATATTTCCAGTGAAGCCGTCACAGACAGCGACTTCACAGATATTGTTGATAATAGTATTACCTTCAACATTACCAACAAAATTAATATGATCCTCAGCTTTGATCAGGTCAAATGCTTCACGGTAAAGATCAGTTCCTTTACCATCTTCTTCACCGATATTAAGTAAACCTACTCTAGGATTATTATGATCAAAAAGCGCAGAAGCAAGAAAAGAACCAAGTTTGGCTACTTGTAGCATTTGCTCTGGTGTAGTTGCGATATTAGAACCAGCGTCTAAGAGTAACATTTTGTTTCCAATGGTTGGAATCAAAGTGCAGATACAAGGTCTTTCAAAATTAGGAATTCTTTTGAATTCAAACAAAGAAGCAGCTGTAGCTGCGCCAGTATTACCAGCCGAGATTACAGCTGAAGCTTTACCTTCAGTAACAAGCTTATTAGAGATAACCATACTGCTATCTTTTTTTTGTTTGATAGCTTTAGCTGGATTCTTCTCATCCATCTCTATAACAGAATTAGAAGGAATAATTTCTATGCTGTCTTTCTCTAAGTTGGCTCCGAGTTTTTCTAAGATTTCTTTTAATTGTGATTCATCACCAACAATTAGCGATTTGATCTTAAGCTCTCTTGATGCTTCAAGGGCTCCTTTCACAATTTCGTAAGGTGCATTATCACCACCCATAGCATCAAAGCTAATACTAATCATAATTATTCCTCGTCTACAAGAGCAACATCATCAACTGTATCGATTTCATCTACCTCAGGTAATGCTTCTAAGGAATCAGCTGTCGGTGCAATAGGATCTTGAGATTCTTCTATTTCAACAATCTTATTAACAGAGATTACAGAATCATCGCTATCCATATTTTGGACTTTGACTCCAGTAGCCATTCTACCTTGGCAAGAAATATTTTCAGATACTTGTCTTGCGATAAGACCTTTAGAAGTTGCGATCATGAATTCTTGTCCAGGCTCGACATTAGTGATGCAGGCCATTTTGCTGCTAGCTGACTTGAACTTAGTTGCGATTAAACCTAGTCCACCACGACCTTGAACTCTAAATTCACTTAGTTTAACTCTCTTACCGTATCCATCATTGGTAATTACTAGTAGGTCTAAGTTTTCGTTATTAGAACAAACAGCATCGAAACCAACTAAGTAATCTCCTTCTCTGAGACTGATAGCTTTGACTCCTCTAGCGGTTCTACCCATAGCTCTAACTTCAGATTCATCGTAACGAATTACCATACCATCAGCAGTACCTAGAACTAAAGTCTTATCACCATCAGTAATAATTACCCATTTCAGTTCATCAGAGTCATCCAGATTGATAGCTACAATTCCAGACTTCCTTACTGAAGTAAAATCAGATAAACCTGTTTTCTTGATAACACCTTGTGAAGTTAACATCGTTAAGTAAGTACCATCACTGAATTGAGATACCGGAATAACAGATGTGATAGTTTCATCTGGTTTGATCTGAATTAGATTTACTAAAGCCTGACCTTTATGTTGTCTACTACCTTCTATAACATCGAATACTTTCGCGCTGTATACTGTACCTCTATTCGTGAAGAATAATAAAGTGTCGTGCATCGATGTGCAGAAAAGAGATTGCAAGTCATCTTCTTCTCTGGTTTTGATTCCACCTTTACCCTTAGTAGCTCTTCTCTGTCTTTCGAAGGTCTGTAAAGGTATTCTCTTGATATAACCCTGAGTAGTTAAGAATACAACCATTCTTTCGTTAGCAATAAGATCAGTAATATCAAGTTCACCTTGATCTGCAATTAACTTAGTTTTTCTTTCATCACCGAAATCATCTATTACTTCCTGTGATTGTTTTTTAACTTCTTCTAGAATAAGCTCACGGCTAGCAAGTAAAGTTTTCAAATCATGAATCAACTTAAGTAGTTCTTCATGTTCTTTCTCAATCTTCTCTCTTTCAAGTCCAGTTAAACGTCTTAACTGCATATCAAGAATCGCGGATGCTTGCTCTACGCTTAGTTCATATTTCTCAACAAGTCCTGTTCTAGCATCATCTGAAGACTTAGCTGCTTTGATTAGAGCGATAATGTCATCGATATTATCAAGAGCCTTAAGTAAACCTAGAAGTATATGATCTCTAGCTTCAGCTTTCTTGAGGTCATACTGTGCTTTACGAGTAACTACCTCTGCTCTAAATTCGATAAATTCTCTAAGTATAGAGAGCATGCCTAGTTGTTTAGGCTTGCCTTTCACTAGAGCAACAATATTAACTGGGAAGTTTTGTTGTAGTGGAGTGAATTTCAGTAAATTATTACTAATTACATTTGCATTAGCATCTTTCTTGAGTTTGATAACGATTCTAGTACCCTGTCTACCAGACTCATCATTAGCATCAGCTATGCCTGTGAGTTTCTCGTTTTTAACTAATTCAGCAACTTTACTTACAAATGCTTCAGCTCCAACTAGGTAAGGAAGTTCAGTGATTACAATCGCTTGTCTACCTTTAGCAAGCTCTTCAATCGTGTAAGTTCCTTTCTGAGTGATAGAACCTCTACCTGTTTCGAAGTATTCTCTGATACCTTTCTTGCCGATAATAGAACATCCAGGTGGGAAGTCCGGTCCTTTGATAATTCCCATGAGTTCATCTAGTTCCATTTCAGGCTTATCGATAAGAGCAATGATAGATTTCATAACTTCAACTAAGTTATGAGGTGGGATATTAGTGGCCATTCCAACAGCAATACCAGTACCACCATTGAGAAGTAAATTTGGAACTTTAGATGGAAGAACATCAGGCTCCTGAAGTGAACCATCGAAGTTGTCAACAAAATCAACAGTCTCTGAACCAATGTCAGCAAGTATTCTAGTCGATAATTTCTGAAGCTTAGCCTCTGTATATCTCATCGCAGCTGGACCATCATCTAGACTACCGAAGTTACCGTGACCATTAATTAGTGTATATCTAGAACTGAAAGGCTGTGCCATTCTAACGAGTGAATCGTATACAGCTGTATCACCGTGAGGGTGGTATTTACCGAGAACTTCACCAACTATACGTGCACATTTCTTAAAAGGCTTATCTGGATACATGTTCATGTCATGCATCGCGTAAAGAATACGTCTGTGAACAGGTTTTAAGCCATCACGAACATCTGGTATCGCCCTTGATACAATAACCGACATCGCGTATGAAATGAAACTACTTGTCATTTCATCTTGGACATTGATATCTACGACTTTTCCGCCGTTTCTAAAAGAATCTTCTGCTGCTCCGCTTTTACTAGCCATAAGTAATTAACTTTAGGTATTGATTATACTATGGATTCGAGTTTCATTTGAAAGATACATTAAAAACTTTGTTTTCGGACAGCTTTCTTGCTGATAGACAAAGTTTGCATAAAAAAAGAGCCTGCGATTGCAGACTCTTTTTGTTAGGTTTATTAAAGATAAACTTACCCGTTAACAGCTTCTTTGAACTGTTTTCCAGGAGAGAAACCAGGAACATCACAAGCAGGGATTTTAATTTTCTCACCGTTTTGTGGGTTTCTACCTTCTCTAGCTTTTCTGTGACGTTTTTCAAATGTACCAAAGCCAGTTAAAGTAACTTTCTCACCAGCTTTAACAGTAGTCTTAACAGCTTCTATAAAAGCAGCAAGCATAGAATCAACTTGCTTTTGAGTCATTTGTGTGTCTTCAGCAATCTTTGCAACCAATTCAGCTCTATTCATGTGTAATTTCTCCTTAATTAGCGCTTATTTCCTAACTATTCTGTGATTATATATCCAAAATCATAAATTAGACAAGGATATTTCAAAAAAAGATGTTTTTTTTTCAAAAATGCTAAAATTCTTAATTGCTGAGAAGATTTGCGGCAAAAGGATATTATCTTGGACGAATCTCCAAGTAAAGTTCAGAATATACAGAATGCTTTCGTCCCTTTCAAAAGCAGAGAGATAAAGCGTAATGACTTTATAGTACCAAATGAGATTTTAAAAGACAAACAGAAATTTTACAACTTGGTTAATAATTTCCATATTAAATTATCGGACTATGCCTCTAGATTGCAGGTATCTACTTCTACGCTTGCGATTACACTTAGGTATGTTTTTCAATATCATCCTAATTATCGTTTCACCTACGATGAGTTGTTCAATTATTTAGTTCGTGCTCTAGAGAAGAAAGATATATTCGAAGCTAGGAAAGACATTGAATCTGAGCGAGTTCTTAAAACTGCTGATACCTTCAAGGCGACTAATCTAGTAAATAAAGATCTCAGGGTTAATAATTTATTTAAGGCAGAACCGACAACTATTACTAGAAGCGATATTGGTTCTATCGAGGATAAATTTGATAAGTACCACTATATTCAGGATCATCCTAATTATCCTAAGCAAATCCAAAACAATCAAAACTTCGCTTCATGGTTACTCAATAACCGCATAGCTCTTGCAAGTATGCTCAGCAAAAGAGACTTCACTTCTACTCTAGTTGTGGCTTTGAATCCAGCTATGATTAATAAATCTTCTCCAATGTTCCTAGCTCAGCTAGTTGCCTTAGTGTCTCAATTACTCAAACTTAGACAAGGCAAGGTTCAAGGACCTGTGGAGGCGCAAGAAGAAGAGAAGCTAGGTGAAGCTGAAAAAGATCTGGAGAATGTTTCAGCTGATCATAAACATAGAATTGTTGATGAAGTCAAAAATGTTATAAATATAATTCCACTTAAGTCTGTCAAAGATTTTCTTTTGGAAGCGGAGCGTTTTGTGGAAGAAGAAATTGCGATGTTTTATTCTTTCCAGAAAAGTCTTGAAAAAGAGATTCTAAAACAGATTAATAAGAAAAAAGAATAATTATGTCTGACTTTAAATCTGAAATTAATAACTATATAACGAGCACTTTTAAGTTTGAAGATGAGCTTCTGAAGGGTGTTTTAGAAGAGCAGAAGAATGCTGGTGGTCCGATGATGAATATTGGTGCCGATCAGGCTAAATTTATTTCTCTTTTGATTCAAACATCAAAGTCACGTAATATTCTAGAGCTTGGGAGTTATTTTGGCTACAGCAGTATCTGGATTGGAAGAGCTTTGCAAGACCTTAAGAACCTAGAAGCCAATGATGAGCTTGCATACTCTCTAACTTGTGTTGAATACTCATCTAAGCAAGCTGAAATCGTGAAGAATAATCTGGATAAGGCGGCTTTAGCTAAGATCGCTTCTGTTGTTAATCTGGATGCTAAATCTTATTTGGCTAAATTAGTTGAGGAGAAGCCACTTAGTTTGGATATGATTTTTATTGATGCAGATAAAGTCAATTACCCTCATTACTTGGAGCAGGCTGCTAAGCTACTTAAACCTGGTGCAATTCTTCTTGTCGACAATGTTTTGGGTTTACACGAGTATGAAGTTTTAGAGGAAAATACTGAGGATAAAAGAATCAAAGCAATTCAAGAGTTTAATTCACAGCTTGCTAATTCGGATGTCTTCAATGGAACTATTCTTACAGTTCATGCTGGGCTTGCTATGGCTGTTAAAAATTAACTTTAATAGAATTGTTACGCAGATAGTGGGCATTACGTAACAATTTCAATATTGTCAATCAACCTAGTATTTCCTAGGTAAGCAGCAACAAAGATTCTTGACCAATGGAATTCAACATAGTCAACCCTAAAACCTGCATTGCTTAGTTTTTCTTTAATGGTATTTATAGAATTTAAGATCTGTTCCTCTTGAGGCGGGAAAAGTAAGTCTTCTAGTAATTGTTTTTCTTTAAGTATGGATTCGTAGATAAAAGCCGCTTGAGTTTTCTCTTGGTCATCTAAATAACTATTTCGTGAACTCATTGCAAGTCCACTTGCTTCTCTAAAAATAGGTGCTGGTATCAGAGTTATATTGAAAGCTTGCTCTAAAATCATTTGCTCTATGATTTTTACCTGTTGAAAATCTTTTTCTCCAAAAACAGCAAAGTCAGGTTTTATAGTTTTAAAAAAATGATTAACAATAGTACAAACACCATCGAAGTGTCCTGATCTAGACTTGCCACATAGAATCTTACTAATTTCTCTATCTGCATTAATTTTGGTTAAACTTTCAAGTTCTACTTCAGTTAACTCAGGGATATACAAGTAATCAATTTCTGCTGCCCAAAGTTTGATAATGTCCTCATCGATGCTTCTTGGATAAGAATCTAGGTCTTCATTAGGACCGAATTGGAGAGGGTTTACAAATATGCTGACTATGATTTTTTGAGCAACTTCTTTTGCTTTGTGAATTAGTGAAACGTGTCCAGAGTGCAAAGCGCCCATAGTCGGAACATAAGCTAGCAAATCATTATCATCTGCCCAGACTGGTGCTAGAAATTCATTTAATTCATCTAATTTTCTAATTATTTGCATGAACTTTAGTTCTCTTTACCATATAATTCCACGAAAATAAGGCAAGTGGATGAAGCATTTTTCTTTCAAATAGAACATACTCTATTTTCTTTTGCATGGCAAGAAAGAGCGCAAGTTCAATATCTTTTTTCTCTATGATTAAGGCTCTAATATTCTCTAGATCAATACTAGTTCCTTTGAGATCTCTATTAGGTTCAGTCATATCAGCCAGGAAAATAATTTTAGAGGCAAAAGTCATATTTCTTCCAGCAAAAGTATGTTCTTTGATTGCGCTAAGAATAATCGAGTCATAAATATCAAACTCTTCTTCAACAATGGCAGCGCCAACGCGAGCGTGAAGTAGATTTGGTCTATCTAAATCCTCTTCATATATATCTAAACCATAAAATTTTGCTAAATTAATCTGTTCGTCATTCTTTATTTCTTTAGCATAGTCGTGTAAAAGTGCAGCGATTTCTATTTTATTGAGATACTTCTCATCCAGTAAGCTCTTTTCTTTCTCTAGAAAACTAAGCCCTGCTTCTTGAAACACTCTAGCGTATCTCAAAGCAGTGTCTCTTACAGACAAGGTGTGCTTAAATCGCTTTTTAGAGAGGTGAGACTTCAGTTTATTTTCTAAATCCTGTATATCCATGACCGCTAGAATATTTTAACTTATATCTGTCTTATCATTTATAATAATCGATTATGTCTAAGTACTGGTTAATGAAGTCTGAGCCCAATGCTTTCTCTATAGATGATTTGAAAGCACTGCCAAAGCAAACTGATATGTGGGATGGGGTTAGGAATTATCAAGCTAGAAATATTATGAGAGATGAAATGCAGCAGGGGGATAAGGTTTTCTTCTATCACAGCAACGCGACTCCTCCAGGTATTGTCGGTGTAGCTGAAATTGCAAGTGAGAAAGCATATCCAGACCCTACACAATTCGATGAAAAGTCTAAGTATTACGACCCTAAGTCAGATCCAGAGAAGCCAAGATGGTATCTAGTCGATGTTAAATTTGTTCAGGATTTACCGATGATTTCCCTAGAGCAGCTTAAAGCTAACCCAAAACTAGCTGATATGAAAGTCGTACAAAAAGGAGCTAGGCTCTCAGTGCAACCTGTTAGTGAGCAGGAGTGGAACGAAGTTCTATCCATGGCTCAAGTCAAGGCGTGAAGCTCCCATAGCTGCGTTCCTCAAACTTTTCAAAGTCATCATTGACCAGTAGTCAACTCAGCCTTTTCAAAGTTTGAAAGCCTTGCTCTGAAAACTTCCCACCTTGACTTCCTATTTTGAGTGTGAAGCTGCCATAGCTGCGTTCCTCAAACTTCTCAAAGTCATCATTGACCAGTAGTCAACTCAGCCTTTTCAAAGTTTGAAAGCCTTGCTCTAAAAACTTCACACCTTGACTTCCTGTTTGAGTGTGAAGCTGCCATAGCTGCGTTTTTCAAACTTCTCAAACCATCATTGACTCTTAGCTAATTCCTTAGAGCGTGCACAGGCTGCTTCGACAGCAGCAGAAACTATCTGATCAATTTTAGATTCGTTAAAACTTTCAAGCGCAGCCTGTGTTGTGCCATTTGGGCTAGTAACCTGAACTCTAAGCTCTGAAGGGCTAAGCTGTGATTTCTTTAAAAGCAAAGCCGCTCCATACATAGTCTCAATCGCAAGTTTTTCTGCTTCTTCTAGTTTTAAACCTTGTTTTTCACCTGCCTTGCTTAAAGCTTCAATAATTTTAAAAAAATAAGCAGGACCAGAGCCTGCTATAGCTGTAGATGCGTGCATTTGTTCTTCATTATCTAAAAGCACCGTCTCACCTATGTTCTGAAATATTGATTCTAGCTCTGTAATTTGGCTTTGGGCTTTAGGGTTTACAGATATCGCTGACATTGCTGCTGAAATTTGAGCTGGAGTGTTTGGCATAACTCTTGCAATTGGATTATCTGAAAAGAACTCATTGATTGATTCTATGGTAAATCCAGCTGCCACTGATACTAAGACAGTTTTTTCATTGAGCTTAAGTGTTTTTAGTTCATTTAAGATATCTGGAATATGCTGGGGCTTACTTGCAAGAATTATATAATCCATATTTTCCTTGAGCATATTTGCAAGTTCTTCTACTTTTATAAAGTCGATAATTCCTCTCAGCTTATTGAGTTTTTCAGGGCTTCTATTATAAAGATAAAGCTTATATTCAGTTTGGGAACCTAAGCCTAGTGCAATTGCACTGCCCATTGAACCAACTCCAATAATCCCAATTTTCTTTTCCATGCTAAATTCATTATAAATGGCATTGCTTGAACTCAAAAACTTAAATAAAAAATTTGATATTTCAGCAAATAGTTTTTTTGCAAAAGAAGAGGATAAGCTTCATGTAGTAAATGATCTTAGTTTGAGTCTTGAAGAAGCTGAGTGTTTAGTTTTGGTAGGAGAGTCAGGTTGTGGTAAATCAACTTTAGCAAAGCTTGTTACCAGAATACTTGATTGTGATTCTGGTGAGATTCAGTTTCTGGGTGAAGATTTTTTAGCATTGAAATCATCTAAGCTACGTGAAAAAAGAAAAGCAATGCAGATGATATTCCAGAATCCTTTTTCTAGTCTAGATCCGCGTTTTAAGATTTTTGATAGTATCGCCGAGCCTCTAAGAATTAATAAAGCTCAGGAGGGTTTCCCTAAGAACGAAGCTGAGATCAAAGATAAAGTTTATGAGTTAATGTCACTAGTTGAGCTGGACCCAGTACTTGCTACTAAATTTCCACACCAGTGTTCAGGTGGACAAAACCAAAGAGTTTGCATAGCCCGTGCTATAGCCTCTAAGCCGAAGCTTATTATTGCTGATGAAGCGGTAAGTGCACTCGATGTTTCAGTTCAATGGGTGGTTTTAAAATTAATGAAGAAACTCAAAGAAGAACTTGGTATTAGTTTTCTTTTTATTACTCATGATCTTGCTGTTGTGAAATTTATTGCTGATAGAGTTGCTGTGATGTATCTTGGTGAGATTGTTGAAATGGCTAGTAAAGATGACTTATTCAAAAATCCTAAGCATCCTTACACTAGAGCTTTATTAAATGCAGCTCCAATTCCTGATCCTAAGATTAGAGATAGAGAAAGGTTTTTCCTTGAAGGAGAAATTCCGAAAGCTAATAAAATCCCAGCCGGTTGTGCTTTTCACACTAGATGTCCTGAGCGTTTTGAAGCTTGCTCGCAAGAAAAGCCTATTCTAAAAGATCTTGGTGATGAAGCTAAGGTACATTGTGTCTCTTGTCTTTTATATAAGTAATATTGGGGGAATAAGCTTTGCAAAATTTATCGATAACAGAATCAGTAAACAAAGAATCAGAGAATTTAGATAAATTATCTTCTGAGGATTTAGCTCAGCTCTTTGCTGAAGATACTTTAAATGTAGTAGCAGCATTGAAAAAAGCCAAGGCTGATATCGCCAAAATTGTTGATGCTGTTACTGAGTGTCTGGATAATGGTGGTACTCTATATTATCTTGGAGCTGGTACCAGTGGGCGTTTGGGGATCTTGGATGCAGTTGAGTGTCCTCCTACTTTCTCTACTGATCCTGCTATGGTTCAAGGTATTATTGCTGGTGGTGAGAAAGCTTTAATTCACGCTGTTGAAGGCGCTGAAGATGATGAAGAGGCTGGCTATAAAACGGTTAAAGAGAAATTGAATTCTAAGGATGCTTTAATTGTTATTTCAGCGAGTGGTGGTGCGGCTTATTGTATAGGAGCTTTGAAGGCAGTTAAAGATATTAATACTTTTTCTGGGGCTATATCTAATAACTCAGAAGCTAAGATTTTTTCTTACTCTGAGAATAATATTTTCTTGGATACCGGAGCTGAGATACTCAGTGGTAGCACTAGGCTTAAGGCTGGTACATCTCAGAAAATTGTTTTAAACACTATTAGTACTTCTGTGATGGTGAAGCTGGGTAAGACCTATGGCAATCTGATGGTAGATGTTAAGGTCAGTAATGAAAAGCTTTACAAAAGAGCTTTAGGCTTAGTTCAAAAGATTGCAGAGTGTTCTGAAGAAGAGGCTAAAGAAGCTTTGGAGAAATCTCAGAATAAAGTTAAGCAAGCGATTTTATATGTTAAGAAGAAGCTTGATTTTGAAGAGGCTTCGGAGCTTTTAGAAAAAAATAAAGGTTTTTTATCTAGAGTTTTTAAATAAGCTTTGTTTAAATTTCATATTTTTGACTTTTCAGTATTCTATTTCTGTAAAATCTACTGATTAAATATTTGAATCTTAAATGCAATGTGTATTAACTTGTGTGTCTGCTTTGTGACAGCGTTGTATTATCTTGATCCACATTGAGCTTAGTAACTACTCAGGTAAAAAATAAAGATTATGTAAACAAATAGGTCTAGCTCTGGCCAAATCTAGTTATTCATGA